>JBFYMA010000053.1:0-30118 GCA_041305085.1 Nanobdellota archaeon | reverse complement strand
ATCTACCTGAAGGCAAAGCAGAAAAACATTGGAAAGAAAAAATTCTATTATCTAGACGGCCCTCCATACACATCTGGCAAAGTCCATATCGGTACTGCCTGGGGAAAAGCTCTCAGAGACTCTTTCCTGAGATTCAAGAGGATGAATGGTGTTGATGTCTGGGACAGGGCAGGCTTTGACATGCACGGCCTTCCAACAGAAAACGGCGTTGCAAAAAAGCTTAAGCTGAAAACAAAGGAAGAGATAGAAAAATACGGTCTGGAAAAATTTCAAAAAGCATGCAAAGACTTCTGCATTGAAAACATGCACACCATGATCGAGGATTTCAGAAGGCTGGGTGTGTGGATGGAGTTTGAGGACCCTTACATGTCAATAGACCCTGACTTTATGGAGGCAGAGTGGTGGCTGGTAAAAAAAGCCCATGAACAGGACAGGCTCTACGAGGGGAAAAAGTGCATGCACTGGTGTGCCAGCTGCGCCACATCGCTTGCAAAGCACGAGCTGGAGTACAAAAACGTTTCTGACAACTCCATATTTCTAAAGTTCAAGGTAAAGGATAAAAAAAATGAATATCTTCTGGTATGGACCACAACTCCCTGGACTATTCCTTTTAACATGGCAGTTATGGTCAACCCAGAAATAGAGTATGTTAAGGCAAGCGTTGGCAGTGAAGTGTGGATCATTTCAAAGCCTCTGCTTGGTGTATTCATGAGCAGTGTTGTGGGCAAAGAGTACAAAATAATTGACGAGTTCAAAGGAAAAGAGCTTGAAGGCATAAAATATGTTCATCCGTTCAGCGAAGACCTTCCGTATTACAAAGAAGTTGAAAAAATAAACACAAAAATCCATACAGTTGTGATGAGCGAGGAATACGTGGACACAAGCGCAGGAACAGGCCTTGTCCACTGCGCACCCGGATGCGGCCCTGAGGATTATGAAATAGGAAGAAGAGAAGACCTTCCTATATACAACGAGCTGGACGAGCATGGAAGGTTTGGACCATCCATGGGAAAGTTCAAAGGCCTTGTTGCAAGAAAGGATGACAAAAAGTTTATCAAATTCCTTGAGGAAAAAGGAAGCCTTGTTGCCACAACTGAAGTTGACCACGACTATGCCCACTGCTGGAGGTGCCACGAGGGTGTTGTTTTCAGGACAACAGACCAATGGTTCTTCAAAGTAGAGGATTTAAAGGAAAAGTTGATAGCACTCAACAAAAAAGTTAACTGGATCCCAAAAGCAGCATTCAACGCTTTTGAGGCCTGGCTGAAAAACCTCAAAGATAATAGCATAACAAGGCAGAGGTATTGGGGCACACCTGTACCAATCTGGAGATGCGATAATTGCAATGACTATGATGTAATTGGAAGCTTTGATGAATTAAAAGAAAAGGCAGGAAAGCTTCCTGAAGACTTTCACAAGCCCTGGATTGATAAAATAACCTATTCATGCGAAGAGTGCGGAAAAGGCACAAAAAAAAGGATTCCTGACATCCTGGATGTGTGGATTGATGCAGGGACCGCAAGCTGGACCTGCCTTTACTACCCAAAAAACAAGGAATACTTCGGAGAGCTCTTTCCTGCAGATTTCATACTTGAAGGCAAGGATCAGATAAGGGGATGGTTCAATCTTTTGCTTATAGCAGGATTCCTTGCATTTGAAAAGCATCCCTATAAGGCTGTGTACATGCACGGTTTTATCAATGACTCCCAGGGCAGAAAGATGAGCAAGTCCCTGCAGAACTATATACTTCCGCAGGAGGTTGTTGACAAATACGGCGCAGACACATTAAGGTATTATACAATAGGCTCTGCAGCTCCAGGCATGGACATGAACTACAACTTTGAGGATGTGGAGCTAAAAAACAAAAACCTTCTCATACTCTGGAACATCCAGAATTTTTTGATAGAGCTGTTCCAGGGAATTGGGATAAGCCCTATGCTTATAAAAGAAAAATCCCTTGAGCTTGAGGCTGAGGAAAAATTTATTGTCTCAAGGCTTCACTCAACAATAAAAGAGCTTACAAAAGCGTTTGAAGAGTACAGGCTGAACGAAACTCCAGGGATTGTTGAAAAACTGTACTTTGACCTGAGCAGGACATATATACAATTTGTAAGGGAAAAGGCAGCCCATGGCTCAGAAAAGCAGAAGCAGACAGTGTTGAGGGTTGTGTTTGGTGTATTCCTGGAGCTTTTGAAGCTTATGTCTCCTATAACTCCTTTTGTTTCAGAAAAAATATTCCACAACCTGAAAGCTGCTTTCGAGTTAAGCGAAGAATCCATACATCTCTGCGGTTGGCCAAAAGCCCTGGAGAAAAAAATTGATAAAAACCTTGAAAAAGACACTGAAACAGTTCAGGACATAATAAGCAGTGTGCTTGCGCTCAGGGAAAAGCACAACCTTGGAGTAAGGTGGCCTGTCCAGGAAATAATAATTGATACAGAAAACAAAGAAGTATCCCGGGCTGTGAAAAACCTGAAAGAGCTGATAATGAGCCAGGTAAACACAAAAACCCTTTTGCTGAAAAAGGTAGCCACAGACTTAGAAATAAAGCCCAACTACAAAATGCTGGGCATGCACTTTGGCAAAAAAACCTCTGAAATAGTTGATATGATTGCTGAAAACAACGACAAAATCATCTCTGCTCTGAAAAAAGATGCAGAGGAGATAAAAATTTCAAAGGATGTCATCATAAAAAAAGAGTTTTTGGAGATAAGCAGAAAGCTTCCGGAAGGCTTGGGGGCAATGGAATTCAGGCACGGCACAATATTCATGAACACAAAGCTTACTGCTTCGCTGGAATCAGAAGGATATGCACGCGAAATAATAAGAAGGGTTCAGCAGCTCAGAAAAAATTCAGGAATGGTGAAGCAGGACAGGGCAGAGCTTTTGATAATGCCTTCAGAAGAGCTTAGGGGGCCGGCAGTTGAGTGGCAGGATACAATTGCTGAAAAGACCGGCTGCAAAAAAGTAATTGTAAGCACAGAAAAGCACGCAAAATACGAGCACAGCCTTAAGGACAAGATCAAAGGCAAATCCATCGAGCTCTGGATGAGGAAAGTGTAGACTATCAAAACCTTTAAATATTCCTGCTTTCTAAAGAGATTCATGAAAAAGATATCCCGAGATACTCCTCTTGCAGAGATCACTCTCAGAAAGTATGAAAAGCCTTCTTCGCTAAAAGACAGGGAGCTTGTGAGAAAGCTCTGCCTTTCACTCGGCTTGCTCCAGCCAGGCGATTCCAGGGATGTGATGGTTGATGTGCTGCATACAATGCTGAAAGCAAAAAAGCCTTTGACCAGCACAGATGTGGAAAAATTAGTCATCTCAAAAAGAAAGCAGTCAAAGCAACCATTGCTGGGAATAGCTCCTTCAAACATAAGAAGACAGCTGCTAAGGCTGAGGGACCTGTTTATTGTTGAAAAGATCAAAAACGATTACAGGATCAGGGAAAAGTCAAAGCTTCTTGAAATATTCCACGAAAACATCGAAAAGTATTTTATGAACTCCATAGTTGAGCGCGTAAAAGACTATCTGAAAGAATCTGACAAAAGGTTCAGGAAGTAATGGAAACAGTTTACCTATTCACTTTTCTTTCCAATAAGCGAAGCAATTCCTCCAATTATAAGTCCCAAAAAACTTGCTCCCACAGATACAAAAAGCAATGAAGCAGTAATTTCTCCTTTTGAGAGCAGAACTGCAAGATAAATAACTGTTGCTGCAATTCCAAGCAAAAATGAGAGTGCAACTGTTCCTTTTTTTACGCTCTTTTTTATCCACGTTGCAAGCACAGGAATTGCAAGAACCGAATAAAAAGCAGCAAACATATAGCTTCCTATAATAAGGCTCTGAACCAGCAAAGCTACCAAAGTTATAGCTATAGAAAATACAACTATTGTCTTTTTAATGTTCCTGACAATTTTCTCCTTTTTCAGTTTGGAAAAATCCTGGACTATTGCCGAAGAGCCTGTAAAAATATACGTGTCAAGATTGCTCATTATTGCAGCAAACAAAAGCACAGTTGCAAGCCCCACAAGCCCTGAAGGAAGAAGAGTTCCAAATCCTGTTATGAGTGCAAAATCAGGGTCTACGCCTGGAAACTGAGATTTTACTGTGAGTGCCAGCAGTGCAAGCAAAAAAGCCATCAACCCATAAAAACCCACAGAAAGCAGCATTCCGTTCTTCAACTGGCTTTTTCCTCTTGAAGAGTAGACTCTTTGCCACAGGTCTGGCGATGCAAAAGGAAAAAGAATCCCTACAACAAAGAATCCTATTACTATTGTAATGTCTGCCTGAAAAAAATTCCAGTCGGATACAGGAATGAATGAGCCTTTAAACATAATAATCGCCAGTAGAAGCAAAATTGTTATCATTGCCGCGTATTGAAGTATGTCTGTCTTGGCAACTGCCTTAAACCCTCCAAGAAGAAGGTATATAAGTATTACAAGAGTCATTATGGATGCGCAAATCCAAAAAGGCCAGCCTGTAAAAAAAACAAATATTTTTGCTCCTGCAATTACATTTAGAACTGCCAACCCAAACATAAGAAAAATTGACAGGATAGATGCAAAAAAAGCAGGATATTTTCCATAGCGAAACCTGAAATAATCTGCAAGTGTATAAAATTTCTTTTTTGAGTATTCTTTTAGCTTAAGCCCGAATGGTATAAACAGAATAATTCCAAACACTGCTCCTATAAAGTACCAGACTGCTGAAAATCCCCAGAGATAAGTCATCGCGACAAAACTCATAAAGATAGATCCGCTTTTGCTAGCATTCATGGTTGCCATAGTCTGCCATGTTCCGAGTTTTCTCTGAGCAATAAGATAGTCATCACTTTTTTGCTTTTTTGAACAAAAATATCCTATGGCAAGAAGAATCAAAAAATATGTGGCTATTATTGCAAAATCCAGTGCGGAAAGCGAGCCCATAGAAATCTGGAAGGAAATAAAACTATATAAAATTATTCCTCCATAATTAAATTGTCATTCTCATAAGCTGAACCAGAAAACCTATGCATAAATCAGCAATCTAAGTGCCCCTTCCCTCTTTCATCATTGCGAGTATTCCTTCAAGGTTTGCAGAGTCGTTCAGCCGTACAAGTATGTTCAGGATGTCGACAACGCTTAACAATCCAACAATCTGCTTTTCGTCCACAACAGGCAGCCTTTTGAACTTGTGGGCAATCATCAGCTTGCATATGTCAATTATTGAGCTTTCAGGATCTGTTGTTACAGGGTTCTTTGTCATAAATTCCTGGAGCATGCTCTGCTGCATATCCAAGTCCTGTGTTGCTGCTTTTCTTACAAGGTCTGTATCTGTTATTATTCCCACAAGCAGCCCATTATCATCTGTTATTGGAATGCATCCGAACCCTTTTTCAGCCATCAAAGATGCTGCATCCAGAAGAGTTGACTTGTGGCTTATTGTCTGCACTGGCGAAACCATCCAGTTTTTCGCTTTTAAAAACTCATTAATCATGATTATGTCTGAAGAATTTTTATTCTTCTGCTGGATAAACTTTCCAACAACATTGAGCTTTCCCTGCTGCGTCATGGCTATAAGAAGATCAGTAACTGTTATCACTCCTGCAAGCTTCTCACCCTCAAGTACAGGAATCCTTTTTATTTTGTTTTCAGAGAGCATTTTTAAAGCAGTGACAAGTGGAAAGCTATGAGGGATTGTTTTTACAGGCCTACTCATAATTTCCTGAACCAGAACTTTTGAGGGCCTGATATTTTTTGAAATGGCCTTTCTGACAATATCAGTATCTGTGATTATTCCCACTATCTGCTCTCCAGACTTTTTGAAAAATCTTTTTTTCTCAGGCAGAGTTACAACTATTGACCCAATTTTTTTGCTCTCCATAACTTTTGAAGCATCCTGGATAGTTGCAGAAGGCTTTATTGTAAAAACTGTTGAGGTCATCACGTCCATTACAAGATCCTTGGGTCTAAATAGCTCTGACATTTTTTTATCTCCCAAAATAATCTGCAGTCCCCTTATAGAGCATTTTTACAAGCTTCTGGGCCTGGGACACATTATTCAGCTGAAGAAGTATGCTTATGATATCTGTGATGCTTATTATTCCAAGAAGATAGTTATTGTCATCTGTAATAGGAAGCCGCTTAAGCTTTTTTTCAGCAAGGAGCTGGACAACCTCAAAAAGAGATTGCTCAGGTCTTCCTGTTATGATATCCTTTGTCATCATTTCCTGGACCTGCGCTGTGGCAGGATCAAGGCTTGTCGCTGCAATTTTCTTCACCATATCAGTATCTGTAATTATTCCTATTACATATCCAGGGCCTGCTGTTACTGGAAGCGCACCAAGTTTTTTTTGCTCCATTATCTGAGAGGCTGCAAGCATGGTTGTCTCCTTATTGATTGTCAGCACAGGCTTGGTCATCCATTTTTTTACCTTCATCACATCTTCTGCCTTGTCATCCTCAACTTTTTTTGACGAATACTCATCCACAAATTTTCCAAGGTCATAGAACCTTCCAAGCTTTACCATCGCATACATAACGTCTGTTATCGACATCATTCCTTTCAGGTGGCCTTCTTTTACAACCGGCAGCCTTTTTATTTTGTAGTCAGTCATCATCCTGCAGATCTCTATCATTGGATAATTGGAAGGGATCTTTTTTACAGGGCTGCTCATTATCTTATGAATCTGGATTGCCTCAGGCGCAAGGTTTTTTGCAATAACTTTCCTGACAATGTCTGTATCTGTAACTATTCCCTCAATTTTGGCCTCTTTGAATCCGAAAATGCTATTTTTGTCCTGTTTTTTTACAATCAATGAACCTACTTCTTCCTTAGCCATCATCTGGGCTGCCAGCTGGACATTGCTGTCAGGCTCTATAACTTTTAAATCCCTGCTCATCCAGTCGTCTGCACAGTCCTGAAGCTTGTTGCCTTGGTTCATTGTTATAACATCATTTGTTTTGGGTGTTTTTAAATGTTTTTGTATGCTCCAAAAAAATATAGCAAATTATTTATACAAGCCTGCTTTTACTAGGTTTAATTAGGGCTTCTTATTTTATCTTCTGCAACATATATATTCTGGAACACAATAAACTTTAAATAAAAGCTGTTGCTACTATTTCTTTTTAGATGGATCTGCACAATCTAAAAAACCAAAATTCTCAAAAAAACTTTCCTAAAATCATCAATCTTGATTTTTCAGCTAATTCCAGAAATAATGTTTTTTGTTTTTTAAGTTCAGCCAGTAAACAGTAAATGAAAAACAGTCTGAGCTTTCTCTAGATTATTTTATTCACTGGCGAAAGCTCTGCAAAAAAATAAAAGGTTTCTGCTAGAGCAGGCTATTCAGTGCAACATATCTAGCAGAAGCTATAACAAGGAGGGAAAACATGAAAAAAATAATTGAGCAAAAGCTCGTGCAGACAAAAAAAAGAGAGTCGCTGCTGAACAGCGAAGAAGTAAGGGCAATAGCAAAAGTAGAGGCAGAGCTCATAAAAGGTGCAAGAAAGTATTTTGAAGAGCATGGATTTACAGAAGTGGTTGTGCCACACATAACAAAAGCCACTGGCAGCTGCGAAAATATCAATACTCTTTTTGAGGTTGACCACTTTGGGAAAAAAAGCTTTCTTGTGCAGACAGGCCAGCTGTACCTTGAGTCACTGATTCCAAGGATGGGCAATGTCTTCTGCACTGGCTCAAGCTTCAGGGCAGAGCCTGATATCGACGAAAGGCACTTGACAGAGTTTCAGCTTCTCGAGATAGAGTTTCCAGGAGATTTTGAGATGCTTTTGGAGCACATAGAAGGCACGATAAAAAGCATGATAAGCACTGCCTTAAAAAATGCCTCAGGAGAGCTCTCTTTTCTGGGAGTTGATACTGCAAAGCTTGCTTTGAAAGAACCATTCAAAAGAATAACCTATACTGAGGCAGTAAAGTCGCTGGAGGGATTTGGCGTAAAGTGGGGGGATGACCTTAAAAGCAGTCACGAAAAGCACCTTGTAAAAAAATTTGGGGAAAATCCATTGTTCATAACCCATTTTCCTGAAAAGATAAAATTCTTCAACATGAGAAGAAATCCCCAAAATCCAGAAATAGTGAACAGTGCAGATCTTATACTTCCATTTGGAGGAGAGGCTGTCGGAAGCGCAGAAAGAGAGTTTGAATACCCACCATTGAAAAAAAGGCTTGAAGACTCCTTGATGCTCCAGCAGCTGAAGGCTCTTGGAGGAGGTATAGAAGACTTTGGGTGGTATATGGATTTTGTAAAAAATCATGGAGGCCAGCTTCACTCTGGCTGCGGAATAGGGCTCAACAGGGTAACACAGTTCGTGCTCCAAAGCGAGGATATAAGGACAACAACACCTTTTCCCATGAACAGGGAGTCATTGATGTAGGTGGTTTTGGTGATTGCAGAAAAAATTGCATTAATAGAGAAGGAATTCAGGCCTTCTCTTACAAGATTTCTGGGGCAGTATTCTATCTATTATTTTTCTTTTGCCAGAAAAATTTTTTTGGAGATACTCCAAAATGATACACTTCCTGAATATCACCATCCAAAAATCCTTGAAAGGAGCCTTTGGGGCATTAAGTTCAGAAGCCCATTGATGAATGCAGCAGGAATGTTCAAAAGCGGCAAAGGATATTATTTTGCGTGCAGTTTTGGGCTGGGGGGTTTCATTGCAGGAACCACAACCTCTCAAAAAAGAAAAGGCAACAGAAAAAAAGGAATAAGCCAGCCATTAATAGTGTATCCTTTTTCAGGGTGCGCATCTAACTGGCTTGGGCTTCCAAATCCAGGAACAAAAGTGGTTGCAGAAACAATTTCAAAGTACAAAAAAAAATTAATTCCGATTGGGGCCAGTGTTGCCCTTGACCCAGAATCCAATTATAAAGAATCACTTGTTGGGCTGATAAGTGACTTAAAAATGTATGAGAAATCTAGCGCAGACTTTATAGAAATAAATTACAGCTGTCCAAACTCTTGCAGCATACATCCTCAAAACGATTTAGGTCTAAAATCATTTTTAAAAGATATACGAGACAATTTTTTGGCTTTCAGAAAAAGAGTTCTTCCTGTAATTGTAAAATTCTCGAATGATTCAACTCCTGAACAGGCAAAAACGCTTGTTGACAAGTTGCTTTACTACGGATTTGATGGAGTGACTTTTGGAAACACATCCATAAACTATGCTGATATAAGCAAAAAAATTAACATACTAGACAAAAAGAACTTTGAATATTTTACAGCTGTTTTTGGAGGAGGAGTGAGCGGAAGGGTTTTGAAGGAGAAATCCTTGGAGCTTTGCAGCGCAGCTGTTGAGCACGCTCAAAAATATGCCTGTCACGAGTTTCATGTTTTTAGATCAGGAGGGGTTAAGACAGCCAAAGACCTTGAAGATTCTGATATTGCAGGTGTTTCAATGAACATGGCATATACAGGAATCATGGAGGGGTTTTCTGAAAAAGGAGTGACTTATTTGAAAAGTGTATATGATGAATACATCAAGAAAATATATAAATAAGGGCCAATCTCTCAGCTTTATAAATAACAAAAATGCGCCGCTCAGGCTTATCCCAAACCTCAAGGTTGGGGTACAGAGCAACAGATGTTGCTGGTATCACTCTGTGATATTACGCCTTCGCTAATGGAAGGCGCATTTTTGGAATTGAAAATTGCGCACTAAAGTCCTGAAAGGGATGCCAAAAGCTCTGCTTTTCAGCATGCGGGGTGCAAAGCAATCAAAGATTGCTGGCATCACTCTGTGATATTCAACCCTGCGCAATGTTCAATAAATCGATGGTGATATGATGGCAAAAAAAACAGAAAAACAGCAAGGCGAATCAAAGGATGAGCAGGTTGGCTTTCACAAAGGAGCTTTAAGCACATTGGCAAAGGAGAGGCAGGAGCTTAGCAGGATTCTGCAGATAGTTGAGCAGCTCATGCAGATGCACATAGCTGCGCTCAAAGAGATGGGTGTTGACCTGCAAAAAGAGGCAGAAGCTGCTTCAAAAAGCGAAAAAAAGAAAAAGCCAATAGAGGATATCCTAAAATAATTTTTTGAATTATTTTTCACAATGGGAAAGCGCGCTCTTAGAAAAAGTGATATAAAAGAGCTTAATTTCAAAATAAGTTTTTTTGAGCTCTCAAAAAAAGACAATGTTGAAGTTGAAGGAGACAATATCTTTGTGAATGGCAAGCCATTCTTTTTTCATTTTGAGAACAGAATAATCCCCCATTTAAGGATTTTGCTGGAAAAAGACATGCTTAAAAGTGTTTTTGTTGATATGCCTGCAATAAAGTTCCTGATAAACGGTGCAGATGTCATGAGGCCGGGCATTGTGAAGATTGATAAGAGCATTGAAAAAGACGAGCTGATTGCTGTGAGGGACGAAAAGCACAGCAAACCCATTTGCGTAGGAATTGCGCTTTTTTCAGGCACGGAAATGCAGGAGATGACTTCTGGAAAAGTTGTGAGAAATATTCATTATGTCGGCGACAAAGTTTGGAGCATAAAATAGCCACTAAATAGTGGTTATAAGAGTTATATTTTTAAATAGAGGATAATTACCAAGTAAAATGCTGGAATCAATAGTCGAGCAAATGGACCCGAAAGAGCTTAGCAGGATACTTTCAAATAATCATAAGAGCCTGACCAGAGAAGACTACCTGAACGATCTCGACGAAAAAGTAAGTGCTGTCCATAACTTAGGTACAGGCAAACCTGCAAACGAAAAAGAGGCTGCAAATCTTGTCAAATCTTTAGAACAAATAGGCACAGCAGATATTAATTCCCTATTATACATATTTCCGCAGCTAATAAGCCTTTATCCTAACTGGAACGACGCTTTCAGTATTATGAACAAGGAAGAAAAGTTGTTCAACATAGTTGTTTCAAAATTTCTTATAGACAAAGTCAAAGGTATGGAAAGGATCACCAGAAAGATTCCTTACGCAATCCACGGTTTCAACGCAGCCGAGAGGTATGCTAAGTCTGCAGATAAATTTATAGACGGAGTAATATATAAGAAAAAATGCGAATCCAAAGGCTGTGAAATACCCAGAAGGGATGGAAACTCATATATACTGAGCGGGTTGGGAGCTGCAAAACTGCACGACATTATCGAAGAATCTGCAGCAATTGAAAAACAGGATCCTGATGAAGTCTTTGAAAAACTGGAAAAAGAGTTTTCTGAAACAGTAAGAACAGTTCTGGGTGATGGCTTGTTAAAGGCTTTTGCAGAAGAAACAGCAGTAATGATGAGTGCAGTGTATATACTAAGCAATAAAGGGGTTGGCTGGCTGGAGTATATTCAGGGAATAAAAAAAATAAAATCTACGCCTGTCTTTGATGCTGACAAGCAAATTCAGGAGATAGCATTAGCCTGCAAAGGCTGTGATTCAGGAGACAACATAACAACACTGGAAGGATATGAGCCCCAAAAAGAAGCAATGGATCTCATAAAGCAGCTTATTAAGGGATTTTATGTCGCAACAGTAATGAAAACACATTTTAAAAAGTGGAGAAAGGAGCATCCCGAAACAGAAATACTCTGGAACCAGCTGCAGCAAAACCTTGCCACAAATTACCTGGTAGCCAGAAAAGAAGTGAAGAAGTTTGAAGACAGCTATATGGACAGCAAAAGAAAACAGGATTACTGGAAGCGCCTTCTCTATACATTTACAGAAACAGGCTTCTTGGGGACAAGCACCCTGAAACAGAGAAGATACAATGGAAAGCCAAATTATACCCTGTTTCATGGATACACAGAGCTGATGGCTAATTTTTTGAGCCATAACTTCACAGAAAGAACCAAAGAGTTTATTGCAAGAATAGAAAATTTTGACAAAAAAGAAATATACAGAACTCTTTTAGGGCTGGAGACTGCATCTGTTTTCAACCTTGCAGGCAAAGACCACGTATTTGACCTGAAAATGTCAGAAGAAAAATAACAAAAATGCGCCGCTCAGGCTTATCCCCAACCTCAAGGTTGGGGTGCAGAGCAATCAAGGATTGCTGGCATCCCTCTGGGATATTACTTGCTCGCAATCTTGTAAGGCACATTTTTGGAATTGAAGAATTTCACACTTAAAGTAAGGGGTATTAAACCCCTGCAAAATTTTCAATAACAAAAACCAAAAAAATGGCAGCAGAACCATATGGTGGATATGCATTTAAAAGGGCCAAAACCATTAATCCCTTTCTTTCAAGAGTAGCTAAAGCGCTGGAGGAACAAAGAATTCCGACAGAAGAGTTCACCATGCAGAACCTTCTGAAGGTAAACCATGCATATGTTGATGAGTGCGCTAAATACCAGAATGACTTGTTTGCATTAGTAATGCCAAATATTTTAAAAAAAATTATGCCAGGACAGGAGTTAGTTGAGAGGATAGAGTCTTCAGGGTATTGCGACAACCACTACGAAGGAGCATTCAGAAGGGCACCAATAAGAGAGCTCACAGCCAAAGAATACAAAAGACTTATTGACGAAACACAAAACTTTTTTAATGATTGCGAGCCAGACTGCCCTATAACTAACTGTGGTCAAAAGCTCAATGTCAGCAAGGACATATTTTTTTTTGTGCATCCAGAGTTAGACAAAATCAAAAAAAATGAATACGGCATAATATCTGCAAGCGCCAGAATAAAGCAAAAATCAATAAAGCTTGCTGTCAATCTTACCGGATTCCAGAAAGAGCAGGGCAAGGATATGATGGATTCAGAGCTGTACTACCAGCTGACAGATCCCTTAGGATTAAGGTTCATAATAGAGGATAAAAAAACAGCCCGGAAATCTATGGTAGCTTGCAGAACGCTGCAAGAAAAAATTAAAGAAGTAATTGATGAAACTCCAATTAAGGGATCAACTCTTGCAATAAAAGACTATCTTAATACGCCTGGCAAAACAGGCTATCAGACGCTTACAAGTATTTTTAAAATAAGAAACTATGCATGGGAAGTGCAGATAAGAACAGAAAAGCTTGACCTGCTTACAAAAATGGATCCAAATATAAAAGATGCGCATTACAAGACTGAAAGCATCAGAGAGCATCTCAAGTTTATAGAAATAGAGAAAAAAAGGTTTAAAAATAAAAAGCAAGGCGTGGAGTTTGTTGAGTTCAGGAAAGAAAGCTGGCCGTGGCTTATATATGCGTTTTTTGTTGCATTCAACCAAGAAGGCAAAGCATATTTTGATAATTTGTTTATTGCAGACAACCATCTTGCCAAAACACTGAAAGTTATGCAGGAAGAAGGGTTTGATCATACGCCGGTTCTTAAAGGCATAAGGGATTCAAAAACATATCTTGGAATTTCTAGTCATTCAAAACTTTTAAAGCCCTTGCTCTAGGAATATAATTTAAAAGCTTTCCTTTGGAAGTTTTTCCAGAAGCATAAAAATCATTCTTGTGCTTTACTATTGCAAATCCTTTAAACTCTTTTTCTGTTTCAATATCCTGGCCTTTTATCCATTTTTCCAGCTCTTCGTCAGAAAGCAAAAAGACGTTTTTTGACGCATTCATTCCAATAATCTGGCTTCCTTCAATGCTCAGCCTGACAGAATCATTGTACAGCTCTCCAAAATATATTCCAAAAGAGTTTACTCTCATTTTTTCCAGGCTAAGCCGCTCAATGTCCCTTACAACGATGTATATCTTGTTTTTCTTATTCACTAAAAACACATAATCCATCTCTTTATAAAATCCATACTGCTCCCTGAGAATATTGAGCAGGTTTTTCTTCTCTTTGCTGTTCAGGATCTTTAGCTGCATTGAGCAAATGAAAATATTTCCATTTATAAGTGTTATTAATCAGCTATTGAAGAGGTTAAACACCTAAAACTCACTTTTTAAAGCAGAACTTTTTCTTTGTCCAGCACTCCAGAATGCTTTTGCTCCATCAAACGCCCCAAAAGCTGTTTTCCTGCCTGAATATTTCTGCAATTTCCTTTATTGCCTGCTTTTCATCAGCAGTCAGGTACTGCTTTAGCTTTTTCATCTGCCTGAAATCGCTTTCAGGTATATCGCTGAAAAGTATATCTTCCTCAAAAAGGCTTCTCCCAACAACTCCTCCAGGTATTGATACAGCTACCTGACTTCCTTTTTCGGCTTTGCTGGCAGACTCCTTGTCTTTCTGGATTGCTTTTGCACTGCCTATTCTTTTGCCATTCTTCATCAAAGGCATCCCCACTTTCAGTGTTCCGCAAATCACATCAACCCCAACAACTGCAGGATTGCTCTGCCTGAAAACATAGCCTTTCATGATCTCAATTTTTACAGGCCTGACAAGGTTATCCAATTCTTTTGCCTCAAGCCGTTTAAGCTCTTCTTCTTTCCACTTCTGGTAGTCATCTATTATGTGGTATATTATATTATTGGTTATCATTTTTGCGTTTCCCTGACTTACATTTGGCTCCAGCTTTACATTGAATCCAAGAATTACTGCAGTCAAAGGATCTTCCTCAATGTTGGACTCTGCGTCAGCAACATCCTTTTTGGTTATGTTTCCAATTGTGGCTTTTCTAATCATAACCCCCTGCTCCTGCAAAAGCTTTACAAGCGCTTCCAGTGTGCCGAGAGAATCAGCTTTGACTATTATTCCTTTTTGGTCAGTCTCTATGAGTATTTCCTCGACTTCTTTTTTTACCTGCTCTTTTGCTTTTTCCAGGTCTTCCTGACTGGCTGAGATTATTGGCATTCCTGAAACAGCCTCTTCCATTCCAACAGCGCTTACCCTAACGCCTGCCGCTGCATTGACTGTTTTTACGCTCAGAAACCTGCTTTTTTTATCTCTCATCTCGCTCAATGGAGCAGGCTCAAAAAGACCTCTTACTTTTGTAACTATTGGCTCTGAAAGAGTTCCTATAATTATTGTATCGTTTACAGAAAGATGGCCGTCATAAATTATTGCGTCAACACAGCAGCCAAGCCCTTTTTCCTCCTTAACCTCGAGGATTGTTCCTTTTGCAAATCCTGACACATCACACTTCAGATTGTTTTCCAAGAACTTTTGTGCTAATCCTATAATTACAAATAGCAATTCAGGTATTCCTTCACCTGTTTTTGCACTTACAGGAACTATTCCAACCTGTTTTGTGAAATCCTCAATCCTGTCAAATCTTTCACTGTTGAATCCATAGTCTGAAAGCTTTCCCACAAGCTCGTAAATTTTTGTGTCCAGAACCTGCTGAAGATTTTCAGGCATCATTGAAATGCTTTTCAAAAGCTTGCTGTCAAACTTCCTCCAGCCAGGCAAAAGGTCTACTTTGTTTGCAGCAACAATAAAAGGAGTCTTGAAGCTTTTCAATATTTCCAGGGTCTCAATTGTCTGCGGCTTGAATCCCTCATTTATATCAATAACCAATACTGCAATATCTGCTATATTTCCTCCGCGTTTCCTGAGGCTGGTGAATGCTGCATGGCCAGGAGTATCTATAAACAAAAGCCCCGGAACAGTGAGCCCCTGCTTTGAGGCTTTTATGAATTCTCCTGAAAGCTTCATTATTGTTTCCTTTGGAACTATGCTTGCACCTATTGACTGGGTTATGGCCCCTGGCTCACTCTTGACAATAGCAGTGCTCCTGATAAAATCAAGAAGAGTGCTTTTTCCATGGTCCACGTGTCCAACAACGGCGCACAACGGCATTCTTAGACAGATCATGCTTTCAAGAAAAATCAGGATGTTTTTAAATGTTTATGTATATATAGCGCAACATGAATTTTGATATTTTTCTACTTCCAAATGAATACATTAAGGGAATATTTAAAAACCCTCAAATAATCCCTGTAATAGGTGGACAAATGCCTGAAATAAGCGAACTTGAAATAATTATTAATTCCAGGATTAGAAAAATTATCAGAAACAGCAAAAAAAAACCAGAAGAATTTTACAATCCTTACAGGGATAACTATTCTACTTACAAAAGAGTTGCAAAAGCAGTACAGGGAGATTCAGGTCTGCAAAAAAAGTATGGTGCTTTTTTGGAAGACTGCGTTGTCAACAGCAGAAACAGGACTGTGCAGTACAAAGGAAAACTTAAGGAAAAGGATTTTCCACGTGAATAGACAAAATTTTATAAACCTCTTTCTTTTGCTGAAGAATTATGGAGACTATTACAGAGGGAAGCGCAAAGATTTTTGGCAGCATCCAAAAAATCAGCAAAAAGCTTGATGTATTCTATAATCCGATTATGAAGTTTAACAAGGATGCAACAATTCTCCTGCTCAACTGTGTGGAAAACAAGCCTATGCAGGTATGCGACCTTTTGGCAGGCTCAGGAATAAGGAGCCTAAGAATGCTGAAAGAGCTGAAAAAAGGCAAGCTCAAAAGCATTTTCATAAACGACAAGCACGCAGGATTTTTTGATACTATAAGGCAAAACCTGGAACTGAACAGCATTCCTGAAAAACAAGCCAAGTTTTATGAAAGCAATTCTGACTACAAGTACAATATTGTAAGAAGCAAAACCAGCATAAACAAAAAGCTCACAATAGAGAAAAAAATTAATGTTACAAACGAGGAAGGCTCCCAACTGCTCCTTAAAACAAGCGGGTTTGACTATATAGATATTGATCCCTTTGGCAGCCCCAACCCATTTCTTGATGCAGCAGTAAAAATGGTTTCAAGAGGCGGCATAATTGGAATAACTCTTACAGACACTGCTGCGCTTACAGGAACCTATATCAATGCAGGAAAAAGAAAGTACTGGGCAAAGGCAGTGAAAAACGAGTTCATGCATGAAACAGGAGTAAGAATATTTATCAGAAAAGTGCAATTGATAGGAGCCCAGTACGAAAAAGCCCTGGCTCCAATACTTAGCATTGCAAAGGATCATTATTATAGGGTTTTTTTCAGGGCAGAAAAAGGAAAGCAAAAGGTTGACCAGCTCCTTGGTCAGCACAAATACTTTATCCACTGCCAGAAGTGCTTTAAAAACTCTTTTTCTGTTTTCAACAATAAAGAGTGCTGCGATAGCCAAGGCTTGTGGGCTGGCCCGTTGTGGGCTGGAAAGCTGCACGAAAAATCTTTGCTCAAAAAAATGGCTAAAATCTCAGAAGGAGAAACAAAGCAGTACTTTGAGCTCCTGCTGGAAGAGGATTCAATTGATTCTGCATTTTTTTTCGACATCCACAAAATGTGCAAAGAGCTAAAGCTGCAAAATCTTCCAAGCTTTGGCACAATAATAAATTCTATACAAAGCAAAAAATTTTTGGCTTCCAGAACACAGTTCAACAGGTTCGGCATAAAGACAGATATACAGGCTGAAGAGTTAAGAAAAATTCTGGTTTATAAAAAATAACCAATTATTTTATCCGAGTGCGCGCCTCACATCAATCGTCTCAACAGACTGCACGCCTTCAATCCCTTCCAGCTGTTTTTCAAGGTCGTCTGGCGAGCCTTTTGCCTCGTCAACAACAAAAACAACCTTCAAAGCCTTGAGTCCAAATGCAACAGGCTCAATCTCTTTCTTTATCTCAACAGTGTCTGTGTAATTGTTTATCATGCTCTCTGCCTGGCTGTAAACCATCTCCAAATCAACCTCTGGATTCTCAGGCATAAGTTTCATTGTAAGAATAACTTTGGCCATTTTAGTTTGGCCCCTCAAATCCGCAATTTGGGCAGACATATTTTACAACTATCTCCCTAGCTTTTTTTGAGCGCACAATAGTGTACTGCAGGCACTTTGGGCAGGGAAAGCTGACATTTCCCTTGTCATTGGCAATATCCTGCTTTGTTGATGTGCAGATAATTTTTTCTTCCATTGTGAAAAGGAAAAACAAGGGGTTTATAAATATAGTGGTTGCGATGGCTCTGTAGAAAATTGTCATAGGCGTGCAAAGGTTTTTGTTGCCAATCCAGGAATGACAAAAACAAGGATGACCAACTTCAAAGGCATGCCTGTTGAGCGCGTTGCAGGAGTGATTCTCAAAACTGCAAAAGAAGATCTCAACAAAAAATCAGGCGATGACATAAATGTGTGGGCTGATAAGGATTAGCTTTTTCTGCTCAGCGCAGCTTTTACAAATCCATAGAACAAAGGATTAGGCGTTTCCAGCCTAGAAGTCAGTTCAGGGTGTGCCTGTGTTGCAACAAAAAATGGGTGCTCTTTCAGCTCTATGAATTCCACAAGCCTTTCATCAGGGCTCATTCCTGAAAACACAAGCCCTTTTTCCTGCAATACAGAGTGAAATTCTGGATTAACTTCGTACCTGTGCCTGTGCCTTTCAACAGCCCTGTCTGAATTGTACAGGCGGTGGGTTATTGTGCCTTTTTTCAGCACAGCCTCATAGGCACCAAGCCGCATAGTGCCTCCTTTTTTATCAACCTTTTTCTGCTCTGGCATCATATCTATTACAGGATGAGTTGTTTCAGGGTTGAACTCTACAGAGCTTGCATCTTCCAGCTTGCAGATGTTTCTTGCAAACTCTATCACTGCCAGCTGCAGCCCATAGCATAATCCCAAAAAGGGTATTTTGTTCTCCCTCAAATGCTTTATAACACTCATTTTTCCCTCAACTCCCCTGCTTCCAAACCCTCCTGGAATAATTACTCCGTCAACGCTTTCAAGTGCTTCTTGAACCTTTATTTTCCCTTCCTCTATGTCTGTTGTCTCGAGCCAGCAGATGTTAACCTTGCAGTTGAGGTGGGCTCCTGAGTGGTGGAGCGCCTCTATAACGCTGGCATACGAATCGTGGAGCTCTGTGTACTTTCCGCTTATTGCAATGTTAATTTCTTTTTTTGGGTTCTTTATTTTTTCAACAAGCTTTTTCCAGTTGGCAATTTCAGGCTTGTGCCTGAGCTTCAGCTTTCTGTTTATTATGGCTATTATTCCTTCTTTTTCAAAGTTTAATGGCACCTCGTATACAGAGCTTATGTCAGGTGCAGAGATTATTGTTTCAGGCTCGAGATAAGCAAGGCTTGCAAGTTTTTCCTTAATCTTTTTTGGCAGAGGAGTCTTTGATCTTGCAAGCACAATATCTGGGTTGATGCCTTTTTCCCTAAGAAGAGCGATATCCCTTTGGGCAGGCTTTGTCTTGAGCTCTCCTACATTGTCCAAAAATGGCACATAGGTCAGGTGGACATAAATTATGTTATCCCTTCCAACTTCATGAACTATCTGCCTTACTGCTTCTATAAACCAGCTGTTCTCTACATCCCCTACTGTTCCGCCTATTTCTATAACCATCAGGTCTGCCATCTCTTTTTTGTCTATATCAAAAAGCTTTTCCTTTATCTCCTCTATTACATGGGGAAAAATCTGTATAGTCTTTCCAAGATATTTTCCTTTTCTCTCATTCTCGATTACGCTATTGAATATTTTTCCGCTTGTAAGGTTCCATGAGAATTTGCAGTTGATTCCTAAAAACCTTTCATAGTGGCCAAAGTCCATGTCCACCTCTCCGCCATCCTCAAGCACAAACACTTCGCCGTGCTCTATAGGGTTCATGGTGCCTGGGTCAACGTTTAGATAGCCATCGCATTTTACAGTCACTATTTTTTTGCTGTTTTTCAGAAGCCTTGCTATGCTCGCAGAAGAGACTCCTTTTCCTAATCCAGAAAGAATTCCCCCAGTTACAATTATCCATTTTGTCTGCATCCTGGGATTTTTATAGATTTGAATTTATTTAAATAATTAGTTGTTGGCAAAAATATGTTTTTAGAAGTATATTTTTAACGCTAATTTTCGGCATTTTTTGACTTTCACCCATTCTATTCACATCCTTCCGCTTTTTAAATACTCGTCAATGTCGCTGTCGTCAAGGTGCGCTTTTTTTGAGAACTTTTTTGAAAAAGTCCTTCTTTTTTCCCTGAGAGTAAGCCCGTAAAGAAGCCCAACTCCTAATCCAACAAGATGGGCAATGTTTCCAATGCCTGAAAACGCCACAACCCCAAAAAAGTCTATTGCTGCCCAGATTATTCCTGCCAGCCATAGCGGCATTGGTATAACGAAGAAAAACAATAGCCTTAGATTAGGCATGAGTATTATGACTGCCCCCAGAACACCCATTATTGCACCGCTTGCCCCCAGCGCTATCTGCCCTGCAGGCAGAAAAGCTCCTGCAATTATTCCTGCTATTATCCCAGCACCAAAATATGCCAGCAGGAAGCGCTTATAACCTATTTTCTGCTCCAGCAAAGGGCCAAAAAGGAACAGCGCGTACATGTTGAAGAAAATATGAGTAAAATTTGCATGGACAAACATATGTGTCAATACAGTCCATGGACGCAAAAAAACCTGCCCTCCTAACAAAGAGATGCTGGCAGTCAGCGAGTTTCCAAAAACCATCTGGAGTATAAACACAAAAATGTTTATCAGTATTATTGGCAAAACAACGCTTCTTAATCTCATGCTGCAGACTATTCGGCAGAGTTATATAAATTTTGCTGTTTTTTTTGGCATATAAAATCTTCACAAGCTTTTTAAATAAACAATTTTTCTCTGTGAAGATGACAAGAATTAGAAAAAAAAACCAGACAAAAACAGCCGCCATTCTTATGGGTGTGTTTGTAATAGTAATAATGGTTGCAAGCACTCTGGCATACGTTCTTACAAGCTATGGCTCTTCAAATCCTGAACTTACTTACAACGGGCAAAAGTTCAGCGTTGATTCCTCAACTGGAAAATATGTTGCAAAAATAGGAAAGCAGACCCACAGCTTTTATTACCATCCATTGGACGTTGAGAGCGTTGGTTTTACCCCTGAAATAAAAGGATTGCTTTCAAATTCTCAGTTGGTTGTTGTGAGCTTTGATCCCTCTCTTGATCCAGGGCTGCTTGTTTACGCAGACACTTTCAGGTTTGAACTTCCAGACCTTATCCAAAAGCCAGTCATAGGGGGCGTTGTCAGGCAAAAGCAGGGCTTTGATTTTCCTGTATTAACCTGCAGCAACTCAACTGCCCTCACTCCTGTCATAGTTCTCAATGACTCTATTGAGACCAACATCCAAAAACAGGATAGCTGCATAATCATAAATGCCAGAGGTCCTGAAGTTCTCAGAGTTAAGGACAGGATTGCATACAGCTTTTTAGGTGTTATGAATGAATAAAAAAAACAAAAAAACAAAAACATACTCAAAATCAAAGGCAGAAAATATACAGACAAAAGGCCAAAAAGATCAAAAAAACAAGAAAAATGGCACAGCAACAAAAACCCAAAAAAGCAGCAAGCAAAAAAACAATGACAATGCTTTTGTGATGTGGGTAATAGCAGTGGTCGCACTTGGAATAATTATTTTCTTTGTAGCCAGGGCTGCAATCAGCTCATACAACTCTGCTCCAACCCCTGAAGATGTGCTATTGGATAACCTTGACCAGGAAAATGCTTTTACTTACAACGGCTTTCCTTTTGTAAAAGAAGACAATACTTGGAAGACACAGATAGAGATAGACGGCCAGGTGTTTGACATATTGCGGGAGTACAGCCCAAGAGAGCTTGAAAATATCCAGATTGACTATCAGCCCAACAGCTTTTCAGAGCTCTTGAAAAAACAAAGAAGAGTCTACTTTGCCTTTGATCCTGATGCTCCTGGAGCCAGCTATGCAGCAACTGTTGGTATAAGCATGGCAAGATCTCTCAAAGAGGTTTATGGTGTGGCCATGATTCCTGCCTGTACCGTCAACTTAACTGTATGCCAGGGCAGGCCTATTGTTGACTGCAACAGCACAGAATCAGCAGTCATACAAGTCACGCCTGAAAGCCAAACCAGCATTACTTACCGGAAAAACTGCCTTGACATCAGAGGATCTGAAACTGAGCTCATAAAGGCAGGCGACAAGGTAATCTACGGCTGGTATGGAATAATGGAGTAGACCAATATTTTATTTATGCATTTTTTTTGTTCTAGCCATTCTTCATTTTTATTTTTTTACTTCTTTTTAGTGGTAAAAAACTAAAAATTTATAAATAAATCAGCTTTTTTAGCAAACATGCAAATAAACAACACTGCAAATCAACATACAGGCGATCACATAGATGATGTCGTACAAGTAAAAGACATTATTGGTGTTTACAAGATAAATCCAGAAAAATACCCAACAAAAAAGCAGCAGACAGAGTTTCTTTACAAGGCTTTAGCATATAAGCTTCAGGATGAGCTGGGCAACACTGCTGCAATAATATCTGGAAATGCTGATCTAATAAATATCTCAGATCTTCCCAGCGACAAAAAAAATTTTGAAAAACTTAGGCAAAGCATGAGCAAGCTAAATACCCACTTTAGAGAGCTAAGAGGACATGAAAACCCTGATCTTGCAGATTATTTTCAAAAAATCCAGGATAACATTCACCACGTACATGAAGGAGTTAAGGAAGTCTGCATGAAAGAAAAAAACTTTTCTGAGAATAAGCTTATGGGCAAATATAGTGCGATATTTTCAAGCTATAGGAGATTGGAGAATATATACTTTGGCTGGAAAAAAACAATGGAACAAATAGAAAAAGATCCTTTGAATGTTTTTCTTGAAAACAAAATGAATAGTATAGAAGGATACATAACTTATTTTCAATTCAGGCCATAGTGTAAAAAAAAGTTAAACCTCTAAAAAGTCTTCTTCAAAGTCAACAAGCCTTATTCCCAGGCCAAGATTCAGCAATGCTGAAACAAGCGCCATGTGTTCTTTTCCGCTGCCTGAAGCAAGGTTTAATGCGACTTCTGTATCAGGAATTTTTCCATCCAACGACTTTTTTATAAAATCAACAAGCTCTTTTATTGGCTTTCTGGAATCAACAACAATAAGATTCACATTTTCAAGAGGCTTGAAGTGCTCTTTTCCAAAATCATTGGTCAAAAGAAAGCATCTCTCAAACTTTTCGCTCGTTATAAGCTTTGTAACATTGCTCCATGTTCCTTTTCCAGTGCTTAGGCAGGCCACAAGAGTTGTCATTCCAAGAGAAAACACATAAATATTAATAAACGTTTCTGTAGAAAAACCGAACAATCTTGGGTTAAGAATGAAAAAAACAGTAGCAGGTACAATTATTGCACTTCTTGCATATATTTTATCATATGGATATTTGCAACAAAAAGACACACCACTCCATACTGCAGAAACAAAAAGCCCGGAAGAAATTACTCTTTTTTTGTACGAAAATGACTGTTGTGTATATATGCTTCCTTCTTCACAAATAGGAGCAGAGCTGTCAGAAAAAAATGACCAAAATTATGTTGTTTTGCTGAATTCAGATGGCACATTGGAAATGGTAAAAGGAGGCTATGAAGCTCTGTTTGACTGCGACAAAGACGGATTGGGAGATATAAGCATTTTCTATTCAGCTAAAGATGATGTACTTGTAACTATTGAATCCCTCCAAGTTTACAACAGAAAAGCGATTCCAAGCAATTTGGCTGATATTATAGGCGATGGAAGCATATGAAAGCCAACAGAGCAGTAAAAAAATAGAAAACTTCTCCTAATTGCTTACCTTTTCCTGTTGAAAGGTGCCCTGCACCTTCTGCACCTGCTGTTGTGTATCATATTCTTTTGCCTGCAGACAGGGCACTCTTTTCTTGCGACCAGGAAGATTATGATAATTACAAGCAGCACTGCTATAAGCACAAACACAAGGTAATTGCCTTCTCTCAGCTCAAGTACAAAGTCAGCAATTATTGTTTTTGTGAGCGAGTTCTCCCTGACACCATAGTACGCCTTGACTGTTACCTGCTCATTGTCAAGTATGTCTGCCTCTGAAAGCTTCAGCTTTATGGGAATTTCAGCAGAATCGCCTTTTTTTATAAAAACAGGGCTGTCAGCAGACCTTGTGATAGGCTCATCATTGACAATGACTCCCACAAGCTCTGGCTTTGTATATGCATCAACCAGGCCTATATTTTTTATAGTTACATAAAACCTTTGGGTGGACTTGTCATAAACCAATCCTTCAAGCTCTATCTCTGAGTCATCCAGCACAGCAATCCTTGAAATGTCAACAGTTTTTATAATGGAGTTTTCCATGGAATTTGGCGACTCTCCAAAAAAGGCAGTTATTTCAGCTTCTGCATCCAATGATTCCAGCACAAAATTATCTCCTGCTGTGGTCTTGCTATAAAGCACTGTCTTTATTTCATTGCCGTCAATAAAAACAGGCTCATCATCCTTCAGTGTTTTGTTGTCAGGAAGCACGTTAATGGTGGAGACAAAATACGCTGCCAGGGCTGCAGTGTTTCTGTAAGTAACCTCTAGTGTATTGGTCGCTGTGTTGTATGTTGCAGAGTCTATATCCAGGCCAAGCTGGTATGTGGGCATAGGAAACCTGTCAAGATCCTCTACCTGCGATATTGGCCCTGAGGGAGCCCTTGCGCCCTGGGCAAACTTTACAAAAACGCTTATTCCAATCTCCCTTCTTATGGATGTGGCAACCCCTATGAGCTCGTTTCCTATAAGTATTGCAACCTCAAAATCTGATTTTCCAATATAGCTCTTTATTTTTTCAGGCACATTTGCTTTTCCAATAAAAAGCACAGGATCTGTTCCGCTCATCAGGCTCTGCTCTATAAACTCACCGTTTGTAAGCACGACCTGCTTTGTCGGCTTTACTTTCAGATACCTATTCACCATCTCTATGTTGTTTTCAAACCTGTCCCCTTTGTTTATTATCAATGGATTATACTTTGCGAGCTGTTCCTTGACAGAGGCATCCAGCTGGCCAAAGAGTATGACACTGGAAGGATTTTTGTCTGAAAGAAAGTTGTCAACATCACCTATATTTCCGGAGTCTGCAAAAAGCACATAATAGTTGTCAACAGCAGCATAGGGTGCTGCAGCTATGGCATTGTAGCCATATGAGTCGTCAATTATTATAAACTTGTCAATATCTCCCAGTTGTTCTGCAAGCTCCAGGTTTAAATTAGGTGAGGCATCTTCATTTACATCAGAGTAGCCTTCACCTGAAACAAGCGCTCTGTAATTGGCAACAAACGGGCTGTCACTCGAAGAATAAATATCTATAGAGCGCTCTTTTGGAATAGAATTCAGGATAAGCTTTGCGTGGTTTGTGCTTGTAAGGAACTTTGTGTCAGTGCCCTGCAGGCTTCCGAAGAGCATGGCAGAGTAAACATCCCTCCAATCCCTTGAGTTTACGAGGTTCTGGTCTGCAGAGTACACCTGCGGAAGCACAAAGAGGATCACCAGCACAAGCACTGCTATTCTCCAAAACTTCGCCATCACCAAGCCTTCCCCCATATTTAGTAATGATAGAAATCATGATTATATAAAGATTTTGGTTTAGTAGGCTATGTCCGAATCTCACCAGAGGCTCGCTTTTTGCCGGGCTCGCCTAGTAATGAATAAGTGAGTGTACACTCCATCTCCGAAGGAGCCAACCCTCTGGAGTGTAGCGACAAATGAAGTGAAAGGCTTCGCAGGAATGGCAAAAAAGACATTCGGAACATAGCAGGTTTAGTGCCTGCCATATCACAAAAAAAATTAACCAAAAAAAATAGAAAAAAAGGCTTTATTCTATCTCTGCCCAGAAGTAATAAGTTGTCTGTGTAGCTGCTGCATCGCTATCAGGCACAATAAGCTGGAAGTCTGACGCTGCAGTGTTGTAGCCGTGGATGTTGTTCCGCAGTATTGTCGAGTATATAATGTTTGAGTCATCATCCAGCAGAACTTCTTTGAAATATGCAGCTGCAATTCCCTGCCTGGTATTGTTAACATATGTTGATGTTGTGTTGCAGCTGTTTGCAATTATTGTTAATGCTCCAACAGTCACTGCAGGATGTGTTGTTTCATTAAATGTTTTGTTTATGCTGTCTATGTCAGAATCAGCCATGTTTATGGCGCCGTATTCTGTGGCCAAAATTGTGTCATTACTGCAATTAATGTTCGCCCATGTTACGCTGCTGGCCCTTGATGCATAGACTTCTCCTGTTATTGTTCCAAGATCCCACTGGTATATCGAGTAATTCGCAGAATCCCTCAATGCAAGTGTTCCTGTGATGTTTCCCACATAGCCTTTCCATGTTTCTGACTGTTGCGTGACATTGTAGTTTATTGTTGTTATGGTTCCGCCATCATCATCTCTTGAGTATGAAAAGCTCGGACCTGTATCTGTAGAGTTGCTGGATACCCCAACAGAAACTGGAGCAGCTTTTGTAATCCCGGCAAAAGCCAGTACACTAATTAAAACAACAAAAAATGCTGCTGCTATAAAAATCTCGGTTTGCTTAGTATTTTTGTTTTTCATTTTAGCTTATCTCCACCCAAAAGTAATAAGGCGTTGTTGAGGATGCAGCAGACCCGTGACCGTTTTCGGCAACAAGCATCTGGAAGTCGTAAGAACTTGCATCAAACCCTGTTACATCATCCTCCAGTATTGTTGTAAACACCAGGCTTGAGTTGTCTGTAAGCAGTATGTTCTCAAAGCTGCTGGTCTGGTAGCCTGTGTTGTCATAAACATAGGTTGAAGGGCAGCTGTTTGGGCTAATAGCTACAGAGCCCACATCAAAGCCGCTGTGCGTAGTAATATTATACGTATTGTTTATTGCATCTGCCGAGCTTGATGAAATGTTGAACCACGTTGCCCCCTGGACTATTGAAAGGTTGATGGCTTCTGCACCATCTGCAGTATAATTAAAGCATTTTATGTTTGCCCACGCAACGCTTGAGTTTGGGCTGGAATAAACCTCTCCAGAAGGGTTGATTATGCTCCAGTTGTAGAATTGGTTGTTTGAGCTGTCAGCAAGCACAAGTGAAGCAGTAATTGTTCCAAAGTATCCCTGCCATGACTGGGTTATTGTTGTGGAAGCTATATTTACCTGTGTGACATTTCCTGCCTGGGCACTCACATTTTTGAGTGTAACATCAAGATTTGCCCTTGAGCTTGTCCCTTCTGAAAGCAGTGTGCTGTTTATGGGTACAGCGCTTGCCAGTGCTGCTGTTCCTGCAAAGAGCACAAAACATATTATTAGCATTGCATTCTTATTCATTCTTACCAACCCTCCTCAAACTTTTTTTTGATTTTTCTATATTTTTTTTGCACTTATTAATACAATTTTATTAGCGAATTTTTTTCTTCAAACTCCTCCTTTTTTTTGAGTGTGAATTTGACCTGCATTTTTACTCCATCCTTTTCTATTTGATATTCCTGAAACATTTTCTTTGAATGCTCTTTTTCTGATACCAGTATTAGAGAGATGGCAGAAATGTTTTTGGCGTCATAGTACAGGCTGTCTTTGCCTGAAAGATTCTCTTCTATGTTCCAAAAAGCTCTTTCGGCAAAATACTGCTTGGAGGGATCAAGGGACAGCCACATTTTCATAACAGTCTTTTGGGTTTTGGAAAGCTCCAAAAGTTTTTTTTCCACAAAGCCAGGAGTGCACGCTATTATATGGCTGTTGTCTGCTCTGAGGGAGTAGATGACTCTTGGCTGTCCTTTGTCCCTGTTGGGGATTCTTCTCACGCTCACTAATCCTGCCAGTTCCAGCAGCCTTAACTGCTGGCTCACGTTTGCTATGGATGTGCTGCATTCAGCAGAGAGCTGGTTTGGCGACTTGTCGCCTTTTTCGAGCGATTTCAGGATGTCCCATTTTGTTGCTGTGAATAGTGTTTCCTGATCCATTTTTTCCGCCAACCCAGTATACGGTTTTGTATCTTAATATCTTTTCTAAGAATTCTCCTATTTAAATATTTCGGTTTTTAATTAATTACAGAACTCTAAATTTTACATTTTATTATCTTTTTCTTTATTTTTTCTATTACAATGAACATTCTTTTTTTGTTATCATATTTATACACTCATAAAAATTTTTCTATATCCCTTTTTTTTCTTTAACATTATTTCATAACCTTTACTCTTTATTTTATATTTCTGTATTTAAATATTTAATGAATTTAAGCCACATAATGCTTCCAAAGGCATATTTTGGAAAAACAGGTGAAAAAAATCAACAAAAATATGCTGATTCAGCTAATTTACAATCAAGTAATCTCTGCCCAAAAATAATAAGTTGTTGCTGAGGCCTCTGAATATGAGTCTGGAAGCACAAACTGGAAGTCAAATCTATTGCTATTATACCCTTGAATGTCCTGTTCAAGAATATTCACATAGACAATGCTTGAGTCATCATCCAGAAGAACCTCCTGAAAATAAGCACTTTCACTGAATGCCTGGACTGTGCTGTTTATATTTGTAGCAATTGCAGGGCAGGAGCTGTTGGCTATTTCAATTGATGAGACATAAAATTCCTTGTGGATGAAGTTGTTGAAGGTTTTGTTTAAAGAGTTTATTTCTGTTGTGGGAATTCCCATAACAGAATCCTCTGCTTCGATCATTGACTGGTTTGTGCAGTTTAATAAAGTCCAGGTGATGCTGCTGGCTCTGGATGCATAAACTTCTCCGCTTATGGATGAAATCTCCCAGTTGTAAATGGAATAGTTTGAAGAATCCCTCAGCGCAAGCTGCCCTGTAATATTCCCAACATATCCCTTCCAGGATGTTGCCTGCTGAGAAACATTAAGCAGAAGAGTTGTAATGGTTCCTCCTTCAGCATCAGAGCTTGCAGACCCATAGCTTGGTCCGTTGTCTGTTATATTGCCTGATATTCCAATGCCAACAGGTGCTGCAAGCCCGAGAGAAACAGCAACTATTATTATGAATATTATTATCAGCATAAAGAGCAGTATATATACCATTGCTTCGCTTATCTTTCTCATTCTTTACTCTCCATCTTCTTTTTAGCCCTGGAATAAACTGTCCATATGGTTCGGGGATCCTTTTTTACAATACGGGATATTTGTGAAAACGTGAAAAATTTCTTCATATAAACTACAAGCGCTTCAAAAACAGTCAAAAAGCCATTGTGTGAAAACGCTGATAAAGGTATGAAATACCCTGCTTGGCCATATCCCTTGTTTTCCAAAATTCCTTGTTCGTGCTCTGAATTATGCAGAGATTTGGCTTTTTTGTAAGAAATCCAAGTATTTGCATAAGACTTGTGCAGGATTTTTGCAACCTCTTTTAGAGGCATTTGTTTTGTTTCTGCGAGAAACCTTACGAGTGCCCTGGCAGGGCTTGTTCTTCCTGCAAATATGTCAGCAGGCACCTGTATTTGCTCTATGCTGTTGATTTCAGTCGTTAGTCTGTACTTTATTTCTTCTGAATAATAAGAGGTGTATTCATTGGTTAGAGCATCTATACTATGAGCATCTTCTGTTTCAACAACCAGTTTTTGGCTTATCTTATTCAATAAATCTATTTTTGTAAGTAAATATTTATAAATTTTTTCATTTTTTATTATTTTAATATATTTTTATAAGAATATTAATATATTTATATAAGTAAAAAAAGTAAAATACGATAAAAATTCAAGTAAAGCATGGGCAATATTCAGATGAATAACCTAACAAAAACCAGAAGCAAAAAGAAATTAAGAAAAACATAAAAAAGAACCTGAACCCAACAGGATTAGTATCCTAGCTCGGCCCAGAAATAATAAGTTGTTATTCCTGAAAAAGTCCTGTTATCTGGAACAATTGCCTGGAAATCAAAGGTTTTATCTTCGTTGTATCCGATATAGTCTGATTCCAGCAATGCAACATAGACAAGATCTGTTGCAGTTCCATTCATCTGAAGAAGCACCTCCTGGAAAGGGCTGTCTTCACTTATAGAAGTATTTCTGGAATCATTCACATATAGGAAAGTTGAAGGGCAGGTGCTGTTAGTTATGTTGACTGTTCCGACCCTGAAATTCTGGTGTATTGTCTCATTAAAAGTGTCTGACAGCTCATCATAGTCAGTTCCAAGCATTCCAAACAGTGTTTCCTCTGTATTTATTCTTGCAGAAGACGCACATTCAGCTGCACTCCAGTTTGGGCTGCTCGCCCTGGAAATATATACTTCTCCGTTTGTTATTGTGAATGACCAGTCATATATTGAATATCCTGCAGAGTCATCCAATGTAAACTTTCCTGTAACATTTCCTACATAACCCTTCCAGCCGTCATCCTGCTGCTGGGCATCCAAAACCATAGTTGTTATTGTGCCTCCGTCATCGCTTCTGCTAGTGGAAACAGTTCCCAATTGTGAAGTTATATTATTTGAAACAGTCACTCCAACAGGCAGTGATAATATGTTAGGAATGGATGATAGCAAAGAAGCTACAATAAGGAGTAAAAACACAGTTATTCCAAATGCTTT
>JBFYMA010000052.1:0-18427 GCA_041305085.1 Nanobdellota archaeon | reverse complement strand
CAATGACAACTTCAGCTTCTGGATGCACTCTTTTTTTGTGCAAACCTTTCTTTTTTTGAAATTCTTAACCTCACCAATCATGAATTCTGAGCCGCATATTACGCACACTTTTGGAGAGATATTTTTTTGCTTTTGTTTTTGCAAAAACTTTTTGCTGCAACCAGACGAGCAAAACCTCTTGCTTTTTTTGCTGAAGCTGATGACTTTGCCGCAGTTTTGGCAGGTCTTCTTGTTAAGCTCTTTTTTTCCAAGCCTGTCCTTTACTTTTTTCCAGCTCCCAAACCTTTCAATATAGACTTTTGGAGACGGAAGATTTTTGGAGTTTTCCATGTCTTCAATTGTGGGAACTCTTCCAATGGATTTCATAAGCTTTTCAAAAAAGAATTCCAGCTGCTCCTTGGTGTATTTTTTTTTCATAATTCCCCTTTGCCAATGGTATGCAGTGCTTGTTTTTAAATTTTGCCTATGTTTTTTCTGCTATGGAACTCTTTTGTATGTATTGGCTTCTTTGGAGATCAGTTCTGTTAATAATTTATAGTGTTCTGCTGCTTTTTCTAAACATAGACATTTTTAGTGGTGAACATAAAAAAATTTATATAACTCCTGAAAAACCTTTTTTGGATGATTGCAGATGAATCATTGAGCAGCCTACTGAAGGAGCACGTGCAGAGGGGCATTCAACAGGGCAGCTCACAGGAATTCTTGCTGTCCTCAGAAGAGACCGGAGTGACTCTTGTAAAAGATACAGACCATGCAATAATTGCTTTTAGGAATGGACGAGAAATAGGTGTTGCAGGAGTATCATTTGGGTTGGAAAAATACTATTTTGACCATGACTTAGCCTCATTAGGCATAGATAATTCTTATATTCCTCAGGAAATTGCTGAAAAACTGTTTAACCCTGCAAAATTTTTTGGACGCAACCCAGAGCCTTATATCAAAGCAATAAGAAACATTGGGGAAAATCCCGTAATAGTCCAGTTCCAGGCTGCATTCGCATCTGCTTCAATAAGAAAAGGCACTTCTTGGAAGAACATGCTTGTAAAGACTTGGGAAAAGATTCTTTTGCAAAACGGATTTGATGAGCTGTATTTTTTGCCTGCAAGCCTCAATAAGTGGCTTATCTGCAGTGTTCAGGATACTGTTGCATATATGGAAACAAAATTTCCAACAGTTGAAGAGCTGAAATACAATTATGATTTTGTCGCAAGGCGCAACAAGTTCAGTATGGATTCTGAAACAGGGCTCTATCTAAAGCGCCTCATCAACTAAAACTTTTTAAACTATTTCTTTCTCTCACTTTTTTAATGATAGTAACCATCAGCGGCCATCCTGGAAGCGGAAAGACCAGCGTCGGAAGGATTCTTGCAAAAAAGCTTGGCTATGATTTTGTATCCATAGGAGACCTGAGGGGTGAGATGGCGTTGGAAAAAGGGCTCACTATTAGCCAGCTCAACAAAATAGGTGAAACAGAGGACTGGACAGACAGGCTTGCAGATGAAAAGCTGAAGCAGCTTGCAAAAAAAGGCAATACAGTGTTTGACTCAAGGATGGGATTTTTTCTTATACGCAGTGCAGTAAATATATTTCTGGAGGTTTCTTTTAAAGAAGGAGCTAAAAGAATCATGGGCTCAAAAAGAAAAGATGAATTGATAGGAAGAACAGTTGAGGAGCAAACAAAGTTCATGAAAGAGATTATCCAGAGCGACAGGACAAGGTACAAAAAGTACTATAACATAATATATGATGACAAGAATAATTTTGATTTTTGGCTGGATACATCTGGAATTTCCAAAGACAAGGTCGTTGAAAAAATACTGGAGTTCCTGAAAAATTACTCGAACAGGGAAACAACATAGATGTATTCAAGAGGATTTTCTGAATTGTTGAAAACATTGTGTAATGTTGCTTCTGGAACAAAAAATACCTCTCCCTCTCTAGCTTGGATAGTTTTGCCTTTTGCAGAAATGCTTGCAGTTCCTTTCAAAACTATTATAATCTCTTCCCTTTTCTCGGTTATGTGTTCTCCAACGCTTTCTCCTGGCTCCAGCAGAACCCTTCCTGATTTCAGGGCTCGGCTTTTTGGAGGCTTTATTATGGATTCATAATTCATGCCTAAAAAGAGGATTGCTGCTATTAAAAATTTTTGCATCGGTCAAACAGCAACCTTTATAAAAAAACCCTTTTTCCTCAAATGCATGGCTATCAAAAAAGGAGACTTCATAGAAGTTGAGTATACAGGAATGATTAAGGAGGATAAAACTGTCTTTGACACCACAAGCGAAGAGACTGCAAAGCAGAACAATCTTCACAGCCCAAAAATGAAATACTGCCCTGTCATTATTGTTCTAGGCGAAAACCATCTCATAAAAGGCCTGGATGAGCAGCTTGAAGGCAAAGAGCCAGGCGAATATGATTTTGAGATAAGCGCAGAAAAAGGCTTTGGAAAAAAATCCGCCAGCCTTTTGAAGCTTGTGCCTGCAAAGGCGTTTAACAAGGAAAACATAAAGCCCTTTGTGGGCCTGGAAGTTGAACTTGACGGCATGAGGGGAATTGTAAGGACTGTTTCAGGCGGAAGAATAATTGTTGATTTTAACCATCCGTTGTCTGGAAAGGATCTCCTGTACAAAATAAAGGTCAACAAAATAATCACTGACCCTGCTGAGCAGGCCAAAGGACTGGCATCACTATTAAAAATACCTATAAAAAGCGTTGAGCTTACTGATAAGAAATTATCCATAGAATACGAAAAGCAGCTTCCTCCACAGTTAAGCGCTGTTTTTGAGGAAGAGATAAAAAGGCTTACAAAACAGGAAATAATTCAGAAGCCCAAAGCGAGTTTGAAAACTATGGAACAAGAACAAAAAACACAAGAAACACAACAAGAAAAACCACAGCAACAGCCAGAAGCAGCAGAGACAAAGGCAGAAGATAAAAAGGAAGAGACAACACCTGAGCCAGTGGCAACAGAAGAAGCAGAGCAAAAACCAGAAACTACTTCAGAGCCGGAAAAAGATACAGCATCAGAACAAACAACAACACATGAGCCAGCGCTTGAAGCAAAAACAGAGCAGGCTCCTCAGCCTGAAGAGAAAAAAGAGGAATAAAAATCTAACACTTTTTTCTTTTTTTATTTCTCATCATTTTGCAGAATAATTTTCTTAACAAGTGCTGCTATGTCCTGAATGTCTTTTTTGCCATTCCTGCGAAGCCTTTCACTTCATTTATTGCTATACTCCAGAGGGTTGGCTCCTTCGGAGATGGAGTGTACACTCACTTATTCATTGCTAGGCGAGCCCGGCAAAAAGCGAGTCTCTGGTGAGATTCGGGACATAGCTAACAAGTGCAAAAACTTTATAAAGCAGAACAGATTCAAAAGTTATCATTCATGAGGGGTTAGGAGGTATTACTATGGCTGATGAGCAATCACGAAAGCAAATGATAGATGCAGAGCTTGAGGAAATGCTGGCAAAAAAGAAAGCCACAATAAAAGTTATTGGTGTTGGAGGTGGAGGAAACAACACCATAGATAGGATGAGCGAAGTAGGAATATATGGAGCAGAGACCATCGCCATAAACACAGATGCACAGGATCTCCTTTACACAAATTCTGACAAAAAAATACTCATAGGAAAAGACCTCACAAAAGGGTTGGGAGCTGGAAGCATACCTCAGGTTGGTGAGGATGCAGCCAGGGAGCAGGAGCATGAAATAAGGCAGTCACTAACAGGCGCTGATATGGTATTCATCACATGTGGCCTCGGAGGAGGGACAGGAACAGGTGCAGTGCCAATAGTTGCTGAAACAGCCAAAAAGCTTGGAATATTGACTGTTGCAGTTGTAACCCTTCCTTTCAGCATGGAGGGCAACAGAAGGTTTGAAAACGCAATAATAGGTTTGGAAAAGCTTGAAAGAAACGTCGATACTTTGATAGTAATCCCTAACGACAAGCTGCTGGAGCTTGCACCAGACCTGCCGCTGCATACAGCATTCAAAGTTGCTGACGAGATACTCACAAATTCTGTCAAAGGAATTGCAGAGCTTGTCACAAAAGCAGGCCTTGTAAACCTTGATTTTGCAGACATAAGAGCAGTCATGGGCAACGGAGGAGTTGCACTTATAGGAGTAGGAGAAAGCGACAGCGAAAACAGGGCTAACGAGGCAGTGGAGAAGGCAATCCTCAATCCTTTGCTGGACGTTGACATAAGCGGGGCAAACGGAGCTCTGATAAACGTTGCAGGAGGCACAGACATGAAGCTTTCAGAAGCCAAAGCTGTTGTCGAGACTGTCAGTGAAAAGCTGTCAGAGGATGCAAGGCTTATCTGGGGTGCGCAGATATCTGAAGACCTTGAAGGAACAGTAAGGGTGATGCTTATAGTTACAGGAGTCAAAAGCTCGCAAATACTGGGAAAAAGCCTCAAAAGAGGGCCTCCAAAGTCTGAAATAGAGGAAAACCTCGGCATAGAGTTTTTGGACTAGAAAAACTTCAAAATATTGCATAAATCTTTTAAATGCATTTTTTTTTCTGTTATTTATGAAATCCATAAAAGAACTTGTTGAAACTCCAGATTTTTTTAAAGATGATAATGTTTCTGCAAACAGCATAATAGGGCTTGGAATAGGTCTTTTGATGGAAGAGGCAAGAATACCAAGCATTCTGGACAAAAATTATGATCCAAATTCAGGCAAAATACTGAAATATTATAGTTCTGCTTTAAACAAAGTGCTAGGAACAGGAACAATAGGAGACTATTTTGATATGGTTGGCGACAGCGCACCTCGGGAAAAATACCAATACTCATTCAAAATGTTTTTGCCTGTACTTAGAGCAAGCCTAAATAACACTCCAGCAAATCTTTTTGATGCATTAAGAGAAGTTATAGAAGCAGAAGAAAATCCTCACAACAAGACAGAACTGCAGCTTATGGAGATAGTGATGCTTTCAAGGCTTCCGTCGCAGTTCAAGAAAGTTATTCCTCAGATGATTGAAAAAATTGATAACAAGCACATATCTTCGGATGAGTGGCCTGCATATGAGCTGGCAAAAGCATATTTTAGAGAATGAACTATGACTATTTTTAACTAATCAGTCTGTATCCTGCATATACTCTGCAACTATGCAAATGAGTTTTTTGACAGTTTCATTGCAGTTTTTAAAACTAATTTTGTCCAAAACCTCTATGCCATACTTTCTGATAATATCGCTGATTAGGGCATGGACAAATGACTGAGTTGCGGACTCAATACCTTCAAAATCCAATAATATTTCTTCGCTTTTTTCCAGTGCAGGAATAATTTCACGGAGTCTTATTTGCCTTGCCTTGTCTTTGTTTTCTGCAAAACTTCCTGTGCTCTTGAGCAATTTTATGTTTTTCATATGAATCTTGGTCTCCTATACTTGGCTTTTTTCCTCTCTTTAACAGTTTTGATGTATATATCTCTGATCAAGTCTAGCAAAATTGAGAATTCTTCTGTCTCATCAAGCGAGATATCCACTCCCACAATGGTCCCATGCCAGAAAGGCAAATTATCTTCTTTTGAGTGCTCATCTTTGAATGGATCTGCATATAGCTTTTTTTTGTTTGGCTTGCTTTTCAGCAATTTGTACATTGCATCGCCGCTGTAGATTACAAAAAAGTCTCGGTTCACCTTTGCGATCGACTTGATAAAAAAAAGACCTGCTCCTGCGTTAAATTCTGTTCCTCCCTCCTTTCTTGTTGTTCCTGTAATTCCTGGAGTCAAAGCCAACCTTATTGCTTCAATATGGGTTGGGGCGCTGTGAGAAGCATTTATTGACTTTTTTATTCCTATTCCTGTATCTGCAATCCCTATTCGTATGGTGTTGCTTTTTTTATAATATTGGGCTGATAGTATTGCACCATCATCTGAATCTGAGTGCTCCAACACATTCCTCACTAATTCGCTTACAATATATCTTATAGGCTCTGCCTGCTTTGGCTCTAGATGAAGTAAAGGAACCATTTCTGTAATAAAATTTGTTAACTCGTCTGAATTCTTTATCTGCGTAAGCGGGATGAATCTTCCTGCAGGCTCATGCTCAGTAATTTTTATTCCTGAGTGTATTCCCAAAAAGCGAAATAGTCCCATTCTTTCAAAATAGTGCTTGGACTTTGCTTCTATTTTCTCACACTTAATATTTTTCTTTTCTGTTATTAGCCCAAGCGCGGCAATCATTGACAAAACCAACGGATGGACAGAAATCCATTTCTTGTTTGCAGTTATTTCTAGCCTCAAAGGGCGTGATTTGTCAAAGCTCCTCAAAAATGGGTCTATATTGCCTAAAAATGCACTGTTTGGAAGATGTATTTTCATATTACCGGGAAATAGATATTTATTTATAAATATTATTATTTTACCGGGAATCTCGGTAATTTATAAATAATCAAAGTTTTGGAAAAATAGGTTTTCAGCTTTCAAATATATTGAATTCAGAATACTTTTCTTCACTGTCTAAGCATATCTTCAGCCAGAAGCTGGAATAAATCTGGCAAAGCCAGGCATCACATGCAGCTGCAAAAAAACAGAATCTTTAAAAAAGGACTCAGTTTCCTTTTTAAAACCATGTATGAACAGCCAAAAAGAAGCTTTTTGGAAGGCCTTAAGGCTTTTTTCAAGGAAGCTGCAAGGGTTTTCAGGGTTACAAAGAAGCCTGGAAAAGAGGAATTTACAACAATCCTTAAGGTTTCTGCCCTTGGAGTTGGGGTTATAGGATTTATAGGATTTTTGGTCTACATGGTGGTGACTTTGCTGTAAAAAAATGAAACAAGACAAGCCGCCTGTGTTAGGCGAAGAAGTGGACAGGGAAAAAGAAGCAGAAATGCAGAAAGAGGAAGAGCAGGCTGAAAAATCAGAGCAAAAATCTGAGAAAAGAGAAGCCAGCCATATCTTTGCAGTGCGAACAACAGCCAATAGAGAAGACCAGGTCATGAGCTTTATAGTAAGCAATGCAGAGCGCAAAAAAATTCCCATACTTTCTGTAATAAGGCCCCACGGCATGAGGGGATATATATTCATAGAGTCTGAAAACAAGAACGATGCAGAGCAGGCAGCATTTGGCATACCCTATGCAAGAGGACTTTTGCCGAGCGAGATAGAGTATAAAGAAATAGAGCATATGCTCGAGCAGGTCAAGAAAGAGATCAATATAAAAAAGAATGATATTGCAGAAATAATTAGCGGCCCATTCAAGAGAGAAAAATGCAAAGTCACGAGGGTTGACAAGGTAAAAGAAGAAGTGGTTGTAGAGCTTCTCGAGGCAGCAGTGCAGATACCAATCACAGTAAAGATTGATGCAATAAAAGTCATAAGAAGGGATGAAGGGGAAGAAGAGAACTGAACTGGATTCTTTCAGCAATATTTATAAACAAAATATATTTTCCGGAAAACAATGGCAAAAACAACTGTGGATGTATTGATAGAAGGAGGAAAAGCAACAGCAGCACCTCCGTTAGGCCCTGCACTAGGACCAACAGGAGTAAACATAGGGCAGGTTGTCAGCGACATAAACAAAAAGACTGCCTCTTTCAAGGGAATGCAGGTTCCTGTAAAGGTAGAAGTCGACACTGAAACAAAGTCATTCACAATTTCCATAGGAACACCTCCTGCAAGCTCTCTAATAACAAAAGAGGCAGGAATAAATAAGGGCTCAGGAAAGCCAAACACAGAAAAAGTTGCTGATTTGAGAATAGAGCAGATAATAAAGATAGCCAAGATGAAGGAAGGAAACCTTTTGGGAAAGGATTTGAAAAATAAGGTTAAAGAAGTTATAGGCACATGCAACTCTATGGGTGTGCTTGTGGAAGGCGTTCCAGCTCTGGAAGCCATAAAAATGGTCAATGAAGGAAAATTTGTCCAGGAAATATCCCAGGAAAAGACAGAGATAAGCGAAGAGGAGAAAAAACAGCTGGAAGAAGAAAGAAAGAAGATGCAGGCAGACCTTGAGCAGAGAAAAGCAGAGCTTCAAAAAATTGCTGACAGAGTGATGAAAGAGATGGAAGGAAAAGAAAGGTCAGCAGTAAGGACTGCGCTTAGGGAAGCAGGAATACCTGATGACATGGTCAACAAGATTGCCCCTGCAGAGAAAAAGAAGGAAGCAGAGCCTGCAAAGGATGCCAAGCCTGCAGCAAAAAAATAATAAAAAAAATAAGGCACTATGTGCTTTTTCTGTTTTTCTTTCCTTATTTTTCTAAATATTTACTGTTTTTCACTGCTCATTCAAGGTCTGTGCCACAGTGAGGGCACAAAATCTCATCCTCTGCAATTTTAGCCTTGCAGCCAGGGCACTTCAACAGCAAGCTGTCAGCCATTTTTTTCCCTCCAATCTCTGTATTTTTTGCAGTAATACTCCAGAAACAATTTTTTGCAAACGCCTCATTTGCAGTTGTAGGTTAACCGAACAGACTATTTAAAGTTTGTGAAAATTGCCTCCTGCCCATAGAAAACTTTATAAACCTTTAAGCCTAATATTTTTTTGCTGTAATTTCCAATAATATTTAAAAAAGAGGTGTTTGTATGGCAAAAAAAGGCTCACTCGAGTTGGGAGTAAACTCTATAGTTATTCTTATAATAGCAATGGCTGTTTTAGGGCTCATAATATTCTTTATCTACAACAACCTCCAGCCAGACATTCCTGAGCTTCCTGACCAGCCTGCTGCAGCGCCTGATTCTACAAATCCAATAACCACAAGCCCTCCTGTGCTTGCAGAAAAAGGAGGCCAGAAGATTAATGCAAGGATAAATGTCTTCAACACTTTGGCAGATGAGGCAACAACAGTAACCCTGGAAATGATCTGCGATGGCACACCAAACCTGATAACAGCCAGTGCAAAAAACATTCCAAGCTATGACTATGTTGAGTATGTAGGAATTATAGAGTTTCCAAAAAAGCCTTCAGACAAATACCTTTGCACAATTACTGCAAAAGATCCAGACAACAACATTGTGGCTAGCCAGGACATCATTGTAACAATAAACTAAAGGTGATACTATGAAAAGGCACTTAACCAAAAGCGAAGAATTTGACATTATGAAGCTGATTATGGACAAGTTTCTGTGGCTTGGCATAGCAATAATGGCGTTTGGGTTCTTCAGGCTTGTGACTATTCCCCAAAACTCTTTTTACAGCTTCCTGATAATGATGGCAGGCATAATAATACTTGTGATATTTATGGTTATACTGCTTAAAGAGTATGAGTTCATGAAATCGTAAACTTTTTATTCTTTATTTTTCGCTTTTATAACATGAAAAAAAAGGCATCCCTCGAGCTCTCTGCAAACATAATAGTTGTTCTTATAATCTCAATAGTAATTTTGAGCCTCGGGCTGTTTATAACATTTAACCTGGTTTTCAGTGCACAAAGCGAAGCAGACAAAGTTCTTGAAAAAACCCATCTCGAGCTCCAGCAGGCAGCCAGCACAGACAAAGAAATAATAATTATAGACAGTTTTCAGAATGGCAAAGCCGGAAAAAACAGCTTTTTCGGCATAGGAGTTATAAACAGGGTTGAGCACAGCAGCCAATTCAAAATCATCACAGGATTCAGCACTGCTTTTGACAGACAGGAGACTGAAATTCAGGGAATAGACAGCTCAGCAATACAGATAACAAACAAAAATATTGATCTGGGGGAGCTTGCAAAGGATCAGGGCAAAGAAACTTTCATAGGAATAAATATTCCAAAAGGAAGCCCTTCAGGAACATATGCGTTCAATGTATATGTATGCATCAATGAGTCCTTTGCTCCAAAGGATGGGCTTTGCCCCTTTGGATGGAAAAAGCGCGCTGTGAGAAACCTATTTCTGAGCATTTAGCCCTTGTGCCAGCTCCATCAATACTTTTTCAGGGTCTTTTGCTTTTGTGACTGCGCTTGCAAGAAGAATTCCTTTGCTTCCCAGCTCCAAAGCAGTTTCAACGTCCTGTTTGCTGTTGACTCCTGCACCGCACAGCACTGGAATATCTGCTGTTTCTCTCACTTTTTTTACTGTTTCTGCAATAACTTCTGGCTTTGCGCTGCTGACGCTTACCTCTCCTCCTATAAGCTCTGGAGGCTCGACAGCAATCAAATCAGGGCTAAAGCTTGCCACAGACTTTGCGGCAAGTGCATCGTTGGCGCACACACAGCTAATCAATCCTAACTCTTTTGCTTTTGCCACTGCTTCCTCTATCTGGTCAATCTGTAGCCTGTTTTCTGAATGGTTTATGAGTGTTCCAACTGCTCCGCTTTCCTTTATGTCTTCAGGAACATCATGCCCTGTATGGCTTCCAAACTTTATTGGCTCCAGATGCTGGGCAAATACAGGAATATTTACTTTTTTGCTGACCCTGTACATGTCAGCATCCTGCACAGCAACCGCAATGTTTGTCTTTGTTTTTTTTGCAACCTTTTCGCATATCCTGGCCAGCTTTTCAGCATTGGCTCCTATTGACTGCTGGTAAGCCTTGAAGTTCACAATAAGAATTGGAAGTTTTATCTCCATAGAGTTATTTTCAAGAAGCTTGTTTAAATAGTTTGCTGTATCATTCCAGCATGGCTGTGAATCCAAGGCTTTCTGCTGTTTTGCGGACCATTGCAGCTGAATAGGTATTTTTTTTCTGCGCCGCATGTTCTGCAAACTTTAAGTTATTTACTTTAATGATTTTTCTGTCCAATGCCTTGATTCCGAGCTCTCCTATGATCATTTTTTCTCTAATATCATATGCTATCGACTGAATATTTAGAGGAACTCCTGTAAGATAGTTCTCTATTGTAGGGGTAATGCCTCTTTTGATTATGCTGAAGACTTTGTTCAATGGCACATAATCTATAGATCTTCCATTGTTTACAAACTTGAGATTTCCAAAGCTGTTTTTTTCAATTCTCCAGCCATCTTGAAGCTCAATTTCTGCGGCTTCTTTTTGAACAATAAAATCTATGTCGCAGTTTGGCTTTGGCAGCCCATAAAGTCCACTGGCTATTGTCCTGTATACAAAGCCCCCAACAACCCATATGTTTCCAGAAGAGTTTTTTTTGACTATATCGAGTGCTTCGTGATACTCTGGGGATTTTTCTATTGCTTTTAAAAAAATACCTGTGAATTTTTTAGTCAGCATAGGCTACAAGAATAATTTTTGTTTAATATACTTAACGGTTCTTAACCAAAAAGTTTATAAGCAACACATGAATCATTATTCATATGAATTGCAAGTCATATGATAGCTTTTTCACCAACTTTGCCAACAGGACAAAGCTTGACATAATCCTTGCGCTGCAAAAAAAGCCTTTGACAGTCAGCCAGATAACTAAAGCACTGAAACAGGAGCAGAGCAAGATAAGCCATAGCCTGCAAAAGCTTTCATCCTGCAGGATACTCCACGTAAAGAAAAAAGGCAGAGAGCGCATCTATTCCCTGAACAGGGAAACAGTGCTTCCGATACTTGAGCTTGTGAAAAAGCATGTAAAAAACAACTGCTGCGAGAGGTGCTGCACTGATGAACAATAAAGAAATTTATTTGGACAATGGAGCAACAACACAGATAGATCCCAAAGTTCTCAAGAAGATGATGCCTTTTTTTTCAGAAAAGTACGGGAATGCTTCCTCATTGCACACATTTGGGCAGGAAGCGAAAAACGCCATTGAGGATGCAAGAAGGATTATTGCAAAATCCTTAAATGCAAAGGCAGAAGAGGTAATTTTTACATCAGGGGGGACTGAGTCCAATAATTTTGCGCTGAAAAGCATAGCATTCGCAAACAAAGGCAAAGGAAACCACATAATAACAACTAAGTTTGAGCACAAGTGTATAATAAATGCATGCAAATGGCTCAAGTCGCAGGGATTTGAGGTAACATACCTTGATGTGGACAAGGAAGGGTTTGTAAGCCCTGAAGAGCTCGAGAAAAGTATTACAAAAAAAACAATTCTTGTATCCATAATACACGGAAACAACGAGACAGGAACAATCCAGGATATTGAAGCGCTTGGAAAAATATGCAGAAAACACGGAGTATATTTTCACACAGATGCATGCCAGAGCTTTACAAAGACAACACTGGATGTAAACAAGCAAAATATAGATCTTGCAACAATAAATGCCCACAAGATACACGGGCCAAAAGGAGTGGGGGCATTGTACATAAGAAAAGGAACAAACATTGGGCCGTGGCAGCATGGAGGAGGGCATGAAAATAATCTGAGGTCTGGAACCCAGAACGTACATGGCATTGTCGGTTTTGCAGAGGCAGTGAAGCAGGCAATGGACAGAAAACACGCTGAACACATGGCAAAGCTGAGAGACAAACTTATACAGGGAGTGCTGAAAATTGATGGTGTTAAGCTGAACGGGCCTATAGGGAACAAAAGGCTTTGCAACAATGCAAACTTTTCATTCAAAGGAGTAGAGGGAGAAGCAATAGGAGGCTATCTGGACCAAAAAGGAATCTGCTCAAGCACGGGCTCAGCCTGCAGCTCAAAATCATTGGAGCCAAACTATGTGCTCAAAGCAATAGGGCTGACAGATGAGGAGGCAAACGGCTCATTGAGGCTTACCCTGAGCAGGTTTAACAAAGAAGAGGAAATAGACTATGTGCTAAAAGAGCTTCCAGGAGTAATAAAAAAATTGAGAAAAATCTCTCCTTTTGGAAAGGTGGTGGATTATGTACTCGGCAAAAACTCTTAAAAGGTTCACTCATCCAAAATTTGCAAAAGAAATGAAAAAGTCTGATGCAGAAGGGATGGAAGGCAATATGAAATGCGGCGATGTGATGAAAATATTTCTAAAAGTAAAAGACAACAAAATAAATGAAATAAGCTTTCTGACGTATGGGTGCGTTTCTGCAATAGCAAGCACAGATGTGGTCTGCGAGCTTGCAAAAGGAAAAACTCTTGAAGAGGCAGAAAAGATTGAGTTTAGGCAGGTAATAGAAAGCCTTGGAGGCCTTCCTGCAATAAAGCACCATTGCAGTGTCATGGGGATACTTGCGCTCAGAAAGGCAATAGGCAATTATAAGGCTGGACGCCAAAAGAATGCCTAGATTTTTTTCAGGCTTTCAAGATAATCCTTTTTAAAAATGAATTTGTTGGTTTTTGCAAGCTTTTTTAATGCGCGGTCAAAGCTGCTGCCGTACTGTGCAGCCCTTTTTGGCCTGTAAGCAAACTCTTTTGGCAGGCCAAGCTCAAATGCAACATCCCTTAAAATAATCTTAGTGAGTTCATCTTTTATTTTATGGCTGAAAGATACAGCCATTGCGCTTTTTATTAACTCCTGGTCCAAAAAAGGCGTTTTCAGGGATACTTTCAAAAAGCCTGCAATTGCTGTATCTCTTAAAAAATCCCTTTTATGCATGTTTTTCAGGCCATCCCAGCACTCCTTGTTCGAGGGGTTTTTCCTGTGCCTGTCATAGCCTGCAAATATCTCCTCACTTCCAAGCCCTGAAAAAACAACTTTCTCTTCTATTATTTCAGAACACGCCATAATGACTCCCCCAACACCAACGTTTACAACGTTTGTATTCTCTCCTAAAATCCTTACTGTTTTTTCAAAAACTTTTTCTATCTCTTTCAGGTTAAACATATTTACTTTTAGATTAAAACCAAGCTTTTTTGCAACCCTTTTTGCCCACAAGACATCTTCAGGCATTTTGAAGTTTGAATCCTTGAATCCTGCAGTGTAGCAGCAAAACTTTTTTCCAAGGATTTTTGCAATGAGCGCAATTGTCGAAGAGTCAACACCTCCTGAAAAAAGGATTGCAGAATTGTCCTGGAACCTTTTTTTTACAGCCTCCACAAGGCTTTGCTTTACTTTTTGCTTAAGCTCGTTGTAAGGCTCACTGGATTCGTTTACAGACCTTTCCAGCATCTCAATCTTTTCAATCCATTCCTGCTCAGGGATAAGCTTGTTGTTGCTTATGAATAGCTCTTCCATTCAATAAAGAATTTTGGTGTTGTTTTAATATTTTGCTGGTTTCCAGAACAACAAGTTTTGAGAGCACTGCCAACTTCTCCAAAACACCCTTCGAAACCTTTATAAACATTATTAACAGTTGCTCATAAAAAGAGGTTGGACATGAAAAAGGCGCAGATTTCTCTGGAATACCTTGTAATATTAGGGCTTACTGTGACAATAATACTTGGAGCAGTTTACCTGTTTGTGGACCATGTGAGGGATACAAGCAGCGAGGCTATTAGCTCAAGAATCAACACTTTAGGTATAGGAATTGTTCAGCAGGCAGAGTCAATCTATGCAATAGGCAATGGAAGCTGGATAGATATGGATGTCCAGTTCCCTGACCAGATAATAAATGCGTACACTGCCGGCTCTGGAGAGGTTTCAGAGCTTGTATTTGTAGTTCAGGGGCCTGGAGGAGTATCTGAATCAGTCTTTTTTGCAGACATAAACCTTACAGGTGGAGGAACAAGCCTTGGAGCAGGCAAAATATCCTTGGGAAGGGTTGACCCTGGAAAATCAACAATAAGAATAGAGTCAAGGGGTGATTATGTATTGCTGAATTCAAGCTAGCCCAATCCTCGCTGGAATTCACGCTTTTGACTTCTTTCATGATACTGGTATTCATAGCCTTTTTTATAATCATCCAGAACAGGATCCTGACTGTGCAGGAGGACAAGAACCAGCAGACACTGGGCGAGATAAAAGAGGCAATAAAAACAGAATTGTCGATTGCTGAAGAGGCAAACGATGGATTTTCGCGGAAATTCTTTCTGCCCCTGAAGGTCAGCGGGGTTGATTACTTTCTTCAGCTGAATGACTCTGAGATAAGAATCGCTTACAATGGAATTGAGTCTCCTCTTTTCCTGGTTCCTGATGTAAAGAACTATTCCATAAGTCCAGGCTTTAACAGAATCTCAAAATTCAGCAAAAAAATTTCTATTGTAAACTCTTCTGCAAGATGCGGGGATGGAGTGGTTGAAGCGCCAAACTTTGATTATATATTTGAGGAGTGCGACGGTGCAAGCGATTCAAGATGCCCTGGCCTTTGCAATGTTACAACCTGTTATTGTCCTCTGGGATAAAAACTGCAGGAGCCACGGTATATTTTTTTGTGTTTTCGAGGATAGATAAATAGAATTCTGCTGCCAAAAAAAGAAACCTTTATATACTACTTTGGCAGTTTGATACTCTCATGGCAGGTTTTTTCAAAAAGCTTATAACAAGCCTTTTTGGAGGGTTTTTCAAGAAGCACAAAGACCTTAAATTAGGGCTGTACGGACCTCCCAACGGAGGAAAAACGACCCTTGCAAACAGGATAAGCATGGACTGGCTTGGGGAAGAGGTAGGGTCTGTTTCTAACATCGCCCACGAGACAAGGGAGATTCAGATAAAAGAGCAGATTGTGATAAAAAGAAAAGGCAAAGAGCTCAAATTCAACCTTGTTGACACTCCGGGAATCGCCACAAAGATTGACTATGAGGAGTTCATAAAGACAGGTATGAAGGAAAAAGAGGCTAAGGAAAGAGCCAAAGAAGCAACAAAAGGAGTGATTGATGCAATAAAGTGGCTTGATGACATGGATGCAGTTGTTGTTGTGCTTGATGCAACAAAAGATCCCTACAGCCAGGTCAATATTACTATTATAGGAAACCTTGAGGCAAAAAACATTCCAGTGCTTATAGCTGCCAACAAGATAGACCTCAAAAAGGCAGACATAAAAAAGATTGAGGCAGCGTTCCCGCAGTACAAAGTTATAGGCATAAGCGCCAAGTTCGGCAAAAAAATGGATGACTTTTATGAAGAACTGTTCAGCCTTGTGAAATAAAAAAAGAGGAAAAATGCTAACAATACAATTTGTTCCTTATTCGGAAATAGAAGGTCAGAACTCTGCAAAAAGGATTCAGAAGCTTTTGAAGATTGTAAAGGATGAAAAGATTGTTATCCTGGAAGGAAAGCTCAAGAGCAGCGAAGAGGCAGAGCTTATAAGAAAGACAATGGAGGAAATCACAGATACCTTTACAGGCATAGAGATTGCAACCATAAACAGGACTACAAAAAACGAGGCCTTTTTTCAAAAGCTGAAATCAATTTTTTTGAACATGCTGCTCGGAGACAGGCAAGGGCTTACACTTATTGGCCCTGCAAGCCTTGTAAAAGAGGTCAAGAAGGACCCTGACAAAATACAGCTTCTGCTGCAGGAGATTGCCCCTCCAAAAAAGAAAAGGTAAACAAAAATGCCCCACCAGTGCGTAAGATGCGGAAAAATCTATGAAGATGCTTCTAAGGAGATATTAAAAGGATGCTCCTGCGGCGCAAAACTATTCTTTTTCATAAAAAAAGACCAGCTAAAGCAGGCAGAGAAAAGGGTTGCCAATCTTTCAGAAGAGCAGAAAGAGGAAATGATAAACGATGTGTATGACATTATGGGCAACGAGATTGACAGGGAAAAGCCGATCATACTCGATATAGAATCTGTCAACATCCTTCAGCCAGGCAAGTACGAGCTGGATCTAGTGACTCTCTTCAAAAAAGCGCCAGTCATTTACAAGCTTGAAGAAGGCAAATATATAATAGATATTATCGAAACTTTCAAGAACATGCGCAAAGGAAAGAAGTAAGGTCTTTTATTTTATGGGGATATTTTTTTGCTATTTCTGCGAAGTATTTCTCTTTCTTCAACATAATATGTGATTGGAATTTCTCTAGGTTAGAAACAATGTGTGTAGAACTTTGGCTTGTTTTTTTTAAAAGAATTTTAGGATTTGAGGATTTTTTCAGTAACCTTTTAATATTTAAACACCTTACCCTATTTAAATATGCAAAAAGCAGACCCTGATTCGCCAAAGCTGACACAAAATGATAAGGAAGTATTGAGAAAGATTATTGAGCATGCCAAGATTCCTGACAGCAAAATTGCCAATGACATTGGCGTTTCTCCTCAGGCAGTTTTTAAGATTAGGACTAAGCTTGAGGATTTAGGCATAATAAAAGGTTACACTCCAATAATTGATTTTAAGAAGATAGGCATCCATGTTTTGGTGCTTCTCATCATCCGCTTAAAGTCTATTGTCTGGGAAAAATACTCTGATGACTTGGTTTCAGAACGCATTTCAAAAATACCTTATATACTGGCAGCATATAGGGTGGCTGATGCCAGGGCATCCCATGTTCTGCTTATTGGTTTCAGGGATACTTCACAAAAGGAACGCTATCTTTCTCAAATTCAGACTAAGAATTCAAATTATATCGAGATAAAAGAAACCTATACGTTTTCTGCGGACAAGATAATAACTCAGAATCCTCTTGGCCTGCTTAATGAGATAATAGATAAAAAAGATTTTTCTGAATACGAGCTGTTTCCTATTGATAAAAAGCAGACTCTCAACTAATAACTCATTATTTCTTTATTATCCCCACCAAAGAATTTTATACTTTGCATGCTTTTCTATATTGAAACTTTTTTGCAGTCTAAAAATTGCAGTCTAAAAAACTATGGTTGGAAAGGAGTAGATTATACTGGAGTTTTGAAGGTCAATAATATTCTCATTTGGGAAGTGTTTCTTCAAATAAAATAATTTTTTAATTAAGGAGGTTATAAAATGAAAGACAGCAAAGACGACAAAAAAAGCATTGAAAACCTTGTTGATCCTGAACTTATAATAATATGTAAGCATTGCGGTAAACCCATAGACCAAGCTAGCTTGATAGGAATCTCTTTGATTTGTCCTTTATGCGGAAAGCCACAGAACGGACATCCAAAAAATCCTCTTGAAGATCCTTATAGTGAGATAATCGTGGTATGTAAGCATTGCGGAAAATCAATAGGTCAGGCAAATTTAAGAGGAATCTCTTTGATTTGTCCTTTATGCGGAAAGCCACAGAACGGACATCAAAATATGAAGAATATTTAATGTTCAGATCATATTACTTACTAAAAAGAAGTAAATAAAAAAAGCAAATTAAAATCAATATATTCAATGTTAAAAGTTGGTAATCTCTACATTAGGTTATTATACTTAGTTAACTATACTAAAATCTGGGTAGATTGGGTATTCCGCCTAATCATGGGGGATTTTATTAATCAACTTTTGTAGTTTTTGTAGTTAATCTGTAAGAAAAAGACTTCCAGATTTTGGAGCTTACATCTGATTTGGAGGAATAACAAATCGGCCTAAAAAGAAAAGGGTGGTATACATGGGCAAGTCTTGGCATGAAAACAGGTTCGATGGCAGAATGAAGTTTGAAGATAATGACGGAAAAATCTGGGAATCCGAAGAGTTAGATTCCTTAGAGTTTTGGGAAATTGATGACCTAGAATTACACGTTTCACAGGATTGAAAACTAAGAAAGAAATTTCAAAATTATTGAAAATTGCGCAGGGTTGAGTATCACAGAGTGCAGCAATCTTTTGATTGCTCTGCACTCCAACTTGAGTTTGGGGATAGTTACTTCATGGAACTAGGGGAATGTAGTTTGATTGTT
>JBFYMA010000051.1:0-32122 GCA_041305085.1 Nanobdellota archaeon | reverse complement strand
CCGAAAAGCGCAGCTTTGACAGTCCCTCCAGGCCCGGTTTTCTTTTTAAAACCACAACCTATTTATAAACTCCCTTTCTCCTCAATAGGCATGGAGCTTCCAAAAGAGTACAACTTCAAGGAGTCAGAGAAAAAGTGGGTAGACTTCTGGAAAAAGAATAGTGTGTTCAAGTTTAAGGAGGACAAGAGAAAAGCGGTTTTCTCAATAGATACTCCTCCTCCAACTGTTTCTGGAAAAATGCACGTCGGGCATGCTTTTCATTATACACACGCTGAAATAATTGCAAGGTACAAAAGAATGAAAGGGTTTAATGTTCTCTATCCATTCGGAACAGATGACAACGGCTTGCCAACAATAAAGCTTGTGGAAAAGCTCAAAAATGTCCGTGCAACCAAGATGCCCGCTAAACAGTTCAGGGATCTCTGCTACAAGACAGTAAAGGAAATACAGCCAGACTTCATAAACGATTGGATTGTTTTGGGTATGAGCTGCGACTTTTCAAAAGTATACAGCACAATTGATCCAAACTGTCAAAGAATCTCCCAGGAAATGTTCATAGACCTCTATGAAAAAGGGCTTTTGAAAAGAGAAGAGACACCTATGGCCTGGGATACATACTTTCAATCAAGCATTGCGCAGGCAGAGTTTGAAAATATTGAAATTGCATCTGAATTCAATGAAATAATATTCAAATGCCACGACAAAGACCTAATTATTGCAACAACAAGGCCTGAATTATTGTGCGCCTGTGTTGCACTGTTTTTCCACCCAGACGATGAGCGCTACAAAGAGCTGAAAGAAAAGTTTGCAAAAGTGCCTATTTTTGGCTATGAAGTGCCTATCATGTGCGATGAGTCTGTCGACAAGGAAAAAGGAACAGGACTTATGATGGTTTGCACTTTTGGAGACAAAGAAGACATAGAAAAGTACTTCAAGTACAATCTTCCCGCTAAAATCTGCATAACTCCTGACGGAAAGATGAACGAGCATGCAGGCCACTACAAAGGAATGGAGATAAAGGAAGCAAGAAAAAAAATAATCCACGACCTGAAAGACAAAAAGCTTCTTGTCAAGCAGGAAAAAATAGTCCACAATGTAAATGTTTACGAGAAATCAGGAAGAGAAATAGAGTTTCTGGTCGCAAAACAATGGTTTATCAATGTGCTGAACAAAAAAGAAGAGCTCATAGAGATTGCAGACAGGATTGAGTGGCACCCAAAGCACATGAAATCCCGCTACCAGCATTGGGTGCAAAACCTCAACTGGGACTGGAGCATTAGCAGGCAGAGAAGCTTCGGGGTTCCGTTTCCTGTATGGTATGAAAAAGACTCCGGCAAGATAATCCTTGCAGACAGGACACAATTGCCTGTTGACCCTATGGTTGACAAGCCAAAAAACTATAAAGGTGATCCGAAAAATCTGATTCCTGAAACAGACACTCTTGACACATGGGCAACAAGCAGTCTTACACCAATCATTGGACTGAGTATGCATGGGTTGGATGAAAAAAACCTCCCTATGGATGCAAGGCCCCAGGCGCACGACATCATAAGAACCTGGGCGTTTTACACAATCGTAAGGGCAAATTATAACTATAAAACAATTCCCTGGAAAAATGTGATGATATCTGGCTATGTAACAGACCCTCATGGCAGAAAGATGTCCAAAAGCAAAGGCAATGTTGTTGACCCAAAGATTCTGCTGGAAAAATATGGTGCAGATGTACTGAGGTATTGGGCTGCAGGAGGAAAGCTAGGTGATGACCTTCCATTCCTTGAAAAAGAGTTTGTAACAGGCAAAAAAACTGTTACGAAGCTGTGGAACGCGATAAAGTTCACAATCATGAACCTTGAAGGATATAATGGGGAAAAGCCGAAGAAAATCCAGCCAATAGATTCTTGGATTCTTAGCAAAATACAAAAGCTAGTTCAAACTTGCACAGAAGCATTTGACAACTATGAGTACTCAAAGACAAGGCTGGAAGCAGACAACTTTTTCTGGCAGACCTACTGTGATTATTATCTGGAAATTGTAAAAGACAGGATATACAACAAGGACAATTATGAAAAAGATTCTGTTTTGAGTGCACAGCATACATTGTACAATGTTTCATTGACAATCCTGAAATTGTTCGCTCCAATAATGCCTTTTATTACAGAAGAGCTCTACCAGATGTATTACAGAGAGTTTGAAAAGAGTGAAAGCATCGCTGTTTCTGAATGGCCAGAGTTTGACAAAAAACTTGTAGATGAAAAAGTTGAGAAAAAAGGTGATGCTGCAATTCAGGTTATAGGCGCTGTCAGAAAGTTCAAGAGCGACAAGCAGTGGAGCATAAAAAAAGAAGTCTCCAAAATAACCATCAAGAGCAAAGAAGACATCAAAGAATTTCTTGAAGACATAAAAGCAGTGTGCAATGCCAAAGAAGTTTTGATAGGCAAGGCCAATAGCCAGGTTTCAGAAGGATTGTTCGCGGATGTTGAGGATTGAATCCGGAAAACGTTCGGTTTTGTCAGGGTAATATTTATTAATAATTTCTTCGCTTTTAAATTATATGAATATTATTTATACAAAGCATGCCAAAGACCAGATAAAAGAAAGAAAAATTGAAAATGTCTGGATTGAGGAAGCAATAAAACATCCTAATATTATTAAGAAAAAAAGTATAAAATATTATATTATCAAAAAGATTAATGGAATAGTAATAAAAGTTGTATTCGTAAAACAAAAATTTATAAAGATTATAACATGCTTTAGGTTAAAATGAAAATAACATACGACCCGGATGCTGACGCAATGTATATCAGGCTATTGGATGAAAAAGTGAATCATACAAAAGAAGTTGATGAAAATACAATTCTGGACTTTAACAAGCAAGGAAGAGTTATTGCTATAGAAATACTTTTTGTAAAAGAAAGAAATCCTGAAATTCTTAAAGAGTTCAGCTTTGAAAATCTGGTGAAAGTGTAGATTTAATTCTAATATTATCCGGAAAACTTTCGGTTTTTTCAAGGAAACACTTATTAACAAATCGCAATAGATTTCTACAGCGCAAGATTTAAATAATATAGCCAATTATATATTCACTATGGCAACAACTATTCAGGTGAGCAGGGAATTGCTTAAAGAGCTTAAAAAACGGAAGATGTACGAAAAAGAGAGCTACGAAGAGGTAATCTGGGATTTGTTAGAGGACACTATGGAGCTGTCAGAAGAAACCAAGAGAAACATAAAGCAGGCAGAGAAGGACATCAGGGAAGGAAGAACACACAGCCACGAAGAGATAAAGAAAAAATTGGGATTATAATGTATTCACTAATATATTCTGATAAAATGCTAAAGCAGCTTTATAAGTTAAATAAAGAGCTGCAGGATAGAATAATCAAAACACTTGAGAGGGCCAGGATACGCCCGCACTACCACACCAAAAAGCTGGTTGGAAGCCCGCACTACAGCCTGAGGGCAGGAGACTACAGGATAATTCTTGACATTGTTGACAAAAAGCTCATTATTTTTGTAATTGAAGTAGGGCACAGGAAAAGGGTTTACAAGAGCTAGCTTTTTACATACCTTCAACGCAGATTGAACCCATAGCTATATTTAAATACCTATTCTGCTTTATACACTGTTAGAGGTGATACCTATGAAAAATATCATTATAATTGCTTTGGCCATTGTTGCAGTTTTTATTGCTGGCTGCACACAGACAGCAGAGCCACAAGAACAAATTAACAGCTTTGAGGATTGTGTAAATGCAGGAAATCCAGTCATGGAGAGTTATCCAAGGCAGTGCAGGACAGATAGTGGAATGACCTTTACTGAAAAAGTTGAGCAGAAGATTCCTGGAATGACTGAAGAGTACTGCAGCCAGGCAGGAGGCAACTGGAACGAGTGCTCCAGCAAGTGCATGCTTGAAAACCAGGGAAAAGAAGGAGTTGCCTGTACGCTGCAGTGCGAGCAGCTTTGCGAGTGCGGAGGAATTGCTGGTTTTAGCTGTCCAGAGGGATATTACTGCAAACTTCCTGAAAGTGGAGTTGCTGATGCCCTGGGTTATTGTGAAAATCCTGTTATGGATATTCATGAAGCAGAGCAGATTGCACAGAACAGTGATTGTGTTGCAGACGGCTCAATAGTTGGCGAAGGTTATTATAATCCAAACTCCAAAACATGGTGGTTTGACCTTGACACAGAAAAACAGGGCTGCAATCCTGCGTGCGTTGTGAGCGAAGAAACAAAAACCGCAGAGATAAACTCGAGATGCACTGGCTTGCTGGAGTAATCACTTAAGTTTTGTTACGTCCGGCCCGTCAGGAGTGTCTGCAATTGAATAGCCTTTTTTTCTTATTTTTTCCCTTAATTCATCAGCAACCTTAAAATTGTTTTCAGCCCTTGCCTTTTCCCTTTCTGCAATCATCTGCATTATTTCATCAGGAAGGTCAAACTTTTGCTCTTTCACTTTTTCCAGCTCCAATCCAAAAACTTTGTCAAAATCAGCAATCAATTCCAGCTTTTCCTTTGCCAAAAGCTTGTGGTCCTTCACAGCACTCCACAGCACTGCAAGTGCTTCAGGAATATTAATGTCATCGTTTATTGCTTCCAGGAATTTCTCCTTAAATCCCTCAACCTTTGCAGGATGCTCTTTTGGCTCTTCATAATCCTTGTCCTGTTTCGCCTTTTCGTTTTCTGCAATCTCTTTCTGGAACTCGATGATTTTTCTTTTCAACCCTTCCAGGGCATTTTTTGCCCCTTCAAGCGCTTTCCACGAAAAGCTGAGCTGTTTTCTGTAGTGTGCATTAAGCAGAAAATACCTGTAATCCAATGGAGAAAATCCATTTTCAGTTACTGATTTTAGTGTAAGAAAATTTTCTCCTGACTTCGCCATCTTTCCAGCATCTATAACCAGAAATTCTCCGTGAAGCCAGTACTTCACCCATTTTTTTCCGGTTGCAGCCTCGCTCTGGGCAATCTCATTTGTGTGGTGTATTGGTATGTGGTCTATGCCACCGCAATGTATGTCAAAGCTTTCCCCAAGATACTTCATGCTCATGGCGCTGCACTCTATATGCCAGCCAGGATAGCCTTTTCCCCAGGGGCTGTCCCACTGCATTTCATGGTTTTTGAACTTGCTTTTTGTAAACCAGAGCACAAAGTCATAATGGCTTTTCTTGTTCTCATCCTTGTCAACCCTTGACAGCGCTTCATTATCCAGCTTCAAGTTGGCCATCTTTCCATAGTTTTCAAACTTAGAAACATCAAAATAAACATTGCCTCCTTCGGTGTATGTGTAGCCTTTTTCTTCGAGGGTTTTTATGAGGCCTATCATTTCCTGGATGTGCTTTGTGGCTCTTGGGGATTCATCAGGAGGAAAAATGTTTAACTTTTTGATGTCTTCAAAAAATGCCTCTGCATAAAAATCTGCTATTTCCCAGACAGTCTTGCCCTCCCTTCTTGCGCCCTTCTCCATCTTGTCCTCTCCTTCATCTGCATCGCTTGTCAGATGGCCAACATCTGTGATGTTCATAACATGCTTTACAGAGAATCCATTGTAGAGCAGCATTCTTTTGAGAATATCCTCAAAAACATAGGTTCTGAGGTTGCCAATGTGGGCATAGTTGTAAACAGTCGGGCCGCAAGTGTACAAGCCAACCTTTTTTTCTTCCAAAGGCACGAATTCTTCCTTTTTCTTTGTGAAAGTGTTGAAAAACCTTATCATGGGTTCTGGTAAAAGAAAAGGGTTTTTATGTTTAGTGGTTTTTCTCTGAGATAGATTAACTCGACAGAGTATTTTTATCATTGCAGGAGCTTGCCAGCCAGGGGCTGGGTTTTGCTGGCCAAAGGCCAGTGATGACTGCAATGATACATCAAGTTTCCTCCACAAAATTCCCTCAAAAGCTTTATATATTTCCTAGCAGCAAGTGATGTGATGAAAAAAGAGCTGAGGATTCTTAACACTGCATCAGGGTTTTCTATGATGGCTGCAGGGCTTTTCGGACCTCTGTATGCTGTTTTTGTCGAACAGATTGGCGGAGACCTTCTCACTGCAGGAGCTGCGTACAGCGCATTCTGCATTGCAGGAGGAGTTTTTCTGTTTATCATAAGCAGGTTTGAGGACAGGGTTCAGAAGCAGGAAAGAATCCTCATACTGGGGTACGTACTCCAGCTTGCAGGGTTTATTGGATATTTGCTTGTAAAAACCCCTATTCATTTGTTTATCGTAGAGGCAATACTTGGCATTTCCACTGCTATAATGATTCCTGCATTTGACAGCTTTTACTCAAGGCATCTTGAGCCAGGCAAATTTGCCTCCCAATGGGGCTTATGGGAGTCTGTAAACCTTGTAGTGCCTGGTGTAGGCGCATTCATCGGGGGTTTTATTGCAAGAGATTACGGCTTCAGATCATTGTTTCTGGTTATGGTATTTTTTTCTGTTATTGGCCTGATTGTATCGCTTTTCCTGCTGCACAAGAAAAAACAGTTTGTCAGTCAAATTTAAATAGTATCCCCTTCTCCTATAAGGATTATGGCAAAAGAAGAAAAAGTGTCTGCACAGCAGAGGCACAAGCTCAAAAAGTTTGTAAAAGAAATGGAATTGCATAGAGGCAGGCATACAGAGCTTATCAGCGTGTATGTTCCTCAGGGTTATGATATGAACAAGATAATTAATCATCTCCAGCAGGAGCAGGGCACTGCTTCCAACATCAAGAGCAAGCAGACCAGGGACAATGTTATCACAAGCCTTGAAAAAATGATCCAGCACCTAAAGCTGTTCCAGAAAACACCTGAGAACGGGTTGGCTGCTTTTTCTGGAAACGTGGCTGAAAGAGAGGGCCAGCAGGATTTTCAAGTATGGAGCGTTGAGCCTCCTGTGCCTTTAAACATAAGGATTTACAGGTGTGACAAGGAGTTCGTGCTGGACCCGTTAAGGGAGATGATGGATGACAAGAATGTTTACGGCATGGTTGTGATGGACAGGAGAGAAGGAAATATTGCAATCCTGAAAGGCAAGAGAATCATTCCTTTGCTCAGCACAGAGTCAAGGGTTCCCGGCAAGTTCAAGGCAGGCGGACAATCCGCCCACAGATTTGCCCAAAATCGTGAGTTATCTGCAAGGGATTTTTACAAAAAGATTGGGGATTACATGAAGGAGCAGTTTCTAACCATGGAAGGCCTTAAGGGAATTCTTGTTGGAGGACCAGGCCCCACAAAGTACGATTTTGTTGAGGGCAATTTCATAACAAACGAGGTAAAAAAGAAAATTATAGGAATAAGAGACCTGAGCTATACTGGTGACTTCGGGCTGCAGGAGCTATTGGAAAAATCCCAGGATGTTCTGGCAAACGAAGAGGTTGCTGAGGAGAAAAAAATTATGCAGCAGTTTTTCAACCTTCTTGCAACAAAGCAGGGAATGGTTAGCTATGGAAAGGATGAGACCATGAAGCAGCTCAAGTTTGGGGTTGTGGATGTTCTGCTGCTGTCTGAAGAGCTGGACGACAATCTTTTAGAGGAGTTTGAGGAAGAAGCCAAGAAGATGGGCTCAAAGGTTGTGCTCATAGGCACAGAAACAAGGGAAGGAGTCCAGCTGAAAGAGATTGGAAAGATTGCAGCAATTCTCAGGTATGAGGTTCAGTCCTGAGAAAGATTTTCTATTTGCTCTAAAAAGAACAGACTTTTTTTTAGGCCTGTTTCAAGTTCCTGGCTTGCTTTATTTGCTTTTATTATTTTTTCTTCCTGCCGCACAGCTTGCTTTGCCTTTTTGGCTAGGCCACAGATATTTATGTCGAGAGCTGCAGATGCCCTTTTTCTCTTAAAATCAGCTTGCACAATTTCGTCAGGCATTGCCGAAAGGGCTTCAAAATCATAGTTGAGAATATGAACATAATTTTTCATCAGTATATATGCAAGCTTCATGTTATCAATTCCTGCTGTAATAACAGGCCTGAATCCTGACAGGATTTTTTGATGATCAGCTGTCAGTTTCTTTTTTTCTTCAATCTGTTTTTTCATAAGACTATGATATATTAAAAAAATGCCTTCATTTGTCAGGTATCCCCAGTTTCCGCCGTCATCCATAGTTGCCCTGTATTCTGCCTGCACTGTCTTAAGCGCCTTTTCAAGACCATACTTTATGTCTGCGGTCTTTGAAAACCGTTTGGAGAATTCTGGATGATTTCTTCCCTTAAACAAATCATCATGTAGCTGCCATGACAGGAAAACCCTTGCAAACCCTTCTCTTAAGTCATATTCTTCTCCAAAAAACTCGTTTGTTAGGCTGTCAAATTCATAAAAAGACACATCCTTTAGAATAATTTCGCCAGGCAAAATTCTCTGGAATTCTTTTTTTAAGGATGGCTTTATGTTGCCGCTTTTATATTCTTTCAACGCCCTTGCTTCCAGATCTTTCAATGCTTTTTCATTAATACCTGAACCAACATAATCAGTCATTTTACCACTAAAGAGTTATAATATAATTTATAAATGTTTTGAAAAAGTTTATATTAAAAAAGAGAATTGTTAAACCATGAATATTGCAGAAACAGCGCTCTCAGAGCTTTTTCCTGAAATAAGCGAAAAAAGGCGCATAATAGTAAAATATTCACTGGCTTTTAACTCCTTTAATGCCAACGTCAAGTACAACTATGAAAAGATAGAATTCAGGCTCAGCCACAAATGGAAAGATGTGGATGAAGACATAGTAAAAGGCCTGCTCCAGAGCCTGTTTGTAAAGATGTACGGAAAAAAAGCCAAAACCATAAACATAGAGCTCTACAGCAGCTTTCTAAAAAAGCTCTCCAACTACACAAGGCAGGAAAAGTCAGATCCAGTATTGGAGGAGTCATTCAATAGAGTCAATGAAAAATATTTCCAGGGATTCATGGCCAGGCCAAACCTTGCATGGGGCTCTGCAAGCACAAGAAAACTTGGAAGCTACGAGTACACCACAGACACCATAGTTATAAGCACAATTTTCAGAAACGAGCAGGAATTGCTGGACTATGTGATGTACCACGAGCTTCTCCATAAAAAGCTCAAGTTCTATGACAAAAACGGCAGAAGCTTTCACCACACAAGAGAGTTCAGGGAGCTGGAAAAAAAGTTTGAAAATCCAGGCATAGAAAAAGCGCTTGAGAACTACCTGAAAAAGCACAGGCTAAAGAAAATATTCAGGTTTTGGTAGGTTATAGTTAAGCAATGTTGAAGGAAAAGCTTTATAAATACTCTCCAAATCCATAAAACAATGGCAGGAGAAACAGTACCAAAAAGCGTGGGCACACTCCAGAAAGGAAACTACGTTGTTTTGGACGGAGTGGCAAGCGTTGTTGTCAACACCCAGACCAGCAGGCCAGGAAAGCACGGCCACGCCAAAGTAAGGCTTGAGGCTGTTGGAATGATTGACGGCAAAAAAAGGCAGGTGGTACTGCCGGGCCATGACTCAATAGATGTTCCCATAATAGAAAAAAAGAACGCCCAGGTTTTGTCAATCAACAATGACTCTGCAAACGTCATGGATTCAGAGACATACGAAACATTCGACCTCAAAGTCCCTGAGGAGCTGAAAGAAACCTGCGTTGAAGGATGCACAGTTGTCTATTGGATAATTTTGCACGACAAGGTAATGAAGCAGATAAAGACTGAATAAAAATGGTAAGATTCCCAGAAGCCCAGAACAGGCTAATGAAAAACATTTTTGTATGCAGAAAGTGCAAGAGCAAAATCAGGACTACAAACATGAAGGTTCTTGCAGGCAAAGTCAAGTGCAGAAAGTGCAGCGGAAAAGCATTGAGGCCTGCCAGGAAGAAGTGAGTTTCTTATTAAATATTTTTATAATCAAATAGAGTTTCATAATAACAAAAATGCTGCTGCTCAGGCTTATCCCCAACCTCAAGGTCGGGGTATTACGCCTTCGCTAATGGAAGACACATTTTTGGAATTGAAAATTGCGCACTAAAGTCCCGAAAGGGATGCCAAAAGCTCTGCTTTTCAGCATGCGGGGTGCAGAGCAATCAAAGATTGCTGGCATCACTCTGTGATATTCAACTCTGCGCAATGTTCAATAAAAACATACAGTAATAAATTATTATTTCACCAGTCTGGAAAAAACCAGCTTTGGCTGGCAGAAGTTGGCCTTTGGCCAATTAAATACCAGGCTGGGGAGATTTGCTAATTATAATTCCCAAAACTTTATAAATCACTTGTGCCAATTTTATTTCATGGGATTCATTGAAGGTGTTCTGCACTACAAATGGGTTATACTGTTCTATCTGGCTTTGGCTTTAATAGTATACCTCAACAGGAAGAGGATCGAGGTGCAGGCAAAGTTTATTTTCATGTACAAGACACAGTTCGGCATAAAGTTTATTGAAAAATTCTCAAAAAAATTCAAGGAGTGGATAAGGCTTTTTGGTTATATGGGCATGGGCATAGGCTTTGCAGGAATAATACTGATAAGTATCATCATGCTCAAAGGGGTTTACGAGCTGATATTTGTGCCTTCTGCACCTCCAACAATATCTCCATTCATTCCAGGGGTTCCTATTCCAGGAAGCCCGATTGGAGCGCCACCTTTTTTTGAGTCAATAATTGCATTGTTTCTTGTAATTGTCATTCATGAGTTCAGCCACGGAATAGTTGCCAAGATTTATGACCTTAAAATAAAGAATACGGGGTTTATGCTTTTTGGCCCAATACCCGGAGCATTTGTAGAGCCTGATGAAAAGTCTATGGAGAAAAAGTCTGACGTTGTAAAGCACTCAATATTTGCAGCAGGCCCTTTTTCAAACATATTGACAGGAACAATAATCCTTCTCATTCTCGGATTGTTTTTTGTGCAGGGCAATGTGATGGACGAATGGCTTCCCAGAGGGATGACAGCCCAGCAGGGAGTGGTGTTTGGAGAAATAGTTGAAGGCTCTCCAGCAGAGCAGTACGGCATAAAGAGCGATGTTGTCTATACAAAGATAAACAGCCAGGAGTTCACAAACAGGAACGACTTTTCCATACTTTTTTACAGGATAAAACCTGGAGAAACAGTGACACTGGAGGATTCCCAAGGAGCCAGTTATGAGTTTATTGCAGGAACAAACCCTGAAGACAAAACACTAGGGTATCTGGGTGTTGAGAGCATCACCACAAAGTTTGCTGAAAAAAGCCAGACAGGACTTTTCCTGACATTTTTTGCAGTATTTAAATGGCTTGGAAAACTGTTCTTCTGGTTCGTACTCATAAGCTTTGGCCTAGGACTGGCAAACCTTTTGCCAATAGGACCAGTGGATGGCGGCAGGATGCTGCACACAGCACTTGTCACAGCCATCGGAGAAAAAAAAGGAGTAAAAGTCTGGACAAAAATCACAGCAGCAGGCGTTGTGATAATAATAGCGCTTCTGTTTGTGCCGATAATAAAGTCAATCATTGGAGTCTAGAAATTCTTCAACCACTAATAAGTAGTTAAAAACGAAAGATTTAAATTTTGTTCAATATTTCAAAGAAAAATGCCTGAAAAAAAAATTATAGAATTTGTATGTACTGCCAACAACGGAAGATCGCCCACAGAAGAATTGATAGGAAAACAATACCTGAAAAAAATCAGGGCAGAAAATGAATATGCAATAGCATCCAGCGGCACACTTGTAGATGTAATAAGAAAAAAAGAGCTTGGCATTGATGTTATGAAACAAATAATTACCTTAGCGCAGAGCAGGCCTGTTTATTCCAGCGAAGAGCTTTTTGCAATAGAAAATGCTTTGAAAGATGAAAATATAGAGCTTGTAAAAAAATATTTTGAAAAAGCAGAAAACGCAGTCAAGCTTGAAGAACAGGCAATTATGGCAGGGGTACTTCAAAAATATGGTATTTCTGGAGAGCGCAAGAAAACACCAGACCAGACAGCTCCAAAAAAAAACAGAATAGCTGTTCTGGCAGTTGATCAGAAAAACTATGAAAGAGTTGTCTCCATCTATAGGAAAAGCATTTATACTCCAATAATAGATATAGTGACAAGGTTTGCATTTGGAGAAAACTATTCTGAAATAGCAGACTGCTTTGGAAAAGGGCAAAGCAGTTACGAAGAGGCAGTCAGGTCAATGATTGAAGCAGTGCCAGCAGCAATAGACAAGCTGCTAATCTGATTTTTTGAGGATCTTTACTGTTCCTTTGTCAGCGTTGACTTCCACAAGGTCTCCGTTTTTTAAAACTCTTGTGGCAATCTTTGTTCCAATGACACAGGGCTTTTTAAGCTCTCTAGCAACGATTGCCGCATGGCAAGTGATTCCTCCCTCGTCTGTGATGATTGCTTCAGCTTTTTTCATCAAAGGTGCAAAGTCAGGCGTTGTCATTCCAGTAACAAGTATATCTCCTTTCTCAAAATGAGATGCTTGGCTTGAGCTTTTTACTATTTTTACTTTTCCTTGAACTATTCCTGGGTATGCTGATCTTCCTTTCAACTCATCAACTTCAAAATCAATTCTTAATTTTATCCCTTCTTTTTCAAGCATTCTCTTTCCTTCATCACCTTCATAAAACTCGTTTGTGCCATTGGGAAGGCTTCGCTGAATACAAAATTCCTTTCTTGCACCCATTTTCTTCCTCAGCCAATTCAAATCATTATTTTTTATAAATTTTTCAAGAGCTGCATCATCAACATATCTGGCAAGCTCATGACCCAACCCTATTAATTTTGCAAGTTTTTTCATTATTATATTATTAACATAATAGCAAATATGACTATTGTACATTTTTCTATCATCCTGCATAAGAGTAAGCGTCTGCATTATTTGAAAAATATCAACTATTTCAGTACTTAATTTATATTTCTTTATACACTTCTTTTGCAGTTTTTTCACATCAATAGTTTTCTCTTGTTCTGTTTCTTCGTTAAAGCCTTCTTCAACAAGCTGTTTAACTCTTTTCTCATCCCATATCTCAGGGCCCACATATTCATAAGGAAACCAATAATACTGTTTTGAAAAAAAATTTATTTTTTTATTAATTTCTTCAGAAAATCCCTGTTTTTTGGCCAGAGCTATAATTTCTGACAATAGTCGCTCTGCTTTTTTACTGTATGATTCGTCTGGAGTTATTGACATTACAGAAAGTATGTCTTTTCTTTCAATTTCATCAAACTTTTTTAGTAAATAATCAAGTTTTTCTTCTACTGCTTTGGTCCCGAAAACCCAGAAAACCATGCTTGTCCTCATTATTTCATGATATTTTTTTAAAAACCCTCTAAAAAATTCAAGAAACTCAGGTAATTTTTTGTCTTCAATATCCTTTATAAATTCTTCACAATAGTTTAGGACATTGCTTCCTGATTTCTGACCTTTTTTTCTAAAATTTGAAAGGTTGTTTTTGTTTTGATAAAGTATTTCCATAACCCCCTTTCTGAGAACATGAGTACATTTCTGTTCCCAAACAGCAAGAACATTTCCATTTTCCCAGACATGCCATTCTTTAGTGTATCCGTTAGGAATAATCTCGTTTATTGGCCATGAGAAATAGCAAATAAAAGGCCATACTGCTGGTATGTATCTGCTCCTAACCATATTCCATTGCTGTTTAGATTTCATTTTTTTGAAATAATTTTTACAATTCCTTTGTCAGCATCAACTTTCACATAATCGCCTGTTTTCAACAATTCCAGGGCGTTTTGCACTGCTACGATGCAGGGTTTTCCCAGCTCTCTTGCTATGATTGCTGCATGGCTGAGCAGGCCTCCTCTTTTTGTGACTATGGCAGAGGCTTTTTTCATTGCTGGCAGGAACTCTGGCTTTGTCATATCACAAACCAGCACTTCTCCGGTTTCCAGCTCTTCAGCTGAAGGGTTCTCAATGATGTGCACTTTACCCCTTGCTACGCCCTTATTGCCCACAATTCCAGAAAGCTTGCCTTTTTTCGGATTTATAATCTCATAATCTGAGTAAATATCTCCGAGGATTCTGTTGTAGTCAATAAACCATGTGCCAAACTCTGAATGGGTTGTTTCAAAGTATCCGCAGATGTATTCATTTGCAAATTTTGAACCAAGCCTATTAGAAATTTTTTCTCTCAGTTTTTTATCTTTGACATAAATGCTTTTTATCATGTCTTTTAAATAACACAGAGCTTCCTTTTTTTTGGGATTCAGCTTCCAAGTTTTGAAATCATAGCTAAAAGTAATTGGTTTTGCCTTGCTGTAAAACCCCTGCGTAAGCGTATGATGCCCATCTTTTATAATCTCTCCAAAAATTCCTTTTTTGTTCACTATAAATATGGTTGCCCAGATATTTTTTTCAGGGTGCGGGATAAATTCTGCCCTGTATTTTTCATAAGCAATTTTTTGCTCTGGAAACCATGTTATGATTACATCCTTTATTTTTTGTCCTCTCATCCTGAGCTTTGGAAGGCTTTTTTCCAGAGGTATAAGCCTGAGGGCGCATTTTTCTTCGCCCCTGTTTTTCAGGAATTCCCTAAATTCAGGACTCTGGTCAGCAATGTCTTTTGGAGAAAACTTTGTTGGCTTGTCAAACCCTAAACCAATAATTTTGTTCAAAACACTTAATCTTTCCCTTTTTTCATTGTCCTCAATCCTTATTTTCTCAGTAAGCCTGTGGTTTATTTTGTCAAGCCATTCAGACAATGAAATCTGTGTCTTATACATTTCAGCCATTGCCTTATCTCCTGATTCTAATATTTTAATAACACCGTTGTCAGCGTCCACATCTAATAAATCTCCATCTTGAATAATTTCAGTTGCATTTTTTGTTCCAATGACACAGGGCTTATTCAGTTCTCTGCTAACTATAGCTGCATGGCAGCCAATTCCTCCTTCATCCGTTACTATTGCAGAGGCTTTCTTTATTATAGAGATAAACTCAGGTCTAGTCATTCCTGTAACTAAAACCTCTCCTTCCATAAAAGAATGTGTTTTCTGAGGGTCATGAATCACTCTTGCAAATCCTTTTGCTTTTCCTTTATTGGCTATTTGCCCTTTAATTATATTAGCCACCCGTTTTGGTTTTTCCAATAGCTCAGACTGTGCAAACTCTTTTTCTAATCCATCAAACTTTTCCTCATACTTTTCTTTTCCATAATAAAGGTTAACAAAATCATTGTCTCTTTTTCTTACACTTTCAATATTTTCTAAAACAAATTTCTTACCTTTTAAAACTTCAAATGCAAAAGAGTAAAGAGATAATGATCTATCAATTTTCCAATTACTATAGAGTGATTTAACTGACTCGTTCATAAGTACATCCATTTTATTCATCAAAATCTTTCTATCATCTCTTAGTTCAGAAATCCAACTTATAAAGTCTGCAACTCTCTTTTCTTTTTTATTTAGCTTATTTCTAAAATTCTTTTTCTTCTTAATTCTTTTTTCAAGTTCTTTTTCGGAATTGATTACATCTTTTTTTAATTTTGTCAAATCTATTCTAGAAATTTTTCTTTCTGTTTCTTTTTTTGTTGGTGCGGCAGAATAACCAGTATATATATACTTTAAGTATTCGGTGTTCCTATTTGCCCATTTCAAAATTTCAATATTATTTTTTAAATCAAAAGATGGAAAATCGTAAATGTTTGCAACTTCAAATATTTTATCATAGTCAAAATAAAATCCCTTTTCAGAATAAATTTTTTTAATAATATTTGAATCTAAAAAATCTATGAACAAAGTTAATGCAACAACTTCATGCAGATTCTGTTCTGCCACTCTCAAAACTTTAAGTAGTTCATCATCTTTTTTAGGTGTATTTGCAAAATAATCATTATAAAAATTATTTATTTTACGTTTAATCTTCTCATATCGCGCACAGATATTTCTCTTAAATTCCTTATTCTCTATATATCGTTGAATTCCTTCTCTGGAAGCATCAAGATATCTATTTAGACTTAAATATCCATAAAACAATCCTTTTTTCTTTAAGCTTAAAACAGGGTACACTCCTTTTTTCTTCTGAAATTTTTTATCGTAAAATCTTAACCAATCAGTCATCAAAAATAAAGGAATAAATTTTCCCCTTAAAACAAAAACTTCTTCATCGCCTATTTCTTTTTTAAACTTTTCAACGAGTGTTTGTTCTTTTTCCAGTTTTTCCAGCGTAGTAATAGGCCTGCTCTGCACAATATAGAATTTGCCTTTCTCTCTTGCCCATTCAACATCTACTGGAAAGCCGTAATGGTCTTCAATCTTGGCTATTAGTTTTGAAAGCTCTGTTATCTCTTTTTCAGAGAGCACCTGTTTTTTTCCTTTTTCTGCCAGCTGTTTCCATTCGTTTCCTCCATCTGCTTTTCTGTAAAGCCCTTTTGCCTGCTCGTTAACAGTTAATTCAATTATTTTCCAGCTTCTTTTGTCAACAACATAGCTGTCAGGTGTTATCTGACCAGACACTATTGCCTCTCCCAATCCAAAGCCTGCCTCTATTATTAATTGATTAAAGTCCTGGGTTACTGGGTGGACTGAAAATGCTATTCCTGACTCCTGGCTCTCAACCATTTTTTGCACAACAACTGCCACAGAAATATTTGTATTGCGCAACCCTTTTTCAAACCTATAAAATATTGCCCGTGGAGTGAATAAGCTTGCCCAGCACTTTTTCACATTTTCTAACAAGCATTTTTTTGTTGTGTTAAGAAAGCTTTCCAGCTGGCCTGCCCAGGCAGCTGCTGAGCTGTCCTCTGCTGTTGCACTGCTCCTTACTGCTACAAACTGTGCATTCAGCTTTTCAAATTTTTCAGTTATTTCTTTTTGGATTTCAACAGGCACCTCATGCCCAAGAATCAGCGCTTTTATTGTCTCACTTGCCCTTTCGACTGTGTGGACTTCTTTGTGGTTTACTTTGTCCAACTCTGCAGCAATTTCTGCTTCAAGCCCTGTTGCTTTGATAAACCTGTCAAAGGTTGTGGACAGAACAACAAACCCTTCAGGCACAGTTATTCCTGAATTATGCATCTCTCCCAATGAAGCTCCTTTGCCTCCTGCTATCAGGGCATCTTTTGCTGAAAGCTCTGCAAAGTGCCTTGTATACTCCCCCATTCTCAGTAATAAAAGCCTTTTATTAAAATAGTTTTCCATAGTTCAGAAGTTTTATAAAAAAAGCCCTTTTTACCTGTTTTATGATAAGCATTATTCTTGTGGAGCCAAAGTTTGCAGGGAATGTCGGAGCAGTTGCAAGGGTTATGAAGAATTTTGGCTTTAGTGAGTTAATTATTGTGAAGCCCAACTGCGAGGTTATGGGCAGAGAGGCGCTTAACAGGGCAAGCCACGGGTTTGATGTTCTTGAGAGCGCAAAAATAGTTGACTCTGTCCCGAAGCTGGACTGCCTCATAGGCACAACTGGAAAGCTTGGCACTGACTTCAACCTAAAACGGAGCCCTCTCAGCCCAAAGGAGCTGGCAGAAAAGCTTGCAAACGCAAAAGACAGCATAAGTATAGGGATAGTTTTTGGCAGAGAGGATACAGGACTCAACAATGAGGAGCTTGGAATGTGCGATTTTACAGTAACCATCAACACAAGCAAAAAATATCCCATATTAAACCTCAGCCACAGCGTTGCAGTTATCCTGTACGATCTGCACGAACTGCTAGGGGAAAATGAAAAAAAGATCAACAATATAACTCCTATTGGCAAAAAAGAAAAAGAAAAGCTCTTAAATCTTATTTTCTCAACATTGGACAGCATGAAATTCTCCGCTCCCCACAAAAAAGACACCCAGAAAAAGCTCTGGAAACAGATAATAGGGAAAGCTATGCTCACAAAGCGGGAGTTTATGGCGCTGATGGGATATTTCAGAAAGGTTTAGGCATTATATTCTTTTTTCGAATTCCTTTTCAAATTGTTTTCTAAACCTTGCAAACCTGTTCTCTTTGATGGCTATCCTTGCCTTCTCCATGAGCCTGTGCATAAACCTGATATTGTGGATGCTTTTTAATCGTTTTCCAACAGGGTCATCCAGTTTAGAAAGATGCCTTATGTAAGCCCTTGAATAGTTTTTGCAGGTAAAGCAATCACAGTCCTCTTCCAAAGGCTTTTCATCATCCTTGAACCTTGCTTTTTCTATGGAAATCCTGCCTTTGAAGGAAAAAATTGTGTTGTTCCTGGCATTCATTGTGGGAAAAACAGAGTCAAAACAATCAATCCCTTTTTCAATGCATCTCAAAAGATCTTCAGGGCTTCCAACTCCCATTGCATACTTTATTTTTTGTCTGTCAATAAAAGGGAGCGCTGAATCAAGTGCCTTATACATTAGCTGTTTTGGCTCTCCTAAAGCAAGTCCGCCTATTGCTATTCCGTCAAAATCAAGATTGTTTATGAATTTTGCAGATTTTTCTCTTAGCGCATTATAAAACCCTCCCTGTACTATTCCAAACAGCAATTGTTTTTTGTCTGTGTGAAATTTCAGGCTTTCCCTAGCCCAATTGTGCGTATTTATCAATGCCTCTGCAAACTGCTTTTTTGTAGAGCCATAAGGCATCATGTCATCCAGCATCATTGCCACGTCAGAGTTAATATCCATTTCTATGCCCATAATTTTTTCAGGGGTAAGCAGAAAATTTTGATTGTTGAAAGGGTTTTTGAATGTTATTCCTTTTTTGTTTTTCTGGCTTCCAAAGCTCTCCCTAATCACCTGAAATCCGCCACAATCTGTGAATATTGTGCCATGAAAATTCATAAAATTGTGTATTCCTTTGAATTTTTTCATTACCTCAAGGCCTGGATGAAGCGATAATAAAAGGGCGTTTGCTATGATTGCTTTTGTGTTTGTTTTCCTGTATTCTTCTGACCCTACAAACTTGCCGACTGCTTTTGTGCTTACTGGCATAAAGAAAGGAGTCTGTATTTTCCCATGTCTTGTTTTTAGAACTCCTGTTCTCGCACTTTTATCTTCTGAAGTTATTTTGAACATGCTATTGGGAGAACCTGCTTGTTTTTAAGGTTTTGCAGAAAATTATTCCATCCTGCTGAACAAATAGCTGCAGATAAGTATAACTATCAATGAGAAGCCTGCAAGGATTCCTATGTCTGCGATTACAGGCAGGGCAGATATTCCAGTCAGCAGCCCCCTCATTCCATCCACCCCATACATCAATGGGTCAATAAACGCGAATGTCTTCAGCCATATTGGGGCGTTTTCTATGGGAAAAAATGCCCCTGACAAAAGGAACATAGGTATTACTAGAAAGCTCATCACCATCTGGAAGCCTTCCATGCTCTGCATTCTCGAGGCAATCATTATTCCAATAGAGACAAATGCAAAGCATATTAGAATCATGAGCACTAAAACGCCAACAACTGCAACAGGAGTTATGTTCTGGAGGGGTATGCCTCCCATAAGCGCCGCCATAACAAATATTATTATTCCAGTGCCCACAGAGGTTGTTGTGCTGCCAAGAATTTTTCCAATTACAATTCCTGCTCTGGATATGGGCGCAACAAGTATCTCTTTCATAAAGCCGAACTGCTTGTCAAATATTATTGTTATTGCAGAAAAAATAGATGTAAAAAGAAGTGACATCCCTATTATTCCTGGAGCGACAAATGACAAATAGCTGTAATTTGAGTTTGGGATGCTGAAAGTTGACCCCAGCCCAACACCCATTATGGCAAGCCAGAAAAAGGGCGTGGCAAGATTGCCTATAATTCTGGACTTTTCCCTAAGAAACTTCTTCATTTCCCTAAGCCATATTGTATATATTGTTGAAAAAATCATTATCTTCTTCCTCTTATTCTGGCGTGCATCCTGAAATTGTCCTTTGCACTTCCAGTCTCCTCTCTAATTGTTCTTCCAGTATAGTGTATGAATACATCCTCAAGCGTTGGTGTTTTGAGGGTTACAGAATTTATTGTGATGCTGTTGTTGTTTGCAGTTTCTATCAGCTTTGGAATTGCAGTGCTTCCGTTGTCTGAAACAATGTTCAGCTTGTTCTCTATTATACTAACACTTTTCAGCCAGTCATGCTTTCCTAAAATATTTTTCAGTTTTTCAGGATTGGTTGAGTCAAGGGTAATAACATCCCCTCCAAGCACTTTTTTCAGGTTTTCAGGAGTGTCCAGTGCAATTATTTTTCCATGGTCTATTATTGCTATCCTTTCGCACAAAAAGTCTGCCTCTTCAAGATAATGGGTTGTGAGTATTATTGTGATTTTTTCTTTTTTGTTGAAGTTTTTTATGTACTCCCAAAGCTTTCTCCTGGTCTGGGGATCAAGGCCTATAGTTGGCTCGTCCAGAAATAGCACTCTTGGCTTGTGCATCAATCCTCTTGCAATTTCGAGCCTTCTTTTCATCCCTCCTGAAAAAGTCTTTACAAGCTTGTCAGCCTTGTCCTCTAAATCAACAAGCTTCAGCACTTCATTTATCCTCTTCTGCCTTTTATCCTTAGGCATATCGTAGAGCCGACCGTGAAAATCCAGATTTTCCCTACCAGTAAGGTCAATATCCAGGCTTGGATCCTGAAAAACAAGCCCTATGCACTTCCTTACTTCATCTTTTTCATGAGCAATATTATGGTTGCAGAGAACCGCAGAGCCAGAAGTTGGCTGGAGAAGTGTTGAGAGCATGGAAATTGTTGTAGTCTTTCCTGCGCCATTAGGACCGAGAAGGCCGAAAAGCTCTCCTTCATTGATTTCAAGGCTGATTTTCTTTACTGCCTCAAACCCGTTAAAGCTTTTTGAGAGATCTTTTATCTCGATGATTGCCATGCTTTTCGGGATAATAACCAATATATAAAATTGATGAATTTACAACAGTTAAATAACAAAAATGTGCCTTATGACTGAATAGCTAGCCCTATCCCCTACCTCAAAGCAGGGGTGCAGAGCAATCAAGGATTTCTGGAATCACTCTGTGATATTACAGGCTCACAATCTTCTCAGGCGCATTTTAGGAATTGAAAATTTCGACCTGAAGGTAGGGGTACAGAGCAACAGATGTTGCTGGTATCACTCTGTGATATTCAACCCTGCGAAATTTTCAATAATTCCCAAAGTTTTCTCAGCGCTGTTTTCCCTGTTCTCCACTTAAGAAACTTTAGCGCGTCTTCAAAAGAAACCCATCTGTATTCTTCATGCTCTGTATAAACATTGTTTTTTATGTTCACTTCTGTATCAGGCTCGACCTCTACACCAAAAACATGCTCGTGCATTTTCTTTTTGGAGCCATCCACCCAGTTATCTATAAAGTCAAACTCATAGACATCTTCAAATATTTTTTTTATTTTATCTTTAGTTATTCCTGTCTCTTCCTGTATCTCTCTGTAAAGCGCATCCAGTCTTGAGTTGTCTTTTTCCTCCAATCCTCCTCCGGACGGCTGCCAGAATCCCCCTTTTTCCTTGATCCTTTTCAGTAACAGGAATTCTGTTTTGCTGTTTTTCTTTCTGAAAATTATTGCCTGAAGTTGAGTTGGAAGCCTCATTTTACAACTCCAATACTTTGCTGGCTGCCTTCTTTATCCTTGCTTCATATTCGTACTGCTTTTCGCCTTCGTGCTTTTCGCTGTCCAGAACTGAAAACAGTTTTTTTGCTAGCTCTGACTGGTCAAAGTCTGTCCTGAACTGCGCTGCGTGCTTTTTCAGAATCTCTTCCTCTATTCTGTTAGGAGAATCTATCTCCTGCTTCAACGCTTCAAAGCTCTCTCCTATCAGCTTGCTTGTGTTCTTCATGGCAAAGAAAGCTTTTTTGCTGTATATTTCCTGGAATATTTTCCTGAAGTCAACATCTGTTGGCTTTCCGTCCAGCTGGCCAGCAACCCTCAGCAGAACTATATTATTATCTAAATCTGCTGAATTTATTTTTTCCAGGATTTCATCCTGAAGTTTTTCAGGGGTTTTGCTGTCTGCATTTATAATAAATGAGGCAACTGGCTTTATTTCTATCTCCTGCCTTTGGATTTTTCCGTCTACAAAAAAATAAAATCCTCCTTTGCCAAGCTCTTCCAGCTCTGCAAAGTTTGCAGGAAACAATGGCCCGGGATAAACAATTTTTCCTTTTCCGTGCTGTTTTTCCATAACCATGTGAACATGGCCTCCTGCATAATAGTCAAAATCTTTTGGAAGAAGTGATAATGGAGAGGAGTTCATCGCATCCATTGCCTTTGTCTTTAGCTCAGTAAGGGCGGTGTGAAACATAAATATCTTGAAGCCTTCTTCTTTCTCAAGGCTTTGCCTGTCCAATTTCTCATAATATGCCTTGTCCAGCATTCCTCTTTTGCCCAAAATCCCCGTAATTTTGGCTTTTGTGTTTTTGTCCTGCGTAAAATTGAGTGTCAGAATGTCATTCTCTATGCTTCCCTTCATCACATTCTTGCAAAGGCCTGCCTCTTCCAGCACATCAAGCATTGTCTTGCCACTGGCAGAATAGTCATGGCTTCCTCCAATAAGATACACAGGAATATTATTATCCTTTAACCGCTTGAGCTGTTTTACGCACTCCTTGACGCTGTCTATGGCTGGCAATGCATTATTGAAAAGGTCTCCTGCAATAAGCACAAAATCTGCCTGCTTTTGTATGCATAGACCTATTGCTTTTTTAAATGCCAGGCTGCTCAGCGCCTTTATTTTTGGATCCCTCCAGCTTCCTATGTGGATGTCTGCCATGTGGGCGAATTTCATGGCTAAAGGAAAAGAACAAGGTTTTTTAAAGTTTGGGGAAAAATATTTAAAAAAAATGCCTTAAATATAGCACATATTCTATGTGGTGTTTTCTTGAGAGTCTGCATCCTGAACCAACATTCAGCTTTCCTCCAATACCAAGCATTGAAAAATAACAAAAATGCACCTAATTACTGTTGTGCTCAATTGTCGGCAATATTAATAATGGGAAATTCAGGGAAATCCATCTGGGAAGCCATTCCTACTATAACAAACTCAGAAAAAAGCTCGGGCTGAAAAAAGGAAGCAAAAAGTGAAAATCAAGATGAGCAAAAAATTCTTCAGTGTTTACTAGTTGTGCTATTTGATAGAAAAGCTTAAATATTTCCTTTCACAGATTTTGGGTTATGAACGAGAAGATGCAGGTTTTTTTAGTGGTGATTATTGCGGTTGTTGCGCTTTTATCACTTGTCCTGTTCATAAACTCCTATTTCAAGGACACACTCATTGGAAAAGCGCTTGCTCCTCAGAGTTTTTGCGGCTGTGTTGACTGGGAAAAGCCTGTCTGCGGTATTGACGGCCAAACCTATAAGAATTCCTGTTTTGCAGACTGCCTTGGAGTTACAGTTATCTATTATGAAGGTGCCTGCTCCTAGCTTCTTGAAGAATTTGCAGCAATCCTGAAAAGAAGTGCAAGCATTATCAATATTGCTCCCACAACTATGTAACCAATTCCAAACTTAAAGCCTGAGACTGCTTCACTAAGGTATTTTGAAAGTCCCACGAGCACAAATATAAACCCTATGAATATTACTGAGAAAACAGTAACTATTGACAGAATCTTTTTTATTGCCCTTTCCAGCTTTTCCTCTGCGCCGTCTATTGTTTCAGAGACCTTTTCCTGCAGCGCATCAAACAGCACATCTTTTCCTGAGCCGACTACAAAGTCTATGAATCCCTGGAAAAATGATTTTTTCTTTTTTTTCTTCATTTTCTTTTTCTAAAAATTCTTGCAAGTATTGCGCCGCCAAGCGCTGCTGCACCCACAGCAAGGAATGGATGTTTTTTTATGGTTATTCTTGCTTTTTTTGCCTTGGTCTTAATGCTTTTCTTTGTCTTATGAATCCTTGTCTTTACTTTTTCATACTCCTGCCTGGCTTTTTGCTCGAAAAGTTGTTTTTCTTTTTCTATCTGCTTTTTGAGCTTTTCAGCGCTCTCTTTCAGATGTTTTATGTCTGTTTCATAGGATTTTTGAAGGTTTTGAAGATCTTTTTTCCTCTGAATTTCAGAATAAGAAGTTTTTTTTGGTTTTTTGCGTGTTTTTGCTGGGCTTTTTGCAGGCATAATCAATCACCAATAATTAATAGAGCTTAATTGTTTAAATAATTTGCGATACTGCTCAGTCATCAAGCTGAGTGGTTATTATGGGCTTGTCAAGAACTATTATTGTGTGCTCTGCCTGGCTTACAAGGCCTTTTCCTTTTTCAGGCAGCGGAGGATGCTCCTGCAATATATTCACCTTTAACAGCTCTTTCAGTCCAAAAGCAGTTTTTCCAGGGCCAAACTTTTTTACAAGCCACCTCTTGGCAAATGGCAGGCCTTCGTACTGCTCTATACTCCTGAGTATCTCCCTTGCAAAGGGGCTTCTGACTGGCTTTGTTGAGTGCTGGGAAAAAATAGTTGCATTGGAGCTTTCATATATGCTTCCTGCACCGTTTGTGGCAAAAGGCTCTATTGCAATTGCAGTTCCTTCTTCCAGCCCTGTATTGTCTCCTGTGTCAAAGTTTGGGATGCTGGGACTTGTATGTATCTCAAACCTTCCCAGGCCATGCCCTGAGAGGTTCTTTATTGGGCTGAGATTATAGCTTTTTATGGCTTCGTGTATGGCTCTTCCAAGCTCTGAAATGGTTATTCCAGGCTTTACAAGCTTCAGGGCTGCGCTTAATGCATCTTTTGAAGCCTGCACAAGCTCTTTGTGGTCTCCGAGGTCTACAGTCAGAGCGTTATCCCCAACATAGCCATCTACATGGACTCCTACATCCAGCTTTACAAGGTCTCCTTGCTGGAATTCTGTCTTATCCTCAAAATCAGGGCAATAATGGGCTGCGATGTTATTCACAGATATCTGGGCAGGAAAAGCTGTTTTTGCGCCTTTTGAGGCTATGAACTCCTCTACGCTGTCACACACTGCCAAGAGCTTTTCTCCAGGCTTTATCAAGGTTTTGCCGTGTAGAAGGGCTTCCTGGGCTATCCTACCAGCCTTTCTATAGCTTTCAAGAACTTCCTTGTCCATCTAAAACAGAGAAAAAGCTTTGTTTATAAAGGTTTGGGGAGTGGTTTGCCTATACAGTTCCTCTGAGAATGGTTATAAGTATAAACAATGTAGCAATGGCGAAATATATTATGCTTTTGAATGTTTGGTTCATTTTTCCTCCAGAATCAGTAAACAATTGCAACAACACACCTTTGGATCTGGTCAAACCTTATTCTTCCAGGGTCTGAGGCCGGGTTGTTGTCTCCTTTGAAAACAAAATATGTTCCTTTTTCGTCCTGGCCTTTGTAGACAACCCTGTGTATTATGCTGCCTGAGGAGTACTGGGATTTATAGCTGCATATGTCTCCGATCTCTATCTCATCCTCAGATTTAGGAACCACTTCTATGGCATTGGAGTTTTCGTTAAGGACTGGCTCCATTGAGCCTGTTGGCGTAAAGCTTGCCCATTCAGCGTTTTGTATGTCCAGCACGACCCTGCTCTGGTAGACTTTTATCTGGCTTGCTTTTATCTTGTCAGGAGGTGTCTGGATTGTTAATTGAGAAGCCTGGCTGTTTGCTGTTGAAAGCGGCTGCTCCTGGTTGAGCTCTGCATATATGTTTGTTGAAAATACTCCTAGCAGGAACACACAAGCTATGAGAATGATTTGCAGTCCTGTTTTAGCAAATTTGTTAACCATTACTACTCTTATGTAGCAACTACTATTTAAATTTTTCGCTTTTTTTAGTACTATTCAGTGATGAAAAGTATCAAATAACAAAAATGCGCCGCTCAGGCTTATCCCCAACCTAAAGGTTGGGGTACAGAGCAACAGATGTTGCCGGTATCACTCTGTGATATTCAACCCTGCACAATTTTCAATAACGACAACTAATATTAAAATTAATTAACCGAAAAAAACACTGAACCGCCACACTCAAACTATTTAAGGAATGCTGCTTATCTAGTTGTAATGCCTAAGCAAAACTTTCTCCCAAAGAAAACCAATAAGAAAAAATTATTAAGCAAAAAATAATGCCTATTCCACTCTCTCCTCAACAACTGTATCGTCAAGCACATGGATTGCAGCTTCAAGGAATTCCTGCTCTTTTTCAGTATCAATTATTGCTCCTGCTGCGTGCATGTGCCCTCCTCCTTCTCCATGGCTTATCTTAGCAAGAATCCTTCCTATGACCTTGTTCAGGTCTGCATCTTCATCATAGCCAGCCATCCTTAGGCTTACTTTTGTGGAGAGGTCATTGTTTTGCGCCATCGCAAGCAGGTAATGTCCTTTTGAAAATCCGTTTCCTTTTGTTATGATGCTGCTGATAGTGCCAATCATTGTTGCGGGGATATGCTCCTGAGCGTTTATGATTGTGTAGTTTTTCCTGCTTGTTACAAATTCAGGATTGTTCTTGTTGTCAGCGTACCAGTTCAGAGAGAAAACAATAGTCCGCTTATACTCTGCCAACACATCCATAGCTCTTTTTTTCATAGATTCAGAATTAAGGCATGCACCTATTCCTATGGATGCCTTGTGGAGCCTTCCGCATGCATTCAAAAGCGTTGAGTACTCTTTTGCATCCCTGAAAGGAGTATTTTCCTTTTCTCCTGAAAGCGTGTAGATGTTTGTAAAAATGTCTTCTGGATTGTCAAGTCCTGAGCGCTTTTCTATGATTCCTTTCACAAGCTTTTCCTGCTCTTCCAAAGAAAAATCACTTATTCTTCGCCATTTTGAGCCAGTCTTTGGGCTTATGCCCAGGCTTTTCAAAAACTGCAATGAGTCGTATTCGCTTCCTGCAACTCCTGGAATGACAAGGTCTGTGCTGTACTGGAGAAGCTTATGGACAGGCTTTGTCTGGAGCCCGAAAAAATTTAAGCCTTTGGAAATATTTATTCTTCCTGAATCCAGGGCATCCTCAAGGATTATTTTATTCAGCCCAGAAAACCCATTTTTTTCCTGGGTATCCCCTATTGCACCTATAACTGCAATGTGGCTCATTGAATTGCTTTTTATAATCTCTTTTGCAAAAAAATAAACAACTCCGCTTCCTGAAACTTCCAGTGAGCCGTCTATTCCACAATCGCAAGGATTCAGGTGGTGGATGTTTTTTTGGCTTATTTTCAGCTGAGGAACGTGGTGATCAATTATAAAGACTTTTTTGTTCTTCAGGATTTTTGCAATAGAGCCTATCTGCCCGCTTCCCAGGTCTGTAAAGACAAAAACACTTGCCTCTTCTTTTGCAAACTGCTTAAGGTCTTCTTCTTTTAGCTGGGGGAGGATGGATATGCTGTAATTCATTTTCTGCCTGTTCAGAAGGCCTATGAGAATTGAGGCAGAGCATATTCCGTCTGTGTCCAAGTGGCTTATGATTCTTATGTGCTCTTTTTTGTTTATTTTTGAAAATTGTTCAGCTGTATTCTTTACTGCTTCAAAAAATTTTTTCATTTAAAAAAGTCCTCTATACTTGTTAATAAGGTTTGCGGTTTGAAAAAAATTAAAAAAAAAGCAAGGGATTTGCTCCCTTAGCCAAAAGAGTGCTGGCAAGAAATTTAATCAACGTACATTCTTGCCTTTGTTGGGTCGAATTTCCAGTCCTTTGCAAGCTTTTCTGTTTTTTTGTAGTGCTTCACAAGCCTGTTGATTTTTGACTCTGTAAGCTGCAGCCCTCTCTTGGCTGTATAGTCCTGCTTGTTTTCCCCAAGATGTTTTCTCAGCATTATGGACTTTCTTATAAGAGCTAAAATGTCTTCAGGAATATCCTTCAGCAGCTTTTTTTCTTCTAGGACCTGGGAAATCTTTTTTTTGGTTATAAGGGTTGAGTCAGGAATCCCGTAAACATCCCTTAAAAGTATTCCTATCTTTGATGCAGTGTTGCCATCTTTCACAAGCTTCACAATGAGCATCTCAACCTCTTTAGGCTTATACCTAACCCATGAAGGGACTGCCTTTTTTATAGGCCTTTTGCTTCCGCTTATTCCTCTGGCCCTGCTGTGCATTCGTGCCATTTTCAATACCTCTCCAAGAATATCAACTGTATTCCTGGCATAAGCAAGCTTTCACCGGCTTATCCTTGACCCCAAAGAAATAATGGTTTGTTTATAAATGTTTTTGTAGGTGGAGCTATGTCCCGAATCTCACCAAAGGCTCGCTTTTTGCCGGGCTCACCTAGTAATGAATAAGTGAGTGTACACTCCATCTCCGAAGGAGCCAACCCTCTGGAGTGTAGCGACAAATAAAGTGAAAGGCTTCGCAGGAATGGCAAAAAAGACATTCAGGACATAGCATATGGGTTGTAGTTAATTCTGCAAAAAATCTATTTTATTTTCTTGTGATTGTGTTTTTTTTCTTTTTGCCAAATATTTAGATAAACACAAGTATCTATGTAATAAATAGGTTTATTCATTTTGATAGACTATTTGGTATAACTATTTATAATATAGCAAGAAAAAACATAAAATATTACTGAAATTTCCGTAAAATGTTGGATATATACATAAATTATTTACTACGTCAAAACCCTGCTAACATGATCCCTTTTCAAAACCCTTACAACATTTTCAACGTAACTTTCCATCTTTGGCTCATGACTCACAATAATTGTCTGCTTCATGTTGAGCTTTTCCAAAACATCCCTCATCCTGTCAAGCTGTTCAGAGCTGAACCCGTCTGTGGGCTCGTCCAGGATTATGAGCTCGTCTGTTTTTATGCTGGTGATGAATTCATTGATTACTTTGTTCAGCGCAAGCCTATAGGCAAGGGCGACGCTTGTCTTTTCGCCTCCTGAAAGGTTTTCTATAAAAGTTTCATAGCCGTTCTGCTCTATTACCGGAGTAAAAGTCTGGTCCAGCCTTACGCTTATCTCCTCTTCATCTATTATCTGTCCAAACCACGTCCTGAATGTTTCGTCAAAGTCCCTGTGTATGGACACAAAAACATTTTTTTCAATCACATCCAGAACATTCAAAAGATATTCCTCAAGCCAAGACTGGTATTTTGAAAGCTTTTCCAACTGTGCTTTGTACTCCTGCTTTTGCTCTAAAAGCTTTTCAACCTCTTTTTCCTGAAAAACAACCATCTCCTTTTCCTTTGATGTGCTGTTTATCAAAAGCTCTTTCTCGCGCTGGTTTTTTCTTAGAGTGTCAATAAGTGATTTAAATGTCCCTATTTTTTCTGTGTCTTCCTGTTTCAGCTGCTTTTTAAGGTCTTCTTGTTTTGATTTGAGCAATATTATTTCTTCCTGTAGTTTTTTGGACTCTTTTTGGAGAAGATCTGCCTGGCTATTTTTTTCATCAATGCTTTTTTGGAGGAGTTCATGCTCTTTTTTTGCAAACTCTATCTTTGAGAGCTGCTGTTCTCCTGCCCTGACTTTTTCAAGCTTTTGGTTTATGGCTGTTAGTAAGTCATTTTGCTCATCCTTTTGTTTTTCCAGTTCGCCTATCAGTGTATTCTGCTCAGTTGTTATGTGGTGCTTGTGGGATTGGTCCACTTTTTGCAGGCACGTTGGGCAGTTGTCAAGCATTGTTATTGAGTCAATTGTTTTTTTTGCAGCCATAATTTTTGCCTCAACAGTGCTGAGCTGCCTTATTGCCCTCTCCTTTTTCTGCTGGTTTTCCTCCAATGATGATAAGAGCTTTTTCCTGTAGTCCTCAACACTTATCTCAGGAGGCTTTTTCAAAGATTTTTTTTCAAACTCCTCTGCCTGGGATTTTAATTCAATACTTTTTTGCCTGTTTTTTTCGATAATTTCCTTTTTGTTGGCAACATTCTGGTTTATTATTGCAATGTTCTGCCTGATTTTCTGGTTTTCCAACAGCTCTTTTTCAAGCTTTTCCAGCAATTGCTTTTTTTCTTCCAGTTCTTTGTTCAGCTCCTGCAAAAGAGGGGTTTGCTTTTCCAGCTCTCTGGAAAGAAGCTCTTTTCTATGGGCAAAGTCCTTTTTTCTTTCATTGAGATCACCAATGTCTTCTGTTTTTGACTCCAGAACTTTTTTTGATGTCCTCATTTCTCTGAGGAACAGCTGAAGGTTTTCTTTAATCCGTTTATACCGGTCAATGTTAAATATCTTTCTCAAAGTGTTTATCCTGTCTTCAGGGCTCTCAAAAAGAATTCGTTTCATCTCCTCCTGGGGCGTAAACACTGTATAGCGGAAAATTAGTGACTTGGACTTTGTCAAAAACTCTTCAGGATAGCCCATAAGCTCAAGAATCCTGCTCCTAAGCTCAATGGCTGTTCCCTCGCTCTTTACCCCGTCCACGATTATAAACCCTGAATCCTGGGAAATAGACGACTTTCCACGCTTAAGAGTACGTTTTATAGCAACACTTTTTCCGTTAATGAAAAGATTTAGTTCAACACTTCCAGAACCTTTGCCATGCCTTAACAAAGAATTTGCATTGAGCTCGCCCCTCACAACGCCAAACAGTGCAAATTCAATGGCCAGCAAAATAGAAGACTTGCCAGAGCCAATGTCTCCGATAAGCAAAGTAGAGCCCTCAGGAAAAGATACAGACTCAGCTCTATAGGACCTGATGTTCTCCAGCTTTACAGAATTTATCCTCATACTGCAGGGAAAACAGCTTGGCAATAAAAAAGTTGCTGTGGCAAACACTACATTTAAAAATAAAGCGCTTTTCTTAAGAGAATACAGCCCCGTGGTGTAGCGGTCACTTTTACGAAAAGTTCTGAGAAAAGCTCTGCTTTTCTGGAACCTCAGAAATGCTATGCATTTCTCGCGGTGACGTCAAAAGTGAGGGTTTCCTCGCTTCGCTCGTCAAGCCCTCGGCTGTAGTTACTATAGCCCCGTGGTGTAGCGGCCAAACCTTTTACGCCTTTGGCGCAAAAGCTTTACCAAAACAGGCGACTCCTAAGTCTTCGACCGGAGTCACTGGGACAGGTAAGAAGGCCATTCATTCAAGGTTTTGGGCCTTGAGACCTCGGTTCAAATCCGGGCGGGGCTATACACCAATGCGTGACATCAGAGAGCTTTCAAATGGTGTCACTGCATTTTTTTCTTAATTTCGTTTAACAAAACCGTAACATACTCCGAGATTCCTATGTGTATGATGGCAGTCTCAAACATCATATAATTAACAATTTTTATGTTTTTTTCATAATTTTAGTTAATTTTAATGCATTTGTTTAACATTTAGCATACATCCTCCGAGATTTATTTATAAATAAACGTCTGCGATACGGGCGGGCTATTCTTCTCTCTAGTTTTATCAATTATTGCGCCCCGCGAGAAATCTTGAACTGCGCAGGTGTGGCCTAGGGATTCAGGTGAAACTCTAGCCGTTCATAACCTTGCGTTTCCTCATTAAAACTGCCGTAAGCACTACACCCACAACCATACCTGCTCCTGCTGCTATCAATACAGATCGTTTAGGGTTATTTTGGATATGGTTATCTACTCTTTTCTGCATCCTACTAAACTTTGCCTTAAACTGAGCAATATTTTCTTTGCCACTACCCTCTATGCTTTCGGCTTTGTCAATTATGTTGTCAACACCCTTATGAGATTTTTCTCTTAATCCATTTGTTTCCTTTGAATTTTTTGCCATTTTATCACCTATTATTTATCATATCCTGCAAACTTGAGCATGATACCTATTACAATTACAGTTATGCCAATAGAAAAGAATGCTGTAGTCTTAGTCCATCCCAGAAATTCTATTAGAAAGAAAAAAAGACCAAAAACCAGGAATATTCATCCAAACCAAAATATCATAAGAGAGGATATCTTCCTTAGAATTCTTTTCTCTATGTGAATTATTCTTCTTTCTATTTTCCTAATAACCATGTCGGTACCTTCTGCTATTTGCGGAAATATGCCTGCTGATATTATCTGAGAAATATAACTAAATATTTCTTTCATCATATTCATGAATCCGTGTTCTTTTCGTTCAATCATTTTTTACCAATTTTTGATATAAGCTTGGCTTTAGTATCTCCTGGAGATGCTGAATTTGTATCTTGTTTATTCTCTGCATCACCCTCATGGAATCTATAATGTCTCGTTATCTTAATCTTGGCAGTATCCTCAAACACATCCCCTGTTTTATCAGCCAATAGTTTCATCCTATGAATATCCATCCCCTGAATCTCAATCTCAACTTTCCTGATGCTTGAATAATTTGGCGTCAAAACTATGGTCTTGTGGTCAGTCCCCCATTTTTTCTCGAATGTTCCGGAGGTATAATTGAATTTTGATAGAGGAATTTTTGGAAGAGCAGAGTATTCTGCTTTTAAATAGATGACATTATCACCATAGGTCATTATAGCTATTGTGCCTTTACCTTCTTTTTTGCTTTTTT
>JBFYMA010000050.1:0-18809 GCA_041305085.1 Nanobdellota archaeon | reverse complement strand
TGCCATTCCTGCGAAGCCTATAATGGAATACAACTCAATAGGCAAAGGGGGTCGGCCCCCTCGGGGATGATCTTGCTGCACCGCAATACAACGTTAGGCGAGCCCGGCAAAAAGCGAGCCTGTGGCGAGATTCCGGACAGAGCCAAACATTCGATAAACTTTTTAAATTCTTTTTTGTTTCTGTGATGATGGAAAACAGGCCGCAGATAGGCAAATATTTTGCACTTGAAACCCGAGCAGGGCAAAAAGAAAAAGGCTATGTTATTCTCTCAACCAGAGGAAACTTTTTTATTGCTGACCAAGATAATATTCTGCAAAAGCTTTCTGCTGAGCTTGAAGAACTGGCTGCATCCAGCTTTAAGGAAAGATTTTTCATAAGCAGCCAAGGAACAGTTTTTCCGGCTGATAACTATGATTATGGGTTTATTGAGCATGGGCATCTTGTGTGGAGGCCTGAATCAAATGATTATGTCCAGATTTCTCCTGTTTCAAAAGACCTGAGAACTGTATTTGACAGAACATTTGAATTTCATATTTTTAAGAAATATGCAAGATCAGGCGCTTTCCAAAAATAGTTTTGCCCTAAAATTTAATAGTTAAACGTTTTATAGTTTATGAGAAGCTTTTTGTACAGGCCTATGTGGTCGAGCAGCTGCCTTGTTATCAAAAAGTTTTTTCTGACGTGCTCTTTTCCTTGCTCGCCCATTTTCTGCGCCATCTTTGGGTTTTCAAGCAGGCTGATGACTGCTTTTGCACACTCTTTTGCGCTATTAACCAGGTAGCCTGTTTTTTTGTGCTTTACTTGTAAGGGTATTCCTCCGACATTGCCTGCAACAACAGGGGTTTTTTTCCACAAAGCTTCGCTTACTGTCAGCCCAAAACCTTCTTTTAATGATTTTTGTATCACTACAGATGATGCTCTTTGCAGAGAGTTGACAAGCATATCATTCTCAAAGTTTATCACATGAATGTCTTTTTCATCCTTTGTAACCCGGATTATTTTGTCGTATATCTCCTGGCCTTCAGGGTCGTCTGTTGCCATGCTTCCAAGAAGCACAAGCCTGCATGCAGCCTTTTTTCTCACAATCTTAAACGCTTCCACAACTCCCAAAGGATCTTTCCACTTGTCAAACCTTGAAATCTGGCTTATTATCGGCTTGTCCCTGTCTATTCCAAACTTTTGAAGGGTTTTATCGATTATCTGGTCGTCTATTTCCTTGTTTTTTGTGCTCAAAGGGTCTATGGCAGGATAAATTATTGTTGAAGGAGTGGGAATCCTGTTTTTAAAAGAGCTTTTTGAGATTACTGAGTGGTCAAACCTTGAAATAAATCCTTTGAGGTATTCCCACAATTCTTTGTTCGGGTTTGAAAGGTCTATGTGGCATCTCCAAAGCCATGGCTGGGTTTTTTTGTAGAGCTTTATCAACGGCAGAGGCTGAGGGTCATGGATTATTATCATGTGGTGGTCTTTCAGATGGGAAATAAGGGCGTTTGTCTCATTCACATCCTCATAAACCTGTTTTTTTATGTCTGTAAGGTTCAGTTCAGCCCCTTGTATTGCGTTGTGAAAGCTTTTTGTGATGGAAAAAAAGTCTGGTGTTCCTTTCAGCAGCCTCCAGCCAGTCCTTATGCCGAGGTCATTGCACAACGGAACAAGGCTGTTGAGCATCTCAGCAACTCCTCCGCCGTAATAGGTTGAATTGATGTGCACAATATGCTTTTCCTCAAGAGGCTTTGCCTCTATTCTGATTTTTTCCAGAACTTTTTCATCAACGGTTCCTTCATAGTCTTTCAGCTTCAGCATAATAAAAACCTGGAGCTAATCTTATTTAAAAGTTTCTGTTGAAAAATAACAAAAATGCGCCGCTCAGGCTTACAGGCACTTCGTGCCCTAGTTGCGTTCGCTTTGCTCAGCAACTATCCCCAACCTAAAGGTCGGGGTATTACGCCTTCGCTAATGGAAGGCGCATTTTTGGAATTGAAAATTGCGCACTAAAGTGCGGAGTATTCAACCCTGCGCAATTTTCAATAAAAAATAGAAAAAATTATCCAAGAATTTCCCATCCGGTTTCTGCTAATTTTTCAGCGTCTCCTTGTGCTGCTTCTGCAACAAAGTAATAGCTTGTCGCACAAACATCGCATGCCTGGCATGTTGCAAGCCCTGAATCAACCCTTTCAGCGCTTTCAATTGTTATGTTATATTTTTGGCTGTAATAGGCAGTTATGAGCTCCTGGTCTGTGGGCTCTTTTATGAATTGTATTACTCCGCTGCTGTACCACTCCTGCCAGGGTGTATCGACGCACTGCACTGGCTGGTATTTCAGCAAGCCAGTATTTGGAATTATAGGTCCCTGTGCATACTCCATGAGCGACTGGAATTCGTCTGCAATCATCTGCAGGCCCTGTGGCATGTAGTCATAGGAGTAAGGGCTTACCTTGACTGTTTTGAGCGTTTGTCCATTGCTTTTCAGGCTGATTTCTAGGTTTCCTGCATCAGCAATCACAGGATCGCCTTTTTTTTGCTCGTACAGATTCTTCATTTGCAGGAAATTGTACGATTTCATCAATCCAGTAATCTTATCGTATTCTCCGTCTGGCAGTTGTTTTGAATACTGCTCTGTTACTGACCCGCTGCTGCTGTAAATAGTGAACACGACATTGTCTTTGTCCACAACAACTTCCCTGATTGCGTGGTCAGGCATCACAAACCCTCCGTAAGTCTTGTAAGTCATTGTGGGGTTCTCTGGAAACTCCTGCTGGCCTGAAGGAGTGCAGGCTATTGCAGCTGCCCCCAGCAGAGCAATCATCACAAATACTGTGAATGGCGCCGGCTTATTGTTTGTTTTTTGCATGATTATCACCTCTTTAAATCAGATAAGCTTATGGATTATTTAAATATTGGTTTGGGTTCAATCCAGGTTGAAGTCATGTCTTTGAAAATGAAGCAGCCTTTCAAAACAAGAAAAGCCAAACAAATTAAGCCAAAACTAGAACGAGTTAACAATCCTGAGAATTTCCTCGCCGTACTTCTCGACTTTCACTGGCCCTATTCCTTTAACCTGTTCCAGCTCGTCAAGCGTCATCGGCTGCTCTCTCACAATATTTTCCAGAACTGCATCGCTCAGTATCATATACGCTGGAATGTTGTTTTGGAGTGCAATGCTTCTTCTCCAGCTTTTCAGATCCAGAAGCATATCTCCTGAGCTGTTGGATGCTTCCTTATAGCCTGAAAGGCTTTTGTCATGTGCTGCCCCAATAATCTTTTTCATGTCATTGTTTATAAATCTGGAAGGGCTTCCTGTATAGCTAAGTGTGAGCTTTTCTTTTGCCCTGCTTATTGCAACATAAAACAGCCGCTTTTCCTCTTCTTCCTTATCGTAATAGCCGTTCTTGATTATATCAATCACTGGATGGTCAGAGGTTCTGCAGGGAAAGTTCTGGGTGCTGCAACCAACAACAAACACTTCCTTTGCCTCCATTCCTTTTATGGCGTGGATCGTTGCAAGTGTTATCGCGTTTTCCTTGTCAAGCGCAGGCCTTTTTATTTCATCGCTCCTAAGCATAAAGTCAATATTCTGCTTTTGAAACAATTGGGCTAGCTCGTAGAGCATTTTGTTGGTTCTGGCGAGCACAAATACTTCTTTTTTTTCTGTCTCTGACTTTTTTACCTGGTCTATTACAAACTCAAACTCTTTCTGCTCGCTGTCAAACTTCAGCAGGCTGATCTGCTTTTTTTTGTCCAGCACTCCTGAGTCAAGGTTTGGAAGGCTCATGTGCTTTATGCTCCTGTTCATAAGCTCCACCAACGGCTGGCTGGACCTGTAGTTTGTTGTTAAAGCAACAACCTCAGCATCAGGGTATTTTTCATTAAACTCTATGATATATTTTATCTTGCTCCCTCTCCAGCCAAAGATGCTCTGTCTAGGGTCTCCCACTGCAAAAATGTTTTCAGCATTCAAAAGATCTACAAGATCTATCTGGACGCTGTTTATGTCCTGGTATTCATCAATAAGCACATGGTCAAATTCCGGAATGGTTTCAGGATACTTCCGGAACAGCATTGTGCAGTCAGCAACCTGGTCTGAAAAATCCCTTTTGCCGAGCCTTTTCATTGCCTTATCTATAAATATGCACAATTCATACATCATCTTTGCGGTTTCCTGATCCTTTACTGCAAGGGATGCATCCTGCGAAAAATCCTCAACCTTTTTGTTCTCATTTTTGTAGTAGTCCAATATTGAGAAGCAGTCGTGCACAAATATCATTGACAGCTCGTCAAAGCTTTTCAGCTTTTTCTGCACAACGCTGAAATAGCTATTTACAGCTTTTTCTATGCTAAGGCTGAGCTTTTTCAGGGCAAACTTCACAAGCTTTACCTTTTCCCCGAATGTTATTACAGAAACGCTTCTTGAATAGATAAGATTGTTGTGTTTTTTCAGCATTTTTTCGCTGAAAGAGTTGAAAGTCTCTATTATTACTCCCTTGCAGAAAGGCGAATGCTTTAGCCTGGATTCCACCTCTCTCTTGGCTTTTCTTGTGAATGTTATTGCAAGGATTTTTTGCGCAGGAACGCTTCTGAAAGTTGTGAGCAGCTCTATCCTTTTTGTAAGCACTGTTGTTTTGCCGGAGCCTGCCCCTGCAATGCACAAAATCTTTTTTGAAGCAGAAACAATTGCCTTTTTCTGGCTGTCATTGTACTTGTTCAGCAAAAAGTCAAAGCTCTCAAAAACCTTTTTGTCATCCTCGCTGATTTCTGCAGGCTTTTCAATGTTTTTAATGTTCTTTTCAATGTTTTTTGCCAGAAAAGAAGGATTTTCCAGCTCTGCAGCCCCTTTTTGCGTCAAGTGCACAAGCTTCCAGTACTTGTTTCCATTGCTTCCCTTTATCTCCAGAAATTTGTTAAGCACAAGATTTTCTATTATGCCCTCAACTTCCTCTTTTTCATAGGCCATACTCCCAAATTCCTGCAATCTGTCAAGCCTGTTCTTTTTTATGGATTCATTGGGGCTGCCGCACAAAAAGTCTGCCAAAAGGCTTTTTCCTACATTGAAAGGAATTGCCTTCACTCCCTTTAGCACCCCTAAGTAGTCCCTGTCTGCCATAGGCTGGAAAAAAATTTATTGGTTTATAAGTTTTGCTAACTGCTGAGAAGATTTCTTTGCTGAAGTATTTTCAGAATGGATCCTCTTTTTTGCCTGAAGAACTAGAGTGAGAACTGGAACTGCTTGATGTCTTGCCTGTAAATGATTTGGATGGCTTAGAGCTGGATGAATCTTTTCCAGGCGATGAAGAGCTGCCTGTGCCTGTTGAGCTTGAAGAACCCATGCCTCTGGCAGCTGCGGTCTCATCCACAAGCTTGTTGACAAGGCTTTCCTTCCAGCCGACTTTCTTCAAAGCCTCTTTTATGCTGTCAGTGCTGACCCCTTTTTCCAGCTCCACCTGGACGTACTGCCTCAGCTCCCCAAGCTTTTCATATACAGAGCTCGATTTTCCTGCAGGAATAGTATGTTTTGCCCTGTAGACAAAGAATCCTCCTATTGCAAGCAGCATTCCGACAATTATCAATACATAAAGCAGCAAGTCAAACTTCTTCTTTGGGGTGTCAACTGCATCGCTGAATGGGTTGTCGCTGAACTCGTCAGGCGTATCATCTATTGTCGTGGGCTGCTCTTCTATAATTTGCACTTCTGATTCCAGGCCAGTGATTGCAAACAGCCCAAGCTCCTGGACTGTTGACCTGTAGTATACAAAGTTTTCATCCTCTTTTACAAAATAGCTCGAAAGATCGCCCCACAAAAAGCCTTTGGTCTTCAGGTTAATTCTTTCCTGATCTATGTTATTTTCAGCAATCCATTCCTTTGAAACCTTGAAGTCAATCACTGCCTGATCCATTTCCTGGCTTGCACCTATTTCATAATAGCCATATGCAAAAGCATCTGTAACAGGATCTGATGATTCATCTGTTTCATTGATTGATACATTTATTATTCTGTATGACTGGTAATCCACAGTTATCCTGTATATTGGAAGGTCAAAGTCAAAGACAGATGTCTTGTTCAGTGGAGTGTCGAGGCCTCCTCCGCCACTGCTTCCACCACCGCTAGAGCTTCCGCTGCTGGAACTGCTGGAAGAGCTGCTTGAGGATGAAGTGCACACACCGCAGTCTGCAGAGCATGTGCTGCAGCTTTCTCCAAAGTCTGAATCGCATACTGCATCGCCGCATACAGGATATATCTCTACGTTGTCAACAGCGGCAACTGTGTCATAGGATGGGTGGCTGCATATTACGCTGTACAAATAATCCCTTCCTTTTGAAGAGTATGAGTCATTCCTATGGATAAATGATGAATTTGTATAGTTGTCAAGCTCCATTGTGTAAATGCTTGACCCCAGAGTTATGTTGCATTCACTGTTGTTTATGAATCCTCCGCTCGATAGGTTGTAATACAGTGCATGATAGTCAAGCGGCTGGTTAACATATACTGTGAAGTTGTCAGAATCATCCCAAATTAGCAGCCCTGTGGTTGTGCTGGCTTCTGTTGAGCCGTTTATCCTGAATGACCTGTTGCTGAGGTGGAATCCTTCAAAGCTTGCAGTATTTCCTGAAACCTGCAGGGAATATGCTGAGGAAACATCCACATCAGTATCCTTATCTATAAGGCTCCAATAAATATATCCAAGAGGGACGTTTATAACTGCCCTTGCATTCTGCAGATTATTTGGGCTGTCAATACCAAAGTGCCTTGCAAACACCCTTGTGCTGTTTGAGGCATTGACCTCTGACTCATTTTTGAAAGTATAGACAGGAGAGCTTACTCTAAAGTGGAGCACTGCATTATTTGAAAGGTTTGCAATCCAGGAAACATTATTTGTTGAAGGGTTAAAGCTGACACTTGAAATATTTCCTGACTCATTTATATATACAGATCCTGGAATGACCTGCTGCCATCCCTGTATTACCACATCCACAGGCCTTACTCCCTCTCCAGGAAGAAGCACTGTCAAAGGAATCTCTATATCAACACCGTTTGGATCGTCAACAACAGGAATTCCCAGTTGGTTGGCTGGCTGTGGAGTAATGTATACTGGGTCTATTATGAGCGTCCAGTTGTAAGTGTATGCGCAGCTCAATCCATTGCATGCCTGGCATGTCCACCTGTAATCATAGTCTTCATCAAATCCTGACAAAGTTGCCTGATGTTGAGAAAAGTTGGTATTCAAAGCAGACACATCATTGGAAGATGACTGCATTATACTCCATATGCTTCCTGACTTTGGCTTTTCAAACACAACAATAGATATGTTTGAAAGGTTATAATTGTCAAGAGATGTTGAGTTACAGCTGAAGACAATGTTCTGTGTTGTGTTAATTCTTTTGTTGTTTGTAGGAGTTATTAATTGAGTAATAAACGCGCTTGTTCCGCAGCCCTCATCAATAAGGTAGTTGCAGTTGTCATCAATGTTGTTTCCGCAAACTTCTGGCGCTCCTGAAAAGATGCTTGCATTGTTGTCGTTGCAATCCAGATCATTACTAGTATATCCTGTTGGCTCTGAGCAATAGTTGATTGTTGCAGAAGAGTTTCCTTGAGTGTCTCCATCAGAGTCCTGGTAGGATATGAAGAATGGCCAGCCATTGTAATTTCCTCCTGTACAATCATGGTCTATGTCATCGCATACCTCGATCTGGGTAGGGTTAATTGAATTGTTTGTATCATCGCAGTCTCCACTAACTGTTCCTGTGAAAAATCCTTGAGGACCGCACAAGGATTGGTTGTTTGAAGCGCTTGCCCCGTATAAATCATTATCTTGGTCATAGTAAAACACTGACAAAAGCCCTTCATCTATTGGGCCGTCGCAGTCATTGTCCAGGCCATCACAATTCAACTCATTACCTGCCTCATAATTAGCAACACCAGAATAATTAGCAACCCATCCTGGCACGCCTGTGCAGGACTGGAAGCTTCCAGAGCAAACGCCATTTTGCAAAGGGTTAGGTGGAGCAGCCAATCCCTCATCTATTGAGCTATCACAATCATTGTCCAGGCCATCACAAGAAAGCTCGTTTCCATCCTCATAATTGGCAACACCAGAATAATCAGGAACCCAGCCAGACACACCGCCACAAACCCTTATACTGCCAAAACAAACACCACTCTGCAAAGGATTAACCGGAGCAGCCTCACCACTGCCATCAGCAGTGCCAGCATCACAATCATTATTCAAACCATCACAAACCTCAGTCGCGCCAGGATAAACATTTGCATTTGTGTCAAGGCAATCTCCAGATGTTCCTAAAAGCTCTGTTGAAGTATTGTAATTTGTGGGCCTGGTGCAGGATGCACTATTAGTGGTTCCATCTGAGTATCTGTCATGGTCAACATCTTTATACCATATCTGACCTAGATGCTCATTTGCATCATTATCATCACAATCATCATGATTCGCAACAAACCCTGGCGAATTAGTGCATGCCTGCTCTGTTATTGAAGGATTTCCATAGCCATCACCGTCAGCATCCCTGTAAAATAGTAGTTTTACTCCGTCATCGTCAATAACTCCATCACAATCGTTATCTATTCCATCGCAGACTCTTTCAAAGCTGTTGTTGTATAAGTCAAGTGTTACTGTTGAGGAAACAGTTCCGCAGTCGCTGTCACACACATCAGCCATTGTTGGGTAAGCGCTCCAGTCTCCTGGCTGGTCTCCGTCCTGGTCTCCTTCCCTGCCGCACTGGTTGCATCCAGGAAATCCTGTAACACTCCAATCATCTTCTCCAGTATTGGTGCAAACTCCTGTACAATCAGAGTCTCCGCTGGCTCCATAGTCAAAGGTTCCATCGCAATCATTATCATGGCCATCTGTACAGCTTATCTCTGGAGATTCATAAGGATTATCTTCCAATCCAGTATTTCCACAACATCTCAAAGGAGGTGTGTTGCCTGAAATCCATGTGTGGCCTGCTGCTTCGCAGCTATACTGGCAGTCCTCAAGTGCAAACCCTTCATCAGGACCGCTTGCACAGTTGTTGTCAATTCCATCACAAACCTCTGGAGCAGTTGGGTAAATGTTTCCATCTGTATCAACACAATCCCCAAATACCTGAGTTAATTCGGTAGAAGCTTTGAAAAATACAGGCCTTAAGCAGGCAGTTTGCTGGTCTCCGCTTGAAAAGCCATCATTATCCTCATCCCTATACCAAGTCTGGCCCGGGAATTCTAATGGGCTGTTGTCATCGCAGTCATTATATGTTAAAACATAGTCTCCTGGATTATTGCACTGGGTTACATTTGATGTTGCGTTTCCATAGTTGTCATTGTCAAAGTCTTCAAAGAATGTTGTCTGGATGTTCTCATCTATTGGGCCGTCGCAGTCATTGTCCAGACCATCACAAGAAAGCTCGTTTCCACCCTCATAATTGGCAACACCAGAATAATCAGGAACCCAGCCAGACACACCGCCACAAACCCTTATACTGCCAAAACAAACACCACTCTGCAAAGGATTAAGCGGAGCAGCCTCACCACTACCATCAGCAGTGCCAGCATCACAATCATTATTCAAACCATCACAAACCTCAGTCGCGCCAGGATAAACATTTGGGTTTGTATCCAAACAGTCAATATCTGAAACAGAACCACATGCGCCTCCAGAAGTAGTATTGAATCCATCACCATCACCATCAGTGCAGTCTGGCTGGACAGTTATCTGGGCTGTTAGCAAAGGAGTTGAGGAATACGAGATAGATTGGTTAACTCTGCAGGCAGCTGTTTTTGGCGTTGCCTGCCATGGGCCTGCGTTGCAGTCAAAAATATAGGTTCCTGTGCCTACAAAAGAATTATAGCTGCACCTATTAGAATTTATATCAGCATATATACTATTAGCTTCATAGTCTGTTGGAGTAGCAAGGCAGTATACCTGGAATGCTGCATTCTCAACTGGAGTAAATGTTTCAGCTTCTATCAAGAAAATATTAACCTGGCAGTCAGAATCAGCAGGCATTCCATCCTGATTATCATATCCTGAATAAGAATCGCAATCATTGTCTATTAAATCAGTGCAAACCTCAGGCCTTCCAGGATTGACAAGATTATTGGTGTCGTCGCAGTCTCCAGAAGTCTGGATTAGCCCTGGCTCAGAACTTGTCTTGAAATACTGCGGCCTAAAGCAGGCAATCTGCTGAACCCCATTTGAATATCCATCGTTATCCTCATCCCTATACCAAGTCTGGCCTGGGAACTCTAAAACATTGAAATCATTGCAGTCAATATTTGCAGGAAGCCCGCAGCCTCCGCCAGAGGTTGTATTGAAGCCGTCTCCATCACTATCAATGCAGGGAGGAAGATCCTGTATAGTAACATCATATGTTGGTGTCTGTGTTTGGGAAACCTGTGCAGGGTAATTTATGGATTCAAATACAGTATAAAACTGGTGTGTTGAACCTATTGTTCCGGTTGCGTTCACAAGCCAGCTCACATCACAGGACTGTCCATTGTTCATGTTTGCCAAACAGCCCACACCTTCTCTTGGATTTGTGTTATATGAAAAGAATGGGACTGCTCCTATTACTTGTGAAACTGCACCTGTTTTTGTAGCGCCTCCTGGAGTGTAGGTTACTTCAAGGTATGGCCTTAGGCCGATATTTGAAGCTTCTTTTGATGAACAAAGAATATAATCCCCTGCAGATATGCTTCCTCCTGCGCCATTTTCAGCGACAAGGTAAATCGAGACCTCCCCCCAGTTTTGGGTAGTTGCATAGCCAACAGCGCTTGTGACATCCCAATAAATCCATCCAGGAGCGTCTGTTCCTCCAAAAAATTCAAGTAGGTCTGTTCTTGTAGGATTATAACCTGTTCCTGCAACAGGCCTCTTGTTCCAGTTTATTTCTCCAGGATCTGCAGGATCATTTGTTTGGTCTCCTTCGTACCAGGATGGTTGGCTGTCAAGTGCATATGAATCATAAACAAGATAAGAAGATACATTAAACATCTCTACACCTAAAGTCGTATCAAGTCCATTTATAGGGCAGTAAAGATAAAGTTTTGCATCATCTATCTGAGGGCCTGAAGGGATTGACTGAAGGTCAAATTTCAATATCGAGTTCAATGAGCCTCCTAAAATGCTTAGGAATCTTAGGTTTTGGGCTGATCCCTGTTCAAAAGTTGGATTGGCTTGGTCAATATAGGTATCATCCAAATTATCAACGTCTGCATCCTGAAGAATTACTGTTGGATCAAGTATGGCCCTGATGTTCCCGCACACTCCTCCAGTGCATGTAACTCTTGCTGTAAAATTATAGGTTTGGTTCTGGGTTATGTTTATGTCCTGGGTTGGGCTTATGAAGCTTGCGGCAAGTGTGCCATAGGTTACTGCTGTGCATGCTGATGTGTCAAAAGACATGCATCCTGCAGAGCAGGAAAGTGTTCCTCCAGTGAATCCCTGGCTTATGCAGGTCTGGCCGTTCAGGTTTGCGCCATCGCAAACTTCTCCTCCAACAATCTGGCCGTCTCCACAGTTTTCTGTGCATACGCTTGGCTGGCCATTGCATGCCCATCCTGTCTCTGTCTGGCAGGTTGCACTGCATCCATCTCCTGAGCTTGTATCTCCATCATCGCAGGTTTCTCCTGACTCAATAGCGCTGTTTCCGCAGACAGGAGTGGCTGAAACTGTAATTTGGGTTGGGCCTGGAAGAATGTTTGCAGGAGGCCCCACTGTGTTAAGCTCAAAATCAAAAATTCCGTCAAGGTTGAATATTCCTGGGCTGTCTGCCCTTATTATATATGTATGGATTACTGTTGAAAAAGGTGTTGTGTTGCTGTAGTAGAGCCATTTCATAGTATTGGATGAAGTATTTACATAGCTTGCACTGTCATTGTTCATAATTGTAAACTCAGGCGGAACATACTCTTCAAATGCATAAAAATAGTCATTTTCCACGTTTGTAACTGTTAAACTAACCTCTATTGTTTCTCCAACCATAACGTTTTGGCTTGAAACAGTTCTCTGCACAAAGGAATCGCCCGCAGAATAAGCCTTGCCTACAGCATTTTCCTCGCATGAAGACAATAAAAAGGCTAAGCCTATGACAAGAAGCACTGCCAACCAGCTGTTTTTTCTTGAAACACCCACTCCAAACCACCAAATCAATTAATCTATTGCTATTGAGTTTAATATTCCTGAATAAGTAAAATTATCCTCCTTCACATATATAAATCTATCGGAAAACTATTTAAATAGTGCACAATACTTTTTGGTTATGCGGCTAAAGGTCAAAAACATTCTCATCTCCTCTGGAAACAGAAAATTTGTGGTTATAAACAAGGAGGATTCTGAAAAGTTTGACATCCACAGGCAAAGCAGGCTGAAAGTAAAGTACAAAAACAAGGAAATAGTGTGCCTTGCAGAAACCACATACTCTAAAAAAATCGTGAAAAGAGGGGAGATAGGCATTTTAAGGGATGTTTTTGACGTGCTTAATGCCAAAAACGGCGACAGCGTCCTTGTATCCCTTGTTGAGAACACAAAATCAATCAGTTTTGTCAAGAAAAAGCTTTCAGGAAAAGAGCTTTCCAGAAACGAGATATACTCAATAATCAGGGATTTGGTCAATGGAGAGCTGACAGATGTCGAGCTTACTTATTTTGTTGCAGCATGCTTTAGCAATGACCTTTCAGACAATGAGATAACCCATCTGATAAATGCAATAGTCGATACTGGCAATACCTTAAAAATAAGGACCATGCCTATTATTGACAAGCACTGCATAGGAGGCATTCCAAACAACAGGACAACCATGATTGTTGTTCCGATAATAGCTGCATTTGGCCTGGTTATGCCAAAGACCAGCTCCAGATCCATAACAAGCCCTTCAGGCACAGCAGACACAATGGAAGTGCTGTGCAACGTTGACCTGGACCTTCAGGCGGCAAAAAAAGTTGTGCAGAAGACCAAAGCCTGCATGGTATGGGGAAGGGCAATGAACCTTGCGCCAGCAGATGAGGAAATAATAAGAGTTGAATATCCCTTGTTTATTGACACTGTAGGGCTATTGCTCAGCAGTGTTCTTGCGAAGAAAAAAAGCGTGGGCGCAACCCATGTGCTTATAGACATACCATTTGGAGAGGAGGCAAAAGTCAGGACAAAGCAAAGGGCTCTGGAGCTGAAAAAAAGATTTGAGTATCAGGGAAAAAAGACTGGCATGAGGGTAAAGGTGGTATTAACAGATGGAAGCCAGCCAATAGGCAGAGGTGTTGGGCCATTGCTGGAGGCAAAAGATGTGCTTGCTGTCCTTAGAAATGATCCAACAGCTCCAAGAGACTTAAAGGAAAAGGCAATATTTCTTGCAGGAGAGCTGTTGAATATGTCAGGCCAGACAAAAAAAGGAAGACGGACTGCAAGAAAAATCCTTGAGAGTGGAAAAGCCTACCTGAAATTTATGGAAATAATAGAGGCTCAGGGAAGAAAAGAGATTCCTGAGCTCGCAAAACACAAAGAGGTAATTCTTGCAGAAAAAAACGGAAGAGTAAAAAGCATAAGCAACAAATCCATATCTAAACTCGCAAGGATTTGCGGAGCTCCCAAAACCCAGGAAGCAGGAATTTATATTCACAAAAAAATAGGAGAAAAAGTGAAAAAGGGCGATTCAATTGTTACGCTTTATGCGAGGAGCAAGATTCTGCTGAAGTACGCAGTGGAAGAGTTTGAGCTGCTGAAGCCTGTGAGAGTTGGATAAACAACAAACATTCAGGTCATTACGAAAAACCACTAAATATTTTTTCAAAAAATTTATAAACAGCAGGATTCTTATATAATTATTGTATAACTATAATATAATTTAATATGGCCATAGAAGTAAAGCTGAAAAAGTGGGGAAACTCGATGGGAATAGTGCTACCTAAATCGTTTATAGAAGAAAAAAACCTGGAAGAAAACCAGAAAATACTTCTGGAAGTGGTTAAAGAAGCCAACATTAAGCCCATATTTGGCTCATTAAAAAGAAAAATGTCTGGACAGAAATTCAAAGAATTTGCAAGAAAAGGATGGGATTAAAATGCTAAAAAGCATCAAAACATACTTCTTTGACACATATGCAATGTATGAGATAATAAGCGGAAACAAAAATTATGAAAAGTACTGCAGCAATATCTGCATAATAACAACTAAGCTAAATCTTATGGAACTCCACTATTGCCTGCTCCAGAAATACGAAAAAGAAAAAGCAGACAAGTATTTTGAAATTTTTAACAGGTTCACAATATCAATCTCAGACCAGGAAATAAAAAAAGCTAATTATCTTAAAAAAAAACTGAAAAAGAGAAAATTATCTTACGTTGACTGCATAGGGTACATCATTGCAAAAGAAAAAAATATAAAATTCCTGACAGGAGATATGCAGTTCCAGCAAATGGAAAACGTAGAATTTATAAAATAGAAAATAGGAATTTTAATTCGTTTACTTCCTTGCCTTTTCCAGCTTGCCTTTCAGCAATGCGTGAAGAGACTGGTCATTTACTTTTATGACCTGCCACCTGATTCCAGGAAGATCGCCTTTTGATCTGCCCTTGTTTCCGCCAATCCTTTCAATTATAACTTCATCGTGCTCATCGATCATCTTCTGAGCGCCGTCTTCTGGCATAAAAGCAGTAACCTGTTTTCCGTTCTTGATAATCTGCACCCTGGCGCATTTTCTCATTGCAGAGTTTGGCTGCTTTGCCTCTCTCTGGACCTTTTCCAGAACTATGGCCTTGGCCTGTGCGCTCCCTTCCAATGGGTCATATTTTTTGAACAGCCCTCTGGCTCGCTTGTATATTTCCTGCTTGTAGAGCTTGAAGACTCTTCTTCTCTTCTTAAGCTTTGAGCCAGCGTTCAGTCCTTTAGCCTTTTTTGCCATTAGACCAAAGAATTTAGGGGATATTTATAAATATATCGATGGATAACACAGATGGAAAACAACTGATAACAACCGATGGCAAGCAGAATAATCATCTTATTTATAATGGCAGTTCTGCACCAGCCAGGGGCTGGGTTTTGCCTGCCGCAAGCAGGCTGTTCCTGCCATTATAGAACAAAAAAACAGCAGAAACACCAAAACACAAGACAACAAAACAGCACAAAACAGCAAGCCAAAACACCAAACAGAAAAATGTTTTTAAACAACATCCTTATTCTTTTTTGCACGGGGCTGTAGTGTAGCTTGGATCTCAGATTGAAAACCTTTTGCTGGGAAAAGCAATATCACACAAGGCTGGGGGTCTTGTAACCCGGGTTCAAATCCTGGCAACCCCATAGTTTTGATACTTTTAACTCTTGATTAAAATACTTAAGTTGCACTTTAGGCTTATCAAGTAATTTTCAGGCGATTCCCTAAGCTCTTTTTTAAGCTCCTCTTCTGAAAACCACTTGATAGCTGCAACCTCTTCTTTTTGGATATCAAACTCTTCTTCTTTTTTGTCCACTTTAAGAAAAAACCATTGGGTGAAATGAGAGTGTTCTCCCTTAGTCCTTGTTTTAGGACCTTTTTCAGGTTTCACATTTTTTAGACCGAGCTCTTCTTGCATCTCTTTAATAATATTTGAATAGTATGTTTCTCCCTCTTCAACTGTTCCTGCGACTGCAGGACCCCACTTTCCAGGATCATTAACTTTGCTGTAAGCCCTTTTTGCAAGCAGTATTTCTCCCTTGCTATTGGTAATCCAGAGTGCACTCACTCTGTAAAATTCTTGAGAAGAAATATTTTCCCTTTGCTTCACACCAATTTTTTTATCTTTTTCATCAACAATAGTTATTTTCATCACACAACCCGTATCTCTTCTATTGGGTAATACTTTTTCACAATCTTCTCATTGCTTCTCAGTGTTTCTGCGGCCCTTCCAATAAGATATCCTCTTGTTTTTGTGTCCTTGCTGACAAGTATTACCTTGCTGCCCTCTTCTTTTATGTCTGCAACCTTTATTGGCGCAATGACATTAAGCACGAACTGCAGCAGGCTTGATGAGTACTCAATTATCTTTATTCTTTTTTTGAGCAGGCCTTCTATTTTTTTCAGGTTGAAATTCTCCCTGCCAAGCGCTTTTCTAAGCTCTCCTTCGCTAACAACAAATATTGGCTGGTCGTTGTGAAAAAACAAGTCCTTAACATTCGCCCTTGTTATTTTCTCAAACAAAGAAATAAGCTTTATGTTATCTGCTGTGTATTTCATCCTTAATTTTTTACTCCTGCCATGCTCACAAGGAATGGCTTTTTGCAGATTGTGCCAAGCTCATCATTAGGAATGTCAAGCATCACAAACTCTATAGATGTCAGCTTTGAGAATTTTTCCACGTCTTCCAGAACCTGCTTTGGGCAGTTTGCTGAAACAAAAATCTTTTTCAGTGTTTTTTCCCTTAATCCCTTAATTACTTGGTTTGTTCCAATCACTATTTTTCCTTGTGTCAAAAGTTTTTTTATTTCGCTAGAATAATCCATTTTTCATCACTTGCTAATTTTTTTTGCCAGCAGCCCAGGAAGGCCTGTACCTGTGGGAATGTACTGGTTTATCATAACGTTTTCTATTACGCTGTTCAGTTTGTCTGTTTCACCAACCATGGCTGCCTGTATTATATGCCTGATTGGAGTTTCAAAGCTTGCCCTTGCAAGCACAGAAGGCTTTTCCTTTACTATTCCATACCTGTTTATTCCCATCACCATTCCGCTCATGCACATCGTGTCAGCCACAAGCATTATGTGCCTCTTGTCAACATTTAATCCCTGCGCATCGATGACTTTGAAAACTTCATTTATTATTGCCTGCCTTGCAGCTTCAACTCCGAGAATGTTTTGTATCTCGAATATGTCGTTTGAAATCGTTCTTGTTGTGTCTACAAAATCAAGCTTGAAAATCTCTTTAAGGTTGGAGCCTGCAGTAACAATTATGAGCTCCTCTCCTCTTTTGACAGGGAGAACCTGAGTTATGCCTTTTATTCCACCGATATAGGTATCCTTTATCTTCTGCTTCAACTTGTAAATGCTGCTCAATACATCCTCCTTTGACTTAGACTTTACCTGGAGCTCATAGTCAGACTCTTTTCCAGGCTTGAAAGAGTAGTGCTTAAAGCTTTTTTCCAAAACCTTTATTATCTGGGCGGGCTTTATTCCAAGTTCTGAAAGCCTGGACTGGTTAAGCTCCACAACAAGCGTTGTATCTGCAAGACTTATTGAGAGAGAGTTTATGACCTCTTTCAGCGTTGTCTCTTTCAGCTGGGCTGCAATCTTTTCTATATCCTTTCCTTCATTGTGTGGCTTTTTAAGATAAACTTCCATCATTTTTGTGCTTATATTTTCCCTGCCATCAAGTATTTCTATAAGCCTTGGCAGGCCTGTTGTGACGTTCATCTCAGAAACCCCTGCAAAGTGGAATGTATTAAGGGTCATCTGGGTCCCTGGCTCTCCAATTGACTCTGCAGCTATGATCCCAACGGATTCTCCAGGCTCTGCAATGCTTGTAAGGTATTCATTGTAGACTTTTTCAAAAATCTTTTTTAGCTTTGCCTGAGAAATTTTTGCAGGAATGTTCTGCTGCAGCTCCTCCAGAATCAATGGAGGCAGCTTGTCCTTGTATTGCTTTATGAGGTCTTCCATTTTATGATTGCTCCTCCAAAACTGCATCAACTATCTGCTTTACATTTATTTTTCCGCCTTCGCTCTTGCTGACATCCATGCTGTCCTCACCATAATTGAACTCGACAATTTTTCCGCTGGCATCTCTTACGCTGAAATCATACTCCACCTTTAAGTCCTGAAGTGCATTGGCAAGCCTTCTGTAAAGATATCCTGATTTAGGGGTTCTTAATGCGGTATCCATCATAGAGTCCCTTCCTGTCATACTCATAAAGAACAGCTCGTATGGCTTTAATCCTTGTTTGAATCCCTTGCTTATGAACCCGTGGGCAGAGCTTCCAAGATCGCCTTTTTTAAAGCATGAAAGTGTCCTGTCATTGTACCCTTTTGTGATTCTTCCACCCCTGAACGCCTGCTGGCCTACACAAGCAGACATCTGGGCAATGTGCAAAAGGTTTCCTCTTGAGCCTGATGTTATCATCTTCATAATGTCTGTATCCCTTGTTGCTGTTTCTGCAACAACCTTTCCTGTCTTGTTCCTGGTCTTGTTCAAAGTTTCTAAAATCCTGAGCTCCAGAGTTTCCCTGAGTGTTCTGCCTGGAAGAATTTCAAGGGTTTGGTTGTTATAAGATTTTATCAGATCCTGTACTTCTTTTTCTGCGTCATCCAAAAGCTTCAAAATTTCTGCTGTGCCTTTTTCTGACAAGTCAAGGTCTGCAGAGCTTACAGAAAATCCATATCTTAAAAGAACCTCGTTTCCAAGGTTGAAAATTTTTCCCAAAAAGTCCAGTGCAAAGTCCGGTCCGTACTGCTTGTGGATATTTCTCAGCATAAGCCCCTGGCCTTCTCCAAGGTTTGCCTTGTCCATAATTCCTGAAACTATTTTTCCATCCTTAATGATGACCAATGCATCAGGATCGGCTGTACCCTCTTTGAAATTTTTTGTTTTTCCCTTAAAGAAAAATCCTTTTGGAAGAAGCGCAGAAAATATCTCTCTGCCTGAAATATTCTGCTTGCTTGGAAGCTCTGAAAAGTCCTCAACACCGATAGCTGTGAGTATATCGACTGCTTCCTCCCTTGTTACAGAAAAGTCTTTTTGTGTAAGAACAAATATTCCTGACAATGAATCAGTGCTTGCACCAATAATGCTCAGACCATATCTTGGGCTTATAAGCTGTGTTTCCACTTCCATCAGCATTTCAGCCTCTGCCATAGCC
>JBFYMA010000049.1:0-47609 GCA_041305085.1 Nanobdellota archaeon | reverse complement strand
GGAAAAAGGCATCACAAAGGAGATGTTTGAGGAATACCCCTTCAGCGGAGGGTTTGAAAAAGGAGACCTTATGGTTCTTTCAGGAATAAAAAAAGATGACATAAAAGTGGGCAGTGTTGTTGTCTTTATTTCCAAAAAGCCCTATCCAATAATTCACAGGGTTATAGAAGTCCACGAGGATTTTTTTGAGACAAAGGGCGACGCCAACAAGATCCAGATCCAGCCCCCCTTCGATTACCAGCTGGATGAAACACATGTTTCCTATGACTCTGTTGTCGGCAAGGCTGTTTTCAGGATTCCCCTGCTTGGTTATATCAAGATCTTCTTTGCAGACTTTTTGGGAGTTTTCGGGATAAACATCAGCTAGTTTTTGCACTCTTATGATTTTCTGAATCACAATATTTTTAAACAGATGAAAGAACAGGTAAAGCATTGGTGTAACAAAAATGTTTTGCCCAAAGTGCGGCTCACTGCTGGTGCCGAAAAAAGACGGGAAAAAGACTATTTTCAGATGCAGCTGCGGCTATGTCCAGAAGGAAAAGCCTGAAGAGCCCATAAGCCTTAAGGAAGAGCTGAAGACAGAAGAAAAAAAGATGGCAGTTGTGGAGAATGAGGATGAAAACCTGCCATTGGCTGATGCAGAGTGCCCTAAGTGCGGCCACAAAAAGGCTTATTACTGGATGATCCAGACCAGGGCTGGAGATGAGCCAGAAACCAGGTTTTTCAAGTGTGAAAAGTGCAAAAACGTCTGGAGAGAGTACTGATCCTGTAAAATGACTACGCTTTCTAACATAAAGGGCATTATCCATGTATGGGTAAAACCTGGCTCTGCCAGTACAGAAATTCTTTCTTTTGACAAAGAGCAAAAGCTTCTGAAAATAAGCTTGAACGCCAGGCCAGAGCACGGAAAAGCCAACACAGAGCTTGTAAAATTCCTGAAAAAAAAACTGAAAAGGCAGGTAAGAATAAAATCAGGCCTTAACAGCAAAAAGAAGCTGGTTGAAATAGGTTAGGCAACTCTTTTGACAATACTCACAGCAATTCTGATGTTTGTTTCTTTTCCTTTTTTATTGAAAATTGTGCAGGGTTGAATATCACAGAGTGCAGCAACCCTTGATTGCTCTGCACCCCAACCTAGAGGCGGGGGATAGTTCATTTACAGAACTAAGGAATGTAGTGGCTGTTGTTGCTGAGTGAAACAAACGCAACTAGGGCACGAAGTGCCTGCTGGGCAGCAGCATTTTTGTTATTTCTGGCTTCTCCTCCATGGCATTCTATATCTTCAACTACAATGAGTATGGGTTGTTTTTGATTCTTGAAAGGTAAAAAAATCGAAAGATTTAAATATCATTGTATTTTTTTAGATACATATGTATACAATAAGAAACAATTGGATGATTGTATTGGGCTTGTTTTTGAATGAGTATAAGGCAAGGTTTTACCTTCGAGAAATTACCAAGCTCTCAGGATTGTCGTTAAAGACCACTCAAAATGTGTTGTCTGTTCTTGAAAAAAACAAGATTTTAATAGGAAAAACTGAAGGGAAGAACAAATATTTTAGTCTTAATCTTGAGAATATCGATACAAAACATTACTTGTTGCACGCAGAGATTTTTAAGACAGAAGACTTTTTGAGAAGGTATGCTCCCTTGAAATCTTTTTTAAAAATGCTATCCTCAAATATACCTCTGGTGGTGTTTGGTAGCTTTTCAAGATTGAGTGCAGGAAAAGATTCTGATATAGATCTCTTGATGATTGCCGATAAAAAGGACAAAATACCTGAGTACTTAATACCTTATTCCCTGCATAAAATAATCTTGTCAGAAAAAGCGTTCTTGAAAGGTTTACGAGAAAAAGAAACCTTAATCATGGAAATTGTAAAAAACCACAAAGTTTTAAATAATCATTCATTCCTTGTCAATGCGTTGTGGGAGTACTATGCCAAATAAACAACTCGATTGGTGTTTTAAGATAAAAGATGGGTTAAAGCTAGTTGACCCTAACGCCAATATTTCTAAAAGCTATTTGGTTGAAGCTAAGTCATCGCTTGCTCGTGCGCAAAAAGATTTTGAGGATAAAGACTTGCTCTGGGCAACCGTCAAAATCTATTATGCAGAATACTATGCCCTGTATTCCTTTCTGCAACGTATTGGAGTGAAATGTGAAAACCATGCCTGCTCGATCACCGTTGTAGGCATTCTCTTTGGTAAGGATAAGATAAAAACGATTAATGAGCATAAAAACAAGAGGATTGATGCACAATACTATATCAAGATTGAGCAAGAACACAAAGTCAAAAGCATGCTCCAAGAAGCAAAACTATTCATCACAACGTTTGATGAATTGGTATCCAATCTGTCTGAAAAAGAAATCAAACACTATAGAGATACAATTCTGAAAGAAAAAAACAAGCCATAATTTTATTGAAAATTGCGCAGGGTTGAATTACATATTCACATAAGTTTCCAGCTTGTCCTCAAAAACATCCAGCTCGACTCCTGCCTGTTTGAACATTTTTCTGGTTTCCTGGGCTCTGTGGTACCTTTTTTTAGCCACAACCCTTTTTATGCCAACATTTATGATGAGCATTGCGCAAACCCTGCAGGGCTCTACTTTGCAGTAAAGCGTTCCTCCATCCAGAGAGATTCCGTGCCTTGCAGCATGGGTTATTGCGTTTTGCTCTGCATGGATTGTCCTTACGCAGTGCTGGCTTACTGTTCCATCAGCGTTCAATATTTTGTGCATTAAATGCCCTGCCTCATCGCAGTGCGGCAATCCTGTAGGGCTTCCTGAATAGCCTGTTGAAAGAATTCTCTTGTTTTTTACAACAATGCAGCCCATTTTTCCCCTGTCGCACGTTGATCTTTTTGCAACGGTTTCAGCTATCTGCATAAAATAGTCATCCCAGCTTGGCCTTTTGAACTGGGGGTATTTGATGAGGTCAAGAAGCACTTTGTCAATTTTCTGATATAACGCTTCAAGGCTGGAATCATTATTTATTATTATGCCAGCCTTTTTTCTGGTGTTTTCAAACTCTCTCAGGTTGGTCTTGCTCTTTGCCTCTTTTTGCTCTAGTTTTGAAAACTCTGCAAATGTTTGGGGATCCTTTTCCCTTTTTCTTTTGTGGATCCTTTCAAACCTCTGCTTTATCGGAGCATCCACAAATATCAGCATAAAACCCTTGGATTTTTTCAGGGCTTCAATTTCTCCCAGGGTTCCTATGGAGCTCACAACTGTTTTTTCTTCTGGATTGATGTTCAGCAGGGCTCTTTCTGCAAGTATTCCTGCACCGCAAAAGTCCCTCATATTCTTGCCAAGGCTCACAAGGTTTTCCCTTGTAACCTCTTTTCCCTGCCTTTTAAGGTCTTCTCTCAGAATGTCTGAAAGCGAGATGTGCTTAAATCCTTTTTTCTCCAGAAGATATTCTGCCACTGTGTCCTTTCCAGCCCCCAAATACCCAGTAATTCCCAGTATCATACCTGCTGGAAAGGAAAAAGTATATAAATAATTTATCATTTGCAAATGGTGAATTACGAAGGATTTTCGGGAAATTCGGAAAAGCTATTTTTTTTGGGTTTAGTGTTGGCGGTCTAAAAACAAAAAACCAAACAATAAAAACAATAAAACACTTTTAAAAAATAAAATGCCTCCAGACCATTACAAAAAAAATGAAACAAAAAGGTTGACTGTTCCTGAAGCAGAAGAAATGCTTGGAAAAGAGTACAAATGCCTTGATAACGGATTCATAAGGCTGATGGATTACATGGGTGGCGATGCATCAATTGTGCAGGCTGCCAGGGTAAGCTATGGAGACGGCACAAAAAAAACCAGTGAAGACAGACACCTGATAAGATATATGCTGAGGCAGGGCCATACTTCTCCATTTGAAATGGTTGAGTTTAAGTTTCACTGCAAAATGCCTATTTTTGTTGCAAGGCAGTGGATAAGGCACAGAACAGCAAATGTGAATGAGTATTCTGGAAGATATTCTATAATGCCTGAACAGTATTATCTCCCAGAATTAGAAGATGTAAAGACACAAAGCGTGACAAACAGGCAAGGAACTTCAGACGTTGGGCTGCCTGCAGCAACTGCAGAAGAATTTTTAAAGCACTTAAAAGAAGTTTCAGAACACGCATTTAAAATATATAACCAAGCTATTGACAAAAATATTGCAAGGGAGCTGTCCAGAATTAATCTTCCTTTATCCATATACACCGAGTGGTATTGGAAAAATGACCTTCACAACACACTGCATTTTTTAAAGTTAAGGCTGGAGAAGCATGCACAAGCCCAGATAAGGGTTTATGCGGAAAAAATGGCTGAAATGGTAAAAGCTGTTGCACCACTAGCTTGGGAGGCCTTTGAAGACTATGTGCTGAACAGCACAAGACTGTCCGCACAAGAAACAGAAGCGATTAACAAGATCCTTAGAGGAGAAGACAAAGATGCAGCAATGGATGGGCTCTCAAAAAGAGAAAAAAATGAGATTCTTCCAAAGCTGGAAAAATTGTTGAAAGATACAAATTTTGACAGCTAAAAACAGCAGGAGTGTTGACAACATGTTGGTTACTCCTGCAAGGTTCGGGTGGTTTGTTTATGGCAATAAAAAGCAATGGATTCATAGTTTCTTTTGAGGGAATAGAAAAATCAGGCAAGGAAACACAATCCTTGCTTTTAAAGGATTTTTTGCAAAAAAAAGGAGTGCCTCATACTTTTGGCAGAGAGCCAGGAGGAACAAGCTATGGAGAGGCAGAGCGCAGAAGCATGCAGGATCCAACCTGGATTTCAAGAGTGAATAAAGCATATCCTGACATGAGATATCTGGATATTACAGAAAAGCTTTGTTCTTTTGCAGAGATTTTTGGCTATTTAAAAGCCAGGGCGCAGCTTTTTGATTCCATACTACTGCCTGCAATTAAAAACAAGCAAATAATAGTGCTGGACAGGTCAGGGGATAGCAGCGTTGCATACCAAGGTTTTGGATTGTTCAACGGGAAAAAAGAAATTGTGGATTTTATAAAAAAAAACAATAATTTTGCAATGCATGGCTTAAAAATAAAGAGAACATGGTTTTTGGATGTATCTGTTGATGAAATGTTCCGAAGAAAAGACCACTGGGAGTTTGGAAAAAACAAGGACAGGATAGAGCAAAGGGAAAAAGAGTTCTTCAGCAGAGTCAGAAGAGGCTATTTTTGGCTTGCAAAACAGGAGCCGAAACGGTTCAGGATTATAGACGGCACAAAGGGCATTGAAGAGATTCAGACTATTATTAGAAGAGATATGGAAGAACTCTTAAATCCAATGTATAAGAACAATCAAAAAAAATAAAAAATAAATTCTTTACTCTTCAGATGTTTCTGAGAAGAATTCTGTGAGCTTGTGGCTCTTGGCCATTGCTTCGTAGCTTATTTTGTCTGCCATTTTTGTTGAAACCCTGACTGTACAAGGCTTGCTTTTGCCGTATTATGCTAATGTGGACACTATTATTTAAATAATTTGGGCGTACAACATATACAAAGAAAGACTTGGATTGCAAGATATAGTCTGCAAAATATTTTTCTATAATTTGTCTTTACCAAGCCGGAGTATTGACTCAAAGCTGTGTTTTAGAATCTGGCCGTCAGAAGCCCTGAGCTTTAGGTTTAGCATGTTAAAGTTAAGGGATATTAGTGTTATGTTCCAGACTATTCCTTCTTCAATGTTTTGGAGTATGCAGATTTTTTGGTTTTCCAGCTCCTGGGGATAGTTTTCCTTTCTATAGTTTTCAACTATTTCCAATGCGTTCTCAAGCTCCATAACTTTTTCAACTTTTAATTCTTTTACGAACTTTTTTTCTTTGAATACCTCTTCTTCCTGGTGCATTGTTATTTCCCCATCCACCTCAAAAACAGCTATTTTATCAGTTTTCCTGCTGTAATAGCCTATCTGCCAGGCGCTCTGGACGCCTTTTGAATACATACAGAAAAAATGCGTTAAATAATAACTCTTATGCTCTTGATGAAATTTTTTGAAAACATCTGAGCATTCAAGCTTGTCAAGGGTTTTCTGGAGCTGCATAACACTGAGATAAATTGGTTTTATAAAAATGTTTTCTTTAAAAATCAGCTCCTGTCCATAAAGCAGTTTCCGCACAGGTTATTTCCTGTGAGAGAATGGGTATAGCAGATTCTTATGCCCTTGTTCTGCCTGGCAAGCTTTCTATAGTCATCATGCACAAAATTGACAGCAAGATAGCCCTGCCTTGTAAGGTGCCAGTTTCTGTTTTTCAGAAAAATGTCTTGCTGGAAAGTGTCTTTCAGGCTGTTCCAGCTTTCTCCTCCAACTAGTTTTGCGTCTTTTGTTTTTGTAATCCTTATGTCAAGGAACTGCAGGCCAAGGCTTCCCCTATGCTTATAAAAAAACTCCAGCGCCATTTTTGCATCCTCCTGCATCTCGCTTAGAGGCCTGGAGAGATCTGTGGCTATGTATATGTTGGAGTTTACGCCTGCTGCTGAAAGCTTAAGTATTTCCTGCAGCCTTTTTTCAGGAGTAAATTCATGGCTGTTAATCCCTGCTTCCAGTTCTTCATATGCAACGCTGGCAAAAACGCTCACTCCTAATCTCTTGAAAAGGCTTGCCAAATGCAGGTCATAGGAAGACCTCGCATCATACTTTACTGTTTTGGAAGGCATAACCACATTAATTTTTTGGCCTTTTTTTGAGTAATCCTCTTGCATTTTGATGAATGCCTCAAGCGCCATAACAAGGTTGTCCTTGAATCCAGGAAGATCCCTGAATTTTTTGGGAATCCATGCCTCTGTAGTCTGGCCAATCCTGAAATTGATAGTTTTCTTGTCCTGAATCCCTATCTTTTTTATTTTTTCCTCAGCCATCGCTATAAGCTCTTTTTCGTCTATATCAAAAAGTGTGTCCAGAAAGCATGGGCCGCTTTGGTATGCATAGCAATAAGAGCACCTTTCTTCAGGGTTGTAATACCAGTCAGGAGAAATGTTTGAGAGACATCCCAATGAAAAATCAAAGCCCACATCAAGCACGCAGCTATCTGTTGTTGTGCCCTTGCCGTACTTCACCAGCTCATAGGAAAATGGCTTTTTCAGTGTAAATCTGGGGTTAGGAGCAATTTTGTCGACAATTGTTATGTTGTTTTTTTTGTTGTCAAATGTTTTTGCCTCGGAGGCACAAAATTCAACCACATCATCCCTTTGAATGTCTCTGAACTCATTGTTCAGCTTGCCCAACTCTATTTGTGTGAAAAATATATTGTAATGAAAGTCTGCAAACTCACGAAAAGATTGTTTTTTTGCCTGTCTTATTTCAGGAGTAAACCCATTTTTTTTTACAACCTGCTCTAATGTGCCTTTATCAACTCTCATCAAATAGCTGGTTATAAAGCCCTCTTTGCTTCCCCTGTAATGTGTATGGCCAATAGGCTTTTCAACTTCTAAAAAAGGCTTAAGAAAAGAATTGCAGGCTCTTAGCGTAGGTCCTGGATTGTAGGCCTGCAGTACAGCTCTGTTGCCTGCAAGCATGTATATTTTGACCTGTTTGCTTTTCTTGTTGAACTTTTTCACAGTTTTCAGAACAAATTTATGATTAATAAAACTTTGCCAAACCTTTTTAAAAACAACTCTAATCCTTAAAAAAATGACTCTTTCAGACGAACAATTAAAGCCTCTGCTGGAAAAAGCATCCCAAGCCTATAAGGCTGAATTTGGCAGTGATGCATGGTTTGGCAAGTGCATATTTATGAGCTGGTACTGCTCTATCGGAAACTGCACTTTCTGCTACAGGTCAACCTTGCCAAAGGACATAGAGCCTGAAAAAGCCAAAAGAACCATGGCAAGCATAATAGTTGAGGCATTGTTCTGCAGGCATCTCAATTGGGAGCTGGAATTCCTGACAGGAGGATACGGAATTTTTCCTTTCGAGCACCTTTTGGAGATATGCAAGGTTGTGAGCAGCATTATGCAAGACAAAATATGGCTGAACATCGGGGAAGTAAGGCCTGGAAGGCTTGACGAGCTGAGGCCTTTTGTAAAAGGCATAGTTGCCAGCATTGAAACCATAAATCCTGAAATACACAAAAAAGTGTGCCCTTCAAAGCCTATCGAGCCATACAGCAGGATGCTGAAAACAATTGAAGGGTTTAAAAAGAGCATGACAATGATCATAGGCATGGGCGAGACAATCCAGGACTTTCCGCTTTTGGAGAAATTTATAAGAGAACACGAGCTGGACAAGATAACCTTTTACGCGTTAAAGCCTGTCAAAAGAACAATGTTTGAGAACAGCCCAGGGCCTGAAACAAATTACTATGCAGAATGGATTGCCAGAACAAGGATTGCTTTTCCAAAGCTGGAGATAATGGCAGGAATAACGCCTAAAAGGGCCCACGATGTGAAAACTATTCTGCAGGCAGGGGCAAATGCTGTAACAAAATTTTCTGCAACAAAGCTTTTCAACAGCGAGCGAGCGCACCTGTTTGAGCACCTTGCAAAAGAGGCTGGAAGGACTTTCAGGAGCAGCCTCACAAAGCTTCCGCAGGTTGACTGGCATTCAGAGGTTGACAAACTAGAAATAGATGAAGAAACCAAAGCACACACAAAACAGCTTCTTGACAGCTATCTGGACAGGATGATGAAGAGCGGGAAGAAGTGATTTGGATTTTTGATCAAAAAAAAAATTAAATATGTGTAATGACATCTATGCACATAGGTTATAAGATGGTTAATGTCACGTTATCAATACCTGAGGAATTGCACAGCAGAATGAAGCACTATTCTGAAATAAGATGGAGTGAAGTAATAAGGAAAACAATTGCTGAGAAAATAGACCGTCTTGAAATGATGGACAAACTCAGCGGCAAGAGCAGATTAACAAGGAAAGATGTGGATGCTTTATCAAAAAAAATTGATTCTGGTGTTGCAAAAAGATTAGGGCTAAGATAAAACTGATACTAGACACAAACATTCTTCTCTCTGCACTTATAAAAGATTCTACTACCAGAGAGATTATTGTAAAGTCTGGCTGGGAATTCTACTATCCTGAAATGTCATTTCACGAAATGCGCAAATACAAGAGCTTGGTCATGAAAAAGTCAGGCATGGACGAGACAGAGTACAAGGAATTATTAAACCACTTATTGAGATTTGTTGTGTTGGTGCCGGATGAGATAATTTTTCAGAACTTGGAAGAAGCCAGAACTGTTATGGAAAAGATAGATCCAGATGATGTGGTTTTTGTGGTAGCAAAGCAGGGAATAAAAGACTCTGAACTGTGGTCAGACGATTCTGACTTTGATAAGCAAAAAAGGATAAGGGTTCTGAAGTCAAGGGATATCAGCAGGCTATTTTTAAGCTAGAAAAAAATAGCATTTTATTTAACAAGAAATCAAGTGCTGGTATCCTCTACTTCAGCAGAATATTTTTTTGTGTTTTTTTCCCAGTGCCTTGCGTTGACTCCCCAATCGTGCAGATAGCAAAAAGCCTGGTATGCCAGGACCATAAAATTTTTGGCTTCATCAACTGTTTTTCCTGTGTACACCATTATTGGCAGGGTCATTCTTCCAAACAAGTGTTTTCTGAACTCTTCTGAAGTGGAAAGCTTAGCGTATGACTTTTCAGAATAGTCTGTTTCTGTTGCTCCTGCCATTTTTTGCTTGTGCTTTAAAATTTTTTCTTTATTTTGTTCTAACTCTTCGGCAAGCTCCTCAAGGCTTCTTGGTTGTTTTTTTTGTTTTGGATCAGGCTTTGGCAGAAGATTAATTGCCCATCCAAGTGCATAATTTCTGAATTCTGTTGCTGCTATCTTTTTTTGAATCCTGGTCTGTTCACTTTCCAAATAGTCACTATAGTTTTCATCTTCAGATTTACGAGGGAGTTTCTCAATAGCAGCAAGGTATTCGCGGGCTTTTGCAGCAAGGTCATTGGCTCCAACGCGCTCAGCTACTTTTTCTGCTACAGAACAGGTTCCTCCCAAATGACTGTTGAACGTTTTTAATCCTTCTTTCACCATTGCTTTTTCAACTTGTTCAAGCCAGCCCTCTACAGTCAGCCTTATTAAGTCAGGTCTGAGTTCGCTTGCACTAGTTTCAATAAGATTGTACTGTGTGATGCAGTCCCCTAAATCAGAATAGAAACCTGTATCATAACAATATCCTTTTAAGAAATCATTGAAATATCTTCCCAGCAATCTCTCTGATGCATCGATGTCAAGAGTAATTCTTACATCCATCATGAGATTTCCCAGAAGAAATGCTTCTTCAGAGTCTTTTATTTGGTTTTCAAGGAGCAGATCTTTCATGTTTTTTCCCTCTTATTTTTTGATTATGAATAAAATTTATTACTAGAAAATAATAACAAATATAACTATTTTTTACCGAATTTATTCGGTTTTATGAATGTTTTTATAGAAAAAGTCGAAATACTTCGCTAATTCTTCTTGAGCTGGTGCTCTATTATTGCAGGCAGCAGCTTCAACTCTGCCTTTCTAAGATGCTCCTGAAAGGTCGACAATCCAATCTTTGCAAGCTTTGACAGCTTTTCTAATGATATTTTTCTGGGATAAGAATAATAACTATTGTGAAAAGCCAGTTCAATGGCTTTTTTTTGCTGAGGACTTAGCTTAGGCATGACATTGGGAAAGTATACATCTGTTAAATGGGACTTCTCCATGCTCATGATTGTGCACACATTCATGTGCTTTTTGAGTGATTCAATAAATTTCTGGAGTGTTTCCCTGTCCCAGGAGGCTACGTGCCAATACTCAAACCCCTCATAGTGGTTTGTGACAGGCTTTACAAAAAAAATCTTGCGCACATGGTAGAGCATGACATGCTCGCCCCCTTTTTTCAGCTTTATCTCATAAGTAAAAATATCTCCTGACACCTCAAGATTTGTTATCCTCCTGTCTGCTTTTAAGTCAGCAATAAACTCTTTTTTTTTGTCTTCATCCTGGGTTTGAAAAAAACAGGTGGTTGTTGCATATTTCACGTTTTTTTCCTCATACCACGTGCTGGGGTAAGAAAGGACAATTGAGTGAAACTTCTGGCATCTGGTTACAATTGGGCAGTCATCGTGCCTCAGCTTGAGCTTGGTAATCCACATGCTATAATTATGATAGAGTTGTTTAAAAATATTCTGCCTTATTTAACAAACGCTCCAGATTTTTTGAATGCATAAGCCCATAAATATGCGTGTGTGTCTTATGTGTCTGTGGTATTGCTGGAATTTTGAACAAAGAAGTAATCAATGCTCCAATATTCTGATTTTTGGCTGCTCCTCTGCGATTATTTCTGCTTTTCCACCTATGGGAAAAGTTGCCTGGGGTGTTGTGTGGCCGAAGTCTGCGTCTGCAATTACAGGAATGCTTTGAAGCTCTTTTTTTGTCTTAATGATTTTTGTCAAGAGCTCTCTTGTCATTCCTGATTTTTTTTGAAATCTTCCTATTACCAATCCATTTACTTCTTCAAAGCAGTTTTGATGGATTAAGGACTGTAAGTCCCTGTCAAATGTTTTTGGATCAGCAAGAGAGTCATCTTCCAAAAATATTATTTTTTCCTTCAGAGAAGGCATAAACTCTGTTCCCTGCAAGAGGTTGAATGTGCACTGGTTTCCCCCAATTATTACTCCTTTGGCTTTGCCAGGGTTAATGGCAAATGCTCCTTTGTTTTTAATAAATTCTCTTTCATATTTATCTTGGTACCATGCATCATCGCTCCACTCCTTGCTTGAAGCAATTTCAAAAGGCTTTTCTGAAAAAAGGCATTTCTTGAAATACTCAAGAGTATAATCAAACCCTTTCTGCATTCCAAAGCTGGAAAAATGTGGGCCATAATAAGTAATCAATCCTGTTTTTGCAAAAAATGTGTTCTGAAGAGCGGTAATATCAGAATATCCGCAGAATATTTTTGGATTAGACTGTACAATACTATAATCAATATGTCTGAGAAGCTGGTTTGAGTTAAATCCTCCTATTGTGGTAAGGATTGCGTTTACTTTTTTGTCTGAAAACGCATCATTTAAATCCTTAACTCTTGAGCTTATTTTAGAAGACAAAAACTCGTCGCTTTCATTGATGTGGTCGGAAAAGCTTACTTTAAAACCCATATCTTCAAGCCTTTTCAGCGCTATTTTTCGGGTTTCTTCGCTGATTATAGACATGCTTCTTGCAGGGCTTACAACTCTTATTTCATCTCCAGGCTTTAGCTTTTCAGGGATCATAATTATGGGCAACATCTGGTAGTTTAAAATTTTTACTCCTCAAACAGCATTCCCTCTGGCCCAGGGTTTACGCAGAGTGTTTTTCCTATTTTCCCTGTTTTTCCAAAAGTCTCATGGATGTGCCCGCAGAATGCAATTGCCGGCTGAGCTTCTTTTATGAATTCTGTAAAGCTCTTATTTCCTGTATGCCTTCCTCCAACCGTATCTACACACCCATAGGGTGGCTGGTGCAGCACCAGAAAATGCTTGTGGTTTCTTGCTATTGTCAGAAAAAATGATTTTTTGTTCTCGAATTCAGAGTCTCTTTCTGCAAACCCTCCTCCTCCATAACCAATGAAAATGTATTCTCCTTTTTTATAAAAGCCATTGTGGATAAAGTGGAGGTTTTTTGTTTTTTCGCAGAGCTTTCTCATTATTTTTTCGTTTTCATGGTTGCCGTGAATTAATAATACTGGTTTGCCCCAGCTTTCCAGCTCTCTGAGCAGCTCTTTCAGGCTGCGCTCAAATATAGTGAGGTCTCCAACGTGTATTACGATATCTGCATGCCTTGATTTTTGCCTTGCTTTTTCCAGGCTGGTCCTGTTTCCGTGGTTGTCTGCTATTGCCAGGATTTTCATGCTTTTTAGATATTATTGCCGGTTTATAAATGTTTTAAATACCTAATTATTTTCTATATTGAACTAAATTATATTTGTAATTGTGAAGTGGTAAAAAACGAAACATTTATAAGATGGTTGAAAAACTTTTTCTTTATGAAGACTGCGATTGTGGCTGATTCACATGGGAATTATTATGTTTTGCTTGAGTCTATGAAAAGGGCAAAGCAGTTAGGTGCTGAACGGCTGTTTCATCTTGGGGATATTGTCCACAAAGGAGATAACTATGATGGAGAAAGATCCTTATCAATTCTGAACCCTTATCCTGATTCAGTTAATCAATTTTTCCCAGCTAATAATATCTTCGCGGTTAGGGGGAACAAAGACCCTTTTTTAAATCCTGAAAAATATCCAAAAATAAGTACTGATAATTTTAAATTTCTTCAAAGGGCAGGAACAGAGAAATATTTTGAAAGTGAGAGTTTGCTAATGATTCATCATTTCCCAGAAAATGATTCAAGAATAATAAAAGGCAAAGACATAAAGACAGCATATGAAAAACTAAAAAATACATACCCTGATCTTGCAATGTGTTTTTATGGCCACACGCATGTTCCTGCAGTTTTTGAAGATTTTCAGGAAAAAGATATTTCAAATACCATTCAACTCAAAGATAATAAAATTTATTTTGTAAATCCGGGGTCGTTATGGGCAAAAGAAAAATATTTCAGACCAAAGTTTGCAGTATATGATGATATTGAAAAAACAATAGAATTCCATAGCTTATAATGAATTAAGGAGAAATCACTTGGTGCCTTATTTCTTTAGAAACCTTTATTCCTCCACTATAGACAAACAGGGACATTATATTGTTTGCAGATTTCAAAGCTTCAGGACTGTACTTAACTCCTGCGCCAAGTTTTAGGCCTGAGCCTCCCACTTGTAGACCTGTAATCTCTCCATTTTTAACAAAAATGTTTCCTCCAACAATGTTTTTTGCTATATCAGGGTTTTCATATATTTCTTTTTTAGTAACTCCTAAAATATTAGCAGTCATATCTATATGCTCAACATCTTTTGGAACCACAACAATTTTTCCTGATTCAACATCAGTTAAAGTTTTTACGACTTTTGTGTCAGCCACATCTTTTCCAAACTTTTCAATCAATTCTTCCCCTAAATATTCTGTTGCCTCTTTGCTTGCCTTATTTTCTGCTATTTCCTTGATTAAAATTCCCCCAACAATAAGTGCTCCTTCTTTAAGCAGTTTGGTTGTTCCTAAGGAAAAAATATCCACTGCATCATCTATCTGCAACATTGCTGATTCGAGCTCTTCTTCTTTAATTATTTCGCCTGACTCTAAGCCTTGAACAAAACTTATCATTTGATCATCCATGCCTGTTCCCCAGGCCATGTAAGGATATTTTTGAGAATAATAATCAACTCCTTTCTCTTCATTCCCTGTTGGGTCAATATACTTCAGGGGGTTGTTTCTAGTGTAAATATACTTGTTTAAAGAGAGCGGATCCTCAACACTTCCGCTGAGTGAGTCTGCCTGCATAAACCTGCCTAGCTTTGGCTTGTAATACCTGGCACCATAATAGTATAAGCCATTCTCATCATCCAACTCCTTTCCAGTATACTTGTAATCATTTTCTGATTCTCCAGTTGTTGTGGTTTCGCCAAATGCATAATACCTGTTGCGCTGAACTTCAACTATATTGTTAATAACTTTTAGATTGCTTCCCAAATGATCCTGGACATAATAAGAAAGCCATTGCTCATCGTCGGATTTGGTTGCCAAAAGAGTTCCTGCACGAATATAGCTTGTCTCACGAACTTGATAACTGCCAGACTCCAAAGGAGATGTTTCATGCTCATTATACTTTGGTAGTGTAGAAACTTCATGATTTGGATTAATTGCGTGGCCTGCTTTCTGGTCTACTGATAGAAGAACAAGGCTGATTGAGAACACCAACACACAAAGAATAAACAGTATTGCAATGTTTTGCTTGGCTTTGTTCTGCATTTGAATAATTTAGAGGTATTTTTTTAAATAATTTTCTAAATAACCAAAAATTTTTTTCAATATGGAAACAATATTTATAAATTAGTCACTAAGAAGTGGTAAAAAATGGAAAACTTTATATATCAGAACATCCATATGACTTTTATGGAGCAAAAAACAGCCCAAAAAACCGTATGGACTCCTCTTTGGCATATCTACCAACCCCCAAACCAGTCAGAATACTGGCTGAAAAAAGTTGCAGAGGAGAGCTACCAAAAGATTATTGATATCTACAAAAAGTTTCCAAATTCAAAGCTTATTCTCAACATAAACGGCTCGCTTACACAGCTATTGCTCAAACACAAGCTTGATAATATAATAAATGGATTCAAAGAATTAGCAGAGAACGGCCAGCTGGAATTTGTATCAACACTATGCTATCACGCAATAGCACCATTAATTCCAGAAAAAGAGATGATAAGGCAGATAAAGCTGAACGATGAAATAAATAAAAAAGCTTTTGGCTCTTCCTATAACCCAACAGGAGTCTGGTTGCCTGAAATGGCCTATTCAAGATCTGTGATAAAGCCCATAGCAGAGCTTGGCTACAGCTGGATTTCCCTGCCAGGAGTTGTGAGCAATGACTCATGGACCAACAACAGCCACACATTTGTAGAGCAGGGAAAATACAAACTGAAAGTGCTCTTCAGGGATGACAGGGTAAGCCTCGACATTGCTTTTGGAAACCTTAATGACAATTTTCCTGAATTATTGAGAAGGCAGAAAGGAACCTACCTGTTTACAACAATGGACGGAGAGACAATAGGCCATCATATTCCAAAGCTTGCAGCCGCACTTGATAACTGGCTGAGCCAAATACAAAACTCAGAAGACCTAACCACAATGAGCAGTAAAGAATTATTTGAAAACTTTCCAGAAAAAGGAAAAAGCCTTGCATTTCCAGGAAGCTGGTCCACAACCTTTGAAGATATACAGTCAGGGAACTTTTACCCTTTGTGGCTGGAACAGCACCAGGAGCCTTTTAAGAGTGCACACAGGCTTGCATGGGATCATCTCTATAATCTGCTTGCAGCATCAAATATTATAGATAATGATATCGTTGCCCAAAACCCTGAAAAATACAGCCAGGCAAGAGAGGTAATAGACAAGGCATTATTCAGCTGCGCCTATTGGTGGTTCACAAGGGAAGCAGGCCACAGGGCAAGCCCAAGGTTTCTTGCAGGGCTTGATATGCAGGCAAAAGCCATGAGAAAGCTTTTAGAGCTGCAAAACTCTCCAGAGTTGCACACAATAGCAGAAACCAATGAAAAGCTCAGAGAAAAAGTTTACGAAGTTCTTAACAACTGGCACTATGGAGAATAGGAGTATTAATAAATGGTAGAAGAATTAAACTTGGAACAGGGAATCAATAAAATTATTTCTTTATCCAAAAGAGTAATAACCAAACCAATTATTATAGGAATTTATGGAAATGTTAACAATGGAAAAAATTATTTGAAAAAAAAACTCTATGAAGAAATATGGAGAAGAGAGACTCCAAAAAGAGAACCAGATGAAACTAATATGGATTATTTTGGCAAACTAACTGATTCTCTGAGACCTATATCATTTTTTGATACAGTGCATCCAAATACTTTTCTTAAAATTTCTAATTCCAAGTATATTTTTTATGAAGATCCTATGTTTGGAAGTCCTTTTCTTTATGATCCAAACGATGATGCAGTTATTAAGGTTTTTGGAAAAAAAGCAGATATTAAAGTATGTATTTATAACCCAAAACTGACACCAGAAGAGCAACTAAAGTTAAATACTAAATATCCTGATCACATTCATGTTTTGATAAAAAACCTAGAAAGCAAGCAAAAAAGATGAAGAAATTCACTTAAAATAAGCATTCAGCACGTACTGGTGCACCATTCTGTGGGTGTTGAAAAAGGATGCATTGAATGCTATGGAGTGCATCATTATATCAATCCACTTGTCTCTTTCCTTATAGAACAATGAAACTATCAGGGCAAGCTTGTAGTAAAGGTCGTCTGCGTCTTTCTGGTCATCACCTATTCCTTGCTTTGCTCCAATAGACCAGCCAGTAACATTTTCTATATGCCCTTCTATCCACCAGCCATCCAGCACGCTCAAGTTTGGTATTCCATTGTGGCACGCCTTCATCCCTGAGGTTCCTGAAGCCTCGTTTGGCCTCAATGGAGTATTCAGCCAGATATCTACGCCTGAAGTAATCAGCTTTCCAACACTCATGTCATAATTAGGAATATAAACAATGTCTATAAAATCTTTTAATTCTTCCATTGCCTTGAATATTTTTTTTATAAGGTCTTTTCCCTCACCATCTTTTGGGTGGGCTTTGCCTGCATAGACTATTTGTATTTTGCCGTGCTTGTTCACAATTTCTTTAAGCTTTTCAACATCGCTGAACAGCAGGTCTGCCCTTTTGTACTTTGCAGCCCTTCTTGCAAAGCCTATTGTGAAAACTTCAGGGTCGAACATCTTTGCTTTTTTCTTGTTCACAAAATCTATAAGTTCTCTTTTGGCTCTCATGTGGGCGTCCCATATCTCTCCGGGAGGGATTCCAAGCGCATACCTCAATGAGAATGGGTCGTTCATCCATCCAGGAATATACTCGTTGAAAATTCTCTGGAAGTTTTCGCAGGTCCACTCTCTTGAATAGACACCGTTTGTTATGTAGTCTATTGAATATTCTGGAAACATGTTCTGGCTGACTTCGCCGTGCTTCTTGGCAACTCCGTTGATATAATTGCTGAACTTAAGCCCTAACAGGGTCATGTTTAGTTTGTCATTTACTGTTATTGAATCGATAATCCTGTGGTCAACTGTATCTCCAAAAACGTGCTTTACAGTGATAATTGGGAATTGGTCGTGGCCCGCAGGCACAGGAGTGTGAGTTGTGAATACGCACCTATCCCTCACTGTCTGGGGGTCTTTGAACTCTTTCAAAAGCTCAAGTGTCAAAAATGCTGCATGACCTTCGTTCATATGGTATTTTTTTATGTCGTGGCCCAGCGACCTTATGAGGCGAACCCCTCCAATGCCCAGAATTATTTCCTGCTTGAGCCGGTATGTTGAGTCTCCTCCGTAAAGGTTGTATGTTAATGCCCTGTCTTCAGGTATGTTGGGCTCTATGTCAGCATCCAGAAAATATATGGGGATTGTATGGCCTCTTATTCCCCTTATGAGGTATTCCCATGCCTGAAGCTTTACTTCCCTGCCTTCAATCATCACAGAGAACCTGTTTGGCAGGAGCCTGCAATAGTCGTGGGGGTTCCACTCTATGTATTCCTCTGTCTGCTGGCCTGCGCTGTCCAGATGCTGCTTGAAATAGCCTTTTTTAGCCACAAGTGTTATTGCTATCAATGGCACGTTGAGATCTGCACAGCTCTTTATTGTGTCTCCTGCAAGCACTCCAAGGCCTCCGCTGTAGGTGAACATTTCAGGCCTGACTGCTATCTCCATGCTGAAATAGGCAACAATCCTGTCGTGAGAAAAATGTGCAAACCTTTTCAACTATTCACCCCTTTTTATAATATGTAGGCTGTTTGATTTATATAGGTTTCGAAACTACTTTTGGTAAATTTTACTACTTGGAAGTACTTCAAAAACGAAACATTTATAATTGGTCATAATGATTGCTACGTCGTTAAAATGGATATTTTCGCCTTTTTAACCAAAAAGTGATTTGGTGTCGTAATGACGCAATCAAAAAATCAAAGATGTTTATGAACTTTCCTCAAATTCGTCATAAGCAGATAAATTTTCTGAAATGCTCAAAAATCATATATTTTTGGCACACAAAAACAACTTTGTTTTTGTTGAATTCAGAAAAAAGCGAGCGGAAACTTCAGATAACAGCGGAAAAGTCATTCTCAGGTTATGCTGTCAAAAGAAAGTGAATAACGAAATGTGTAGAAATTACATTCTTTTTGCAATATAGTTTCCTCCAGCAAATATGGTGTTCCAAACAAGTTCAACCGCACTATAAAATGGTCGAAGCCATTTTTGGGTTTCTGGTTGACTAAATTTTTTAATGGCAACATAGTCTGCAATTAAGTAAGGTATGGTTGCAATTCCTAATGTAATTGCTCCTACTTCATTATCTTCCCATGTAATTGGAGCTTGATTTTTTATTGTTAGATAATTCCAATAAGTCATATTGACGGGGAAATACATTGCAGTTAAGAGTGTGGTATTAAACATCGTGTGTTTTATACTACCTTCTTTAAGTTGTTTCCACGTTTTGCTAAATTTATTCGTAGCTTTCGTTGACCACTCAATCATTTTTGGAGCAAGATAACTGTATGCGACAGCGGCTGATGCAGTGAATGCAACATCTCTTAATGATATATCTGGATTATCTGTAAATTGCTTTGCAATTGCATCACCTCCAATGGTACCTGCAGCAGAAGATAGGTAATTAGTTATTATAGGATACTTACTGTGTATTATTTCGTATCCTTCACGCAAGGAGTTTGCACCCTTCTTAACAATTTCAGTTGTTTTAGTGGCTACATCTCTTACGATAGTCTCTAAATCATTATTTTTCATACACTTTAGATGTTTAATCAGATAATTAAAACTATCTCATCTAATTTTTGTCAAAATAAGAATATTTATATATTATTTATGATTATTTGTTAATTATGGTGCTTGACTCTACTGATTTGAAGATATTGTCTTGTTTAGATGCTGATGCAAGACAAACAGAGTCTGCTATTGCTAAACAACTTAAAACCAGTAAGCAAGTAATTCGATATAGATTAAATCGTTTAGAAGAAAAGAATATAATTCAAAACTATTATACTATGCTTGATGTTGGTCAATTAGGCTTTGATTCATATTATATTTTTTTACAACTAACTGGCTTAAATCCTGACGAAGAAGTGGAGTTGTATAAGAAACTTCAATCTTTACCACAAATTGCTTGGATGGTTACAGGTGTTGGAAGATGGGATGTTGTTTTGTTGTTTTGTGCAAAATCAATAGATTCGTTTCATAAACAATTATTTCAATTGAAAGCATTATTAGGAAATAATTTGCATGAATTGACATATACAACTTTAATTCAAGCTGAACATATAAGTTATAAATTTTTAGATGACAAGTCCGATGAATCTTTGAAGACAACTCCTCGAAATAAAGTTCTGGAATTGACTAACACGGATAAAAAAATTCTTGAGAAAATAAGTTTAAATGGACGTATGTTGGTAACTGAGATTGCTAATAAAACTGAAATTCCTTTGCATAGTGTTCATTATGCTTTAAAGAATATGAAACAAAATAAAGTTATTCAAGGATTTAGACCAAAGATAAACATAAATTCACTAGGAAAGCAATGGCATTTATTACTCTTTAAGTTTAAATCAACTTCTTTAAATAAAGTAAGTTCAATGATTTCTTATTGTAAAGAAACTGATTCTGTTTATTATGTTACTAACACTGTTGGGAATTATGATTTGATGATTGACGTTCACGTAAACTCTATTGAAGAGTTTAGAAAATTTTTGTTTGATATAAAAGACAAATTTGCTGATTTGATTTTATTGTATGAGTCGATATTTGTTTTTGATGAATTACTAATTAACTATGTTCCTCCAATTGTTCTTAAAAGTTAAGCCCCTATTACTTTAATTTTTTCTTTTCTTTTTTTTTAGGTAAAAAGTTTTCTTTAGAAATTGTTGATTTACCAAGACGTTTTTCAACATCTTCTCTTGCATTACCTGCGACTTGACCGCCTTCTTTGGCGGACTCTTTACATTCATCAAATCCTTGGGAGTTTCTCTCCTTAGTGATTTCTGTTGTAGTTTTTTCGCCAAGCATTGTAAAGATTAATTCTAAATCAGTCATGTGATCTCGAAGGTTTTGGTTTTTCTTTTGGAGTTGTTTGAATTCTTTGTATTCCTCCACTGTTTTCCCAAATGTCGCTTTGCTAATTTCATTTGTTAGTATTGCGAATTCTTTTTCTGATTTTATATCTCGATTTTTCCATTCATCTGTTAATTCTTGACGAACTGCAATTCCTCGAAGTCTTTTATCAACCCATTCTTTCGGATATCCTTTGAGCTCATAGTATTCTTTTATTCTATCTTGTCCAAGTTCTGGGTTTTCAATTTCTTCAATTCGTTCATAGCCTACTTGTGCAAGCCATAGTTTGAAAGGTTCAGCTTTCTTTGATGGAATTGACTGTATTATTCTAAATAGTGATTTTGTGTTTGCACAATCTGTTTCTCTTAGTTTACCATCTGGTGCTTCTAATTTCAACTGTACACAATTTGTGGACAGTTCAATTCCAGCATCTAATTCTCTTTTTTTAAGCATAGACCAGTAGTTTCTTGGATTATTACTATCTGTTAAAACTTCAACTACATCTATAACTGAGAAGTACCATTCTTCATTATACCAGATTCGTCTGATTTTCTTGTGCTCAAAAACACATAAGGATGTTTTTGGCACGCCAGAACTCTTTGAATTCTTCGCGTCTTGAAAAACAACTAGTTTATGTTTATCTTCCATTTATAAATGAGTAAATTGTTTATCTTTATATATTCTGTGTCTGGATGTCTAGTGGACACTGAAAAAAAGAAAAAAAGCGATTGTTACTTCGCTCCTTTTTGCCTACCACACAAAGAAATCAAATAGGATTTCTTGTGCACGCAATTTTATTGCGTTGCACCCAAAGTATTTGCCTAAGGATGCTTAGGTCTCTTTTCTGCTTACAACGTCTAAAAGTCCAAAATTCCTCGATTTCAGACTTTTTACTCTTTGGTGGTTTAGTGACGCTTTTTTGAAAATCAGTAATAACTACTACACAATGACAAAACATTTATAGATTCTGCACGGCGAGAGCCAAGCTTTTGTGTCAAGCGTTTTCGAGGTTTTGGCGAGAGTAGCGGAGAAACAAACCATGAACCCTGAGCCTATGCGCCAAACTTTTCTCGAGAAGCTTTCTCTCGTCAAAAAAGAATTAACCAGTCGCTTTCCAGACACAGACATGCGCCATCTCACTGAAACGCTAGGAAAACTAGCTCACAATCAATATTCTAAAAAGGCGATACTCCTCGGAGAAACCAAAGAATTGCACCAGTTTTTAATTGGGAAGGGATACAATACTTACACCGTGTATCGTTGGCTTTTACTTGAGCGACTTCCTGAAGATATCAAGTATCAGATAAAACAAAAGCAGATCAGCCAAAGAAAAGCCGTTTCTGTTGCCCACACACGCAAATATGAGACAATGGAAGAACTCAACGAAGACATACGGAACATGGCTTTAAGCTTGATTCGGAGGATGTAAACCATGAAAAACTTTGCAAGGCCAATTAAGCCAAGAACACTTCCAAATGTCCTCAATAAAAAGCAATTGCTCGCTTTGTTTGAATCTATAGAAGACAACACTGTATTCATGGGTTCATTGATCGCACTATTTTGTGGTCTTCGTATAAGTGAGGTGTGTAATTTGCTAAAACAAGCCTAAAAACATGCGCAATAATGTGTCATCATGAATTGCGCCTAACGGCTTAAAAGTGCAGAATTCTGGGGTTTCAGCATGTTAATCACTATACAGTGGTTACAAACCGAAACATTTATATATTAGTTATATTATACACTACTATAGAGGGGTAAAATATTATCTCTCTATTAGGCGTGAAGGGGGAGCGTGTTATTCTCATGAAAACACCTCTGTGTCAGAGTTTCACTCTGCCATGAATCACCCACCCCTTTTTCCCTCTTCACGTTCCTACTCCTAAAAAAATGGCAACACAAATAAACGAAATCCCAGGCATGACAAAAAAGGCAGACTATAATATGGATGCCAGAGTTGCCATTATTTCACCAGATGAAGAAATTATTTCTGAACAAGAGAAAAATATAGCAGTAATAAGAGAAGGATTGTTGAGAAATCCCTCGCCCAATGCAGGAGCTCATGTATTAAGACTAAACAGAATTCATGAAGGTTATGAAACCATTCTGCACTATTTGCCTGAAGATGATGCAAGACACGTGACGTATAATGCGCTTCTTGAGTCATTGAATATTGATATAAAAAAGTATGAGGCATTAATATGACAATAATCTGCCAAGGCCTTAACTGCAGGCAAAGGGAGATATGCTCTGTCGAGGATGTTTTCTTTGCAAAAGACCATCCATATTGCGAAAACTGCTTCAAAGCAATAACTGCAAAAGCAGAGTGCTGATTATTTTCAAAACTTGAACCCAGGCATCTTCATTCCGCCCTTCTGGATCTTCTGCATCATCTTTTCCATGCCTTTTTCCCCGCCTTTCATCTGCTTCATGAGCTTTTTGGACATCTTGTACTGCTTTAAAAGGCCTCTTATGTCGCTTATGCTTACGCCGCTTCCCCTGCTGATCCTCTCAACCCTTGTTCCTGACATTATTTCAGGGTCTTCTAATTCTTCTTTTGTCATAGACTGCATGGCAATCTTCCATTTTTCAAGCTTTTCCTGCTGGACTTCAAGTGCTTCTTTTGGAAGCTTCAGCTGGCCCATGCCTGGAATCATCTCGATAATCTTGCTCAGGGAGCCCATCTTTTTCATGGCGCTCATCTGCTCGTAAAGGTCCAGAAGGTTGAACTCTCCTTTCAAGAACCTTTTTCCAAGATCTTCTGCCTTGTCACTGTCTATTGCTTCCCTGGCTTTTTCCAGTAGGCTTTCCAGGTCGCCCATGCCGAGAAGCCTGCCCACAAACCCTTCTGGCTTGAATTCCTCCAGAGCGTCAATTTTTTCTCCTACTCCTATAAATTTGACTGGTGCCTTTGTTACAGAGCAGGCAATCAATGCGCCTCCTCCTTTTGCAGTTCCATCAAGCTTTGTGATAACAACTCCTGTAACACTACATGTTTCGTTGAATGTTTTTGCCTGCTTTTCAGCAGCCTGGCCAATGTCTGCACCCAGCACGAGGAGTGTCTCATCTGCATTAACTGTCTTGTTTATGGAATTCAGCTCAGTTATTAGCTCGTCGTTCAGTGCGTCCCTTCCTGCAGTATCAATAATGACTATGTCAAACTTGTCAAGCTCTTTTTCAAACTTTTTGAAGATTTTTGCAGGATTTTTTTCAGACTTGTCTCCAAAAAACTCTGCATTTACCTGTTTGGATAGCTGCTGGAGCTGGTCAAAAGCTGCAGGCCTCCAGGTGTCAGTTGTCAAAAGCGCAACTTTGTTTCCTCTTTTTTTGTAGAAGTGTGCAAGCTTTGCAGCAGTGGTTGTTTTTCCGTTTCCAAACAATCCCACAAGCATTATTTTGAAAGGTTTTTTTGTTATGCTTATCTTGTTCCCCTCTCCGCCCAAAAACTGCACAAGCTCTTCATAGACAACCTTGATGAGATATTCTCTCTTGGAAAGTCCTTTAGGAATGTCCCTGTCCTCTTTAAGAGCCCGCTCTTTGATTTTTTTTGTCAGATCAAAAACAAGCTTTACATTGACATCTGCTTGAAGCAAAGCCCTCTGGATATCCTTGACAAGCTCGTTGATAAGCTTTTCATCTACAAACAATGCCTTTGTAACCTTTTCCAGAGTCTCCTTGAGGCTGCTCCCGAGCTTTTCCAATACCATGTTTATAAAGAAATAAATATGGTTTTATAAAGGTTCTTGCGTAAGTTTTAAAAACAAACCCCTTTTTCCAAACAGCATGCACCGGTGGTCTAGTGGCTTAACCTTTTACAAAAAGCTTAACCAAAAGTAGGCGACTCCTAGTCTTTGACCTGAGTCCCCTGGTTACAAGTAAGAGGTTTCACACATGACTTCGGCCTTCCACGCGTTAGAATCAAGGATTCATCGTGATCTTTGCACGCAAAGATAGCCGACAACCCGGGTTCAAGTATCCCAGAGGAAGACCACAAATCTCTTCAGGATTTGAGTATCCCGGCCGGTGCATCTTCTTTTACCAATAAATTATTTAAAAACAGCCAGACCTCTATTGCTTATGGCAACAATACTTGTAATTTGCGCCCATTCTGACGACCAGATATTTGGTGCAGGGGGGACGCTTGCAAAGTATGCAAATGAAGGAGATAAAATCAGGACTGTTATCCTTTCCTACGGGGAGTCAGGAACCTTCTGGATAAAGGAGCACATAACAATACAGACGAGGATTGAGGAGTCAGAGCATGCAGACAAGGTAATTAAGGGTTCTGGGGTGTCATTTCTTGACCTGAAAGAAGGCAAATTTGAAGAGGATGCAGCCAAAAAAAAATCTGTTCAGGAGCTTGCAGACATCATAAAAGAGGAAAAGCCTTCAAAGATTTTTACCCACAGCGAGGATGATCCCCACACAGACCATAGGGGAACGCTGAAACTGGTGCTGGCAGCGCTTGAAAAGACAAAAAAAGAAGTTCCTGTGTATTCTTTCAATGTATGGAATATTTTTAATCTCAAAAAGGACAAGCCAAGGCTTGTGGTGGATGTTTCAGAGACCTTTTCAACAAAGTTAAAAGCTTTGAAGTGCTTTAAGAGCCAGAGGCTGAGTATTATAAGCTTGTTGTGGAGTGTTTATGCAAAGGCGTTTTTTCATGGAATACAGAATAATTATAAGTGGGCAGAGGTGTTTTTCAGGGCAAAATGAAAAAATTGCTCATAGCAACAGACAATTACCTGCCAAGATGGGATGGAATTTCAAGGTTTTTGAGCGAAGTAATTCCCAGGCTAAAAGAAGAATATGAAATTACAGTTATTGCTCCTGATTTTGGGGAGTTAGCAGAGCAGAAAGGTTATACACTTGTAAGGTTTCCGCTTTCTGGTTTTTTAAAGGTTGGAGGATTTGTGTTTTCCAAGCCAGACCACGCAATAATAAAAAGTTTTGTTAAGCAGTCAGATATTGTTTTTACCCAGACAATTGGGCCTGTCTGTGCTTCTGCAATGAAACAGGCACATAGCCAGAGAAAGCATTTAGTGGCATTTATGCACTCTGTGGAGTATGAGCTTGCTGTAAGCGCAACAAAAGGGCTGTTGAAAAAATATGCCAAGGGATTTGTAAAGCAGCGCTCTGTAAAGCTGTACAGCGGGTGTGATATTATAATGGTTCCTTCAGAAGGAGAAGAAGAGGTTTTACAGTGGCTCAAGATTGATGCTCCGACAAGAATAATTCATTTGGGGGTTGACACAAAAAAATTTTCTCCTCCAAAAGATAAAGGCGCAGCAAAAGCAGCACTTGGATTTGAGGCAGACTCTTTTGTTATAGGCTATCACGGAAGGATTTCAAGGGAAAAAGACTTAAAAACACTTTTCAGGGCATTCATAAGGCTCCAGTCAAAATATCCAAAGATAAGGCTTTTGATTGTTGGTGACGGTCTGGAGGAGATAAAAGGATTGTTCAGCAAAAGGGCTGGCTGTAAGGTTTTTCCTGCACAAAATGATGTTGAAAGGTTTGTGCAGGCAATGGATGCCTATGTGCTTACAAGCATTACAGAAACAACTTCTCTCACAACGCTTGAAGCATTGAGCTGCGGGGTTCCTGTAATCGCAACAAAAGTCGGCTTTGTAAAAAATTATATTGTTGAGGGAATGAACGGATTCTTGATCAACAAGGGCCAGCCTTACGAGCTCACAAAAAAGCTGGAAATAGTAATCAATGATGAATCAATAAGAAAAAAATTCTCTAAAAACGGAAGGCTTTTGGTCGAGCAGAAGTTTGACTGGGACAGGACGGTTGAGCAGATAAAAAAAGTTTTGGAAAAACTCTAGGCTGCATATTTTGAGTTGTTGATTATTTTTTCTGGGTGCATTGTATCTGTAACAACCCTGTCAATTATCTCATCCTTGAAGAAGGTGTGCATAAGCTCGTGGTAAAAAACTTTCATAAAGCTCTCCATATCCCTTATTATGTCCTCGTTTATCACAATTACTGGCTTGTCGGCATAAAGGTTGATGAATCCCAAAAGATGGCCGTTCGGGTCGTTCATTGTGTATTTGTTGCCCTTTACAACTATTGGATCGTTTGACACAAGCCTGTACAGATCTTTTTTGTTTTCATAGTTAATTACAAACGCGTATTTGGCAGGCTGTTTTGAAGTAATTCCTGTTATGTCTACAATATTGGAGTTTTCTTTGTTGTTTTCCTTGCCTGGTGAGTTCTGTGCAAGACTGCTTACAAGCTTATCAATTGTCTCTGTCTTGGTGACTTTGACAACAAGCATGTTGTTTTTTTTATCATGCACTATTTCATAATTATAGCCAGTATCATAGTCCATTTTGGTAAGAATATTTTGTGGTTTTTAATGCTTTGCGGACTGCTTCCAAACAAAAACAATTATAAACAATTGCTCAAACCTTTACTGCATGAAGCATGATCTTACTATTACGCTGTTTCTTGTTGCTGTTTTTGTGTTGAGCCAGCTTGCAGGGCTTTTCCTTATAAACTATGACGCAGAGCCTTCACAGCAGATAATAGTTGAGAATGGTCAAAACGTTTCTGTAACTGTTGTCCAGCACGAAGACACTGCTCTTGGGCCAAGGCCCCAAACAACAGGGATTGGCGCGGTGCTGTTCATACTTCTAGGGGTTGTTGTGGGAACACTTCTTGTTTTGATAATCATAAAATTCGGAAAAGTCTCAATCTGGAAGTCCTGGTTTTTTCTTGCAGTGACTATTTCTATAACCATTGCCTTGGGTGTTTTTTTGAATTCCTGGCTGGCTCTTTTGATTGCAGTGGTTTTGGCTGTGTGGAAGATTTTCAGGCCAAACGTTTTTGTCCACAACATTTCAGAGATTCTCATCTACAGCGGGATAGCGCTCTTAATTGTTCCCATGTTCGGCGCTTTTCATAGCCAGAGCTTTTTTTCCCATCCTGTGTTTTTGGCAACAATACTTCTTTTGATTATATCTGTTTACGACATTATTGCAGTGTGGCAGAGCAGGCACATGGTAAAAATGGCAGAGTTCCAGACAAAGAGCAATGTTTTTGCAGGGCTTTTTATCCCTTATTCTTCAAAAATAAAAAATGCCAATAAGCCTGAAAATAAAAGCAAATTAGATGGAGAGATTCAGCTAAAAAAAGCGGACTCAAAAATTCCTCAGCTATCAAAACAAGAAACTGAATCCAAAAATGCAATACTTGGAGGGGGAGATATTGCGTTTCCTCTAATATTTTCAGGGGTCGTGATGGAGCGCCTGATTGCGGATGGCTTGCAAAAAATCTCTGCGCTGGGGTTTTCTCTTATTATAACACTCACAACAACTGTTGCGCTGTTCCTTTTGCTGTATTTTTCAAAAAAAGATAGGTTTTACCCTGCGATGCCTTTTATCTCTCTAGGATGTCTTGTTGGCTATGGAATAATCACTCTTTTACTTCTATAAGCCCTTCTTCATTGTAATTATACCTTGATTTTTTTTCTATGCTGGACTCTTCAGACTTTGGTATGAGCTGCTTTATTATCCTGAAGACTAAAAGGAGAACAACAAACATAACTATTGCCGAGATCAAGGTATAAACATCTAGGGGTATTTCGCTGTATACAAGTATTATTGCAAAAAATGCTATGAGGTTTACAGGAAGGCTGGAGCTTACAAAAAATGCAAACTTTTTTGGAAGAATGTGGAAGAACTCTGTAAAAAGCAGCAGAAAGCTTCCTGCAGCAACCACCAGTGCTATTATTGTTTTTTTTACAAGCAAAAGCTCGCTTATTTCCATTGCAAGAAAGTTTTGGTCTCCATAGATGTGCCTTAAAAGGTCTATTGCGACAAATATGAGCACCAGGCTGTTTCCTACTGCAGTATTCCAGCCAAGCTCTTCTTTTGAGTACCTGCTGAAGTAGAATTCCATCAAAAGAAGCGCAACAACAAGCGGTGTAATTATCCACAGCATGCCTGAAATCCTTATGGGAGCGGTTGTTATGTCAACAAGCCGGCCATAGACTATGGCTGTGAACTGTGTAATGTGCTGGGCAAGAGTTGAAGACCCATTTGCAGTTATGTTGTTTATTGCGTTGATTGTTGCGTTTACTGTTTCATTAGCCATGGGCTGTTTTAGGCAATCCTTTTTTTAAAGCTTTTGAAATCAGAATTTTTGCTCATCCAGAACACTGTTTATGACTGCGATTGTTGCTACACCTTCTATTGCACCGTTTCTGTAGACAGGCCCATCTCCTATTTTGCGCTTTGTCTGCTGTACTATATGGTCTAATAGTTCAGGGCTCATTTCCAAAAATTTGTCTTTTTGTCCATAGGCTTTGAGTATGGCTGCTGTCTGCTCAGGGCCTACTGCACCTTCGTATGTGCTGCTGATTCTGCAATAGAATTCTCTGGAAGGTATATCTATCTCAAAAGGGCTGTTTTCTGCTTGTCTTTTTGCAAGTGCATGAAATGTTTCATAGCAGGTAATCCTCATTGTTTCACCTCTTTTTTTTAAAGCTTTTGAATGATATGTTTTGGATGAGCTTATATATAAAGGTTTCGTTTTTTTACTACTTATGAGTAGTATAATTTTTCACATTTTAACAACATTTAAAAGCACTGATAAATTACCACTTATCGCTAGACTGGGCGGCTCATCCTCGCCTGTAACCGCAAATGGATGTCGGTGGGGTCGAAGCCCGAAGGGCGGCTTGCTTTTGGGTGCGCAGCCCTGGTTTGGACGTTGACGCCTTGTCCTCCAGGATCGGAATCTTTGTGAACTGGGTCAGGCCAGGAATGGAGCAGCCCTAAGCTAGGGCTCTGGTGCTTGGCGGGTTGCGGGGCTGAGGAAAAGCCAGGATAACTGCATATTCAGGAGTAAGTCCACCTTCGGGCGTGCACTTTTTTTTAAAATAATATTTTTCTATATCGAAAATAATAGTAAAACAGCAACATTTATATATTAGTTATTACTACACAGGAGTAATTAAAAGGTTGAAATTATGTTTGTAGAAGAAGAATTTGAAGAAGAAGCGTACATGGATGAGGATACTAAACTTCTCAACAGGATAAGAAGCAGGAAAAAAAAGCCAGGAATAGATATTCTTAGCAGGGCAGATATTACAGAAAGGGATATGGATGAATTGTTTGCAGAGGTGTGATTAATGGCTAATGATGATTATATGAATGCAAAAGTATTGGAAGTTTTACTTAACGATGAAAAAGTATCTAATGAGTTCTACACAATCGCTCTTGGCAAAACAAAAGATGCTTTGCTTGAAATTTACCAAAGAACACAAAAAACTCCTGTGGAGAAAAAACCGCAGGAAAAGAAAGCAGAGCCAAAAAAAGATAAGCTGATAAGAATACTTTCAAAGGAAGAAATTTCTGATATGGTAAACAAAATAGAATCAGGCCATAAAACAGAAGTCCCAAGCATTGAAACACCTGCAAAACAGGGAGTATATATGAATGAAGAGGAAAAAAAGCTGGCAAAAAATGCAGTTTGGAAATATGAGGTTCTTAAGGAGTTTCACAAAGTTGCGTCAAAAGATAACAGTAAATACAGACAGAACTTTGCAGAACTGCTTATTGGTTTCTACAACAATATATCAAATAGCCCAAATAGTGCAGAAAAAGCTGCTGCTGATAATATAGAAAAAGATACAATATCTGTGGCAAGTGCAGGAATATCAGATACTTATCTTGTTCCTGAATTGGTCCAGATCATAGATCAAAAAGTGGAAGGTTTAAAAAAAGATAAAGAACTTGTAAATCAGAACAGAGAGTTCTTTAACAAGCTGGCATGGGTGCTAGTTAGATATGGCGAAGCTTTGCGCAGATACTCTCCTATCAATTCTTAAGCAAGGTTTATGAAAATTTATAAACTTCTGGTTTTTCTTTTACTATATGATAATTGCGCAGGGAGCAGAAGCAGTGCTGCTCAAAAAAAGCAATAGAATAACCAAACACAGGACTCCAAAGCACTACAGAATTACTTCTCTGGATGAATCCTTGAGAAAGTCCAGGACAAAACGGGAGATAAAAATAATTGGGGCTCTGCAAAAAAGCATTGATGTCCCAAAAATACTTAGCAGGGACAAATATCTGTTTGAGATGGAATATTTGGATGGGCCAAAAATAAGGGATGTCCTTGACAACAAGCCTATTCTGGCAAAAAAAATAGGAATAATAGTTGCAAGACTTCATAATGTTGGCATAATCCACGGAGATATTACAACTAGCAACATGATACTGCACAAAAACAAAATATTTCTGATAGACTTTGGGCTGAGCAGCTTTTCAAAAAAAGTTGAAGACAAGGCAGTGGATATACACCTTTTCAAGCAGGCTCTTGAAAGCAAGCACCATAGGGTTTATGAAAAAGCATTAAAGCTGTTTCTGGAGGGCTACAAAGCTGTGCAAGGCTATAGGGCCATAATTAAACAGCTGGAAAAAGTTGAAGCCAGGGGAAGGTATAAGCAGAAAAAATAGCTTATTCTACATGGCAGGAGTCAAACCAGTCCAGATGGTAGAGAATATTCGGAAGGTTGTTTATCTCATGCTTTTCGCTTTCAATAATATATGTTCCTGAAAAGCACTGGTTTTTCTTGTCTACCTCAAAATGTATGAGCTTGTGCTTTTTTGTATGGAGAAGCAGGACTTTTTTTATTTCTTTTTCAGGGATTATCCTGTTTGTTTTTATAAAGAGCTTTTTCTGGTATGAGCCTATTCCTTTTTTCTCAAAGTGTCTGTCAATGAACACAACAGCCCATATAAACGAATAAATAATCAACCCTATAAAATACTCTCCTGTACCAATCAGCAGGCCAAATATAGAGAAAACCCATATGCTTGCAGCAGTTGTAAACCCGAATATCTTATCTGTTGTCTTAATCATTGCTCCTGCTCCTAAAAACCCTATTCCTGTTATTATGCCACTCAAAAGCGGAAGCGGGTTTTCGCTGTTTATTTCCAGGGCAGCTATTGCAAGACCGCAGGAGCCAACAGCAACAAATATAAATGTTCCAAACCCTATGGGCTTATGAGACCTTTGCCTCTCTATTCCAAACACAAGAGCCAGGCTGAATGTTATTACAATTTTGAGTATGATCTCCAGGATATTCATGCCGTAATAATATGTATAAACTAATATTTAAATTAGCCAGTTTTAAAACCTCTGCAAGTTCCACAACCCTTAAATAATATGCATGGTTTTCCTATAAGATGAAATACGCTAAACTTACTCTTGCGTTTGTTCTGCTGACTGCATTTTCCTTTGCAGCCCATGCGCAGTCAGGCAGCATAAAGCTTGTCAGCACTGGCTCATTGCTCAATGAGACTGTTCCTGGGGGGGTTCCTGAGATGTTTCTTGATGTAAGGCCTGGCAGCGGAAATGTCTATATTGAGAGCTTTCCCTTGACAAAGGTAGACACCCAGATAAGCACAAGGTTTGCAAAGGCAGTTGCCTGCGACTTTCTGGAGATTGATTGTGCGCAGTATGATTTTTTTTATAAAATGAGGGCAGATGCAAACATTATAGGCGGTCCAAGCGCAGGAGGGGCAATAACAGTGCTTACTGTTGCGGTTCTTGACAGCCAGCAGATCGACCAGTCAATTGCAATGACAGGAACCATAAACTCCGGAGGGCTCATAGGCCCTGTTGGCGGCCTGAGAGAAAAAGCGCTTGCTGCTGAGAATGATGGTCTTAAAATGGTGATTGTCCCAAAGCTTTCTGTTTCAAATAGGTCATCTTTTGATAATCTGTCAGAAGGTCTTTCTATACAAATTGCTCCTGTAAGCAGTCTTGAAGAAGCCCTGTTCTATTTTACAGGCAAGAATTATTCCAAAAATCTTCCAGAGCTTTTAGTTCCTGACAGCTACAAAAAGACTATGCAGTCTGTGGCTGACAAGCTGTGTGCGCATTATTCAGACCTTGAAGCAAAGCTTGACACAACAGAGCTTGAAAGCTCCAATAACTCTTTGTACAGTTCTGCCAAAAAATTTATGGAAAAAGCAAAAGCTGCCAAAGCTCTTGGCGATGACTATTCAAGAGCAAGCTTTTGCTTTAGCGGAAGCCTTGCATTAAGGGATTTATACCTTGAGGAGTTTAGTAATGAAAACCTGGAAAAAGGATATAAATCTGTGGTTTCCCAGTTGAATGATTTTGAGCAGGACATTGACAACAGAAAATTTAATACACTTTCAGATCTGGAGACATACATGATTGTAAATGAAAGGGTGCAGGAGTCAAAATCAATTCTTGAGCAGATAAATTCCTCGAATGTTTCAAGCGAAGAGCTTTCTTATGCATACGAAAGGCTTTACAGCGGAGTTTACTGGTCAGACTTTTTTGGCCTGCCTGGAGAAAAATTTGTGCTGGAAAACCAGAAGCTGAAGGAGAGCTGCGAGAGCAAGATCTCAGAGGCAAGCGAAAGGATAAACTATGTTGCTTTGTATTTTCCTGCATCAGTAAGCGGCTATGAATCCGGATTAAGGGAAGCTTTCGGGTATTTGCAGAGCCAGGACTATGCGCTTTGCCTTTTTAAGGCTTCCAAAGTAAAGGCAGATGCAGACATGCTTTTTACAGTTCTTTTCATAGACGAGGATCAGGTTGGAGAGCTTGTTGATGAAAAAATAAGCCAGGCAGAAAAAGTGCTGGCAATACAGCAGAGCAAGGGAAAGTTTCCAATACTCGGTTACAGCTATTATGAGTACGCACAGTCATTAAAAGAAGATGATCCTTATTCTGCTTTGAGATACCTCGAGTACAGCCTTGAGCTGAGCAACCTAGATATGTACTTTCCTCCTGAAGAAAACCCTCGAAATTCTGGTTCTGCTTTTGAAATTGGGACAGCAATCAGCAGCTCTGTAATTATTGTCTTTTTGCTTGGAACCTGCTTTGGGATTGTTTTAGGGTTGTTTTTTGTAAATCTGAAAAAGGATTTTGCAAAACAAAAAAAGAAAACCCAGAAAGATTCCAAGAAAAGTCGGAATCTTCCCGGGAAAAAGAGGTGAGTAGAATATTGTTTTCAAAGGCCTCTTTTTCTCTACTCCAGAATAGTATTAATAATATATAAAGCTTTTGTTTTTATACCATTTTAAAATAGTAACAAAATAGTCACAACACTTTCACAAAAAAGTATATAAACTATAAGCTACAATAATATAGATATGAGGAAAGGAACGCTTACAATTGCATTTGTATTGGCAATTTTTCTGCTTTTGGTTGTTTCCATACTTAGAACAATCAGCCCCACAGGAAACGCGACATATCTGGATGGAGCGCTGTGCTTTGAGGGATCTGACTGCAGCCAGGGAAACGTTTGCTGCCTTTTTTTTAATCAAACTTCAGGAGTATGCGATGCTGCAGAAAACTGCAGGATAATCTACGCGCAGACCCAAAGCCTTGCTCTTCCTGCAATTGAGGCTCCAAAAGAAGTTGACCAGGGTCCAATATATGCTGTGGTTGTTTCATTGCTGTGTGCTGTGCTGGTCATAGGCTATATATTCTTCAGAACAGCAAGGGACTAAGCATCAAACAATGTCTTTTGAGATTTTTTTTCAGCAAGCTTTCTGAATGTTTCCCAGGATTCCCTGAATATTCCTTTGAGCTCTTTTTTGTCAAAATTATCCTTCACAAAGTTTTGGGTTAATGGGTCGCTTGGGTAACCGCTCCCGAAATTTGCATTAAGCTTTTTTTTGAGCTTTTCAATCTCATCATCCCTGGTTACCTTGGCAAGGATGCTTGCAGCCCCTGAAACAAGATATTTTTCATCAGCCTTGTGCTCAACAACAAGCTTCAGAGATTTGTCTTTTAGCAGTTTTTTCAGATAATTTGTGTAAGCTGAAACATTTGTGCTTGGGCAGTCGATAAAAGCCTTTCCTGCATTTATGCTGTTGAGAAGCTCTGCTGTTGTCTGCGCCTCCAGCCAGTTAAGGTTAAGGCTTGCAGAGTTTACTGCATTGTCAATCTCTGCAGGCGTCTTTATTATTATTTTGTGTTCAAACTTCTGCAGTTCATGAAAAATTTTTTTTCTTTGCATAGGGGAAAGAAGCTTGCTGTCCTTTACTCCTATACTGGCAAGCTTTTGCTCGTCTTTCTCATCGATTGCCAAAACAGCCATAACCATGGGCCCGATTATAGGCCCTCTGCCAGCCTCATCAATTCCTGCAATGATCATTCCCACAATAAAAACAAAAACCTTTATATATTATTCCATTTGACACATTTTTTGTTTGGGGGATTTGAGTGGATTACTATTTTATCCAGGATTCAGAGCAAAACGGCGGATTATGCAAGAATGTTATTAGAGTCAAGAATGGAAAATTCTCCCACTTCCAGATTGAGAGAAAGAACGGAATGACTTTTATGAGGTTCAAGAGGAGGAAATTTCAGTAATACCCTGTATTTTTCTTCTTCATGCTTTCCAGAAAATATTCCATGCAGTCCATTGCGCAGAAGTGCGCTCTTCTCCTGAACTCAGGGCTTCCGAATTCTATTGACAAGCCGGTTATTTTTTCAAATTTTTCTCCGCAGACTGCACAGGTTTTCTGCTCTGTCTGCTGGCTTTTTTGATTAATAAGTTCTTTTATTTTTCCTTTTCTTATTTCATCTTCAAAATTCTTGAGCTCTTCCACACTCATCATTCCAAGAAGATTGTTTATGTTCATTTTGTCCTCCTGAGGCTTAATATTGTTCCAAGCCTTCCATCTTTGTCAAATATTAGCTGTGCATCCTTTAGCAGGTCAATAAAATATTTTTCATTGTTCTGCAGGCCGTTCATAAGCTCATTTTCGCTGTGGGTCCAGCATACGATTCTTTTTTCTTTTCCTTCAAGGTCTTTTAGTATAACGTTGCTGTACTCTTTTCTTATTTTCTCAAGCTGGTCGGTGAAAAGCAAAAATTCAATTGCCTGGCCTGTTGACTTTATCAATGCTATTCCTGTGCAAAGCTTTAGTATATCTTCTGTGTAAAAGCAAAATTTGGGAACAAAATACTGATCTCTTGGGTCCAGAATCTCTGCCATATTTATGAACAGGTCATATCCCCAGAAAACAGGGAGCTTTATTTTTTTTAGCGAGTCTTTTTTTAGTGATATTATATATGTCTGCTCTTTTTTTATTTCATAAAAAATCTTTGGCTTTCCAGGCCCTGCTGATGGCTCTTCTCTTTCTTTTTTTATTATGCCGTATGCTTCCAGAAGCTTGAGCTGTTGGCTGATGTTTGCTATACTCGTCTTAAGTGTTTTTGCTATGTCGCTTGCTGACTGCGGTTTTTTTGTGAGTTCTACAATTATTTTATATTTGCTTCCTGTAAGAAAATTCAAAAACTCCATTGCTTTTGTGAGTCAAAACTTCTATATAAATTTTTCTATTAGTTAATTTATTATTTATATTAATTATTTAATTTATTAATTTATTAATTTTTATTTTTTACTTTTTTTTAACCATAATTATCCAAATAAAACAACAAAGTATTTAAATCAAATAAAACCAATTAATTTACATAGTTTATAATCTAAAAAAGGGGAGAGCAACACAGGGGACATAAATGAGAGTTTTAATGTTTGGGTGGGAGTTCCCACCAGTAAAATCAGGAGGGCTGGGAACAGTATGCTACAGCCTTACAAAAGCGCTGGCCCGGAAAGGGGTGCAAGTTACTTTTGTGATGCCTACAGGCCCTAAAGGAATAAAAGGGGATTATGTAAACCTTCTTGTTGCAAACAACATTGATTATTCAAGCATAAAAATAAGGCCTGTTAATTCATTGCTAACCCCTTATCTGAGTTTTGACGGCTACGATGAAATATACCAAAGGATAAGAAGGAGCAAAAATTCTCCTGAAATAGAGCTCTATGGAAAAAACCTTTACCACGAAGTTTGGAGATTTGCAGAGATAGCAAAGATAATTGCTGCAAACGAGCAGTTTGACATTATACACTGTCATGACTGGATGACTGTGGATGCTGCAATAAACGCAAAAAAAGTTTCAGGAAAGCCAATGATAATGCACATCCACAACACTATATTTGACAGGGGTGCAGGAAACGGCAATCCATATGAGTACGAACTGGAAAAAAGAGGCTTTGAAAACGCAGACAAAATAATAGCAATCAGCCAAAGGGTAAAGGAGATTGTCATCAGCAGATACTTTATAGACCCTGCAAAAATAGAAGTGGTTCACTGGGGGATTGAGCAGGATGAGCCAGCATACAGCCACAATTACAAGTCCTCTTTAAGCTTTCAAGACACAAAAATAGTGCTTTTTTTGGGAAGAATAACAATACAGAAAGGCCCTGACTACTTTGTCGAGGCAGCAAAAAAAGTGCTGCAATTTGAGCCAAACACAAAATTTGTTTTTGTTGGTAGCGGGGATATGGAGGCGCAGATAATACGAAGGTGTGCTGAGCTCGGGATAGGGCAGCACATAATATTTTCTGGGTTTTTGAGCGGAGATGATGTCCATAAAGCATATCAGATGGCTGATGTTTATGTCATGCCCTCTGTTAGCGAACCGTTCGGGGTTGTTGCGCTGGAGGCGATGAGGAACGGCACTCCCTGCATAATAAGCAAGCAGTCAGGAGTCAGTGAAGTAGTAAGAAACTGCCTAAAGGTTGATTTTTGGGATGTCGAACAGCTGGCAAGCAAAATACTTAGCATACTGAAATACGCTCCCCTTCACACAGAGCTTAAGCAAAGAGGGTTGGAGGAGTCCAAAAATCTTACCTATGAGGAAACAGCACAAAAGGTAATAAACATTTACCTAACATTTGTGCCTGTTTATGCAACACACTAAAACAATAAAAAGTCAGTGAAAAAACAATAAAATAAGCAAAAAAATAAGCAACAAAAATGGATAAAACAAACATGTGCTTTTACTTCCAGGTTCATCAGCCTTTTAGGCTTGACAACTACAGCATTTTCAAGATAGGCCAGAACAGCAACTACTGGTTTGAGCAGAAAAACAGGGAAGTGATGGAAAAAGTTGCACACAAATGCTATATGCCAACAAACAGGCTTATGCTTAACCTGATACAAAAACACCCTGAATTCAAGATAAGCTATAGCATTACAGGGACAGCACTGGAACAGTTTGCGATGTACACGCCAAGAGTGCTGGACCTTTTTGAAGAGCTTGCAAAGACAGGCAACGTGGAGTTTCTGAGCGAAACCTATTATCATTCGCTTGCATACCTGTACTCAAAAAAAGAATTTCTGGATCAATTAAGGCTTCATAAAAAGGCGATAAAGTCATTGACAGGACAAACACCGACTGTTTTCAGGAATACAGAGCTTATATACAACAACGAGCTTGCCAACTTCATAGAGCAGCAGGGCTTCAAGGCAATACTTGCTGAAGGAGCAGACCACATTCTTGGATGGAGAAGCCCAAACTATGTTTACAAGGCAAAGACGACAAACAATCTGAAGCTCTTGCTGAAAAACTATAAGCTTTCTGATGATATTGCATTCAGGTTTGGAAACCAGTCCTGGGAAGAGTACCCCTTGACTGCAGACAAATTTGCTGCCTGGATAGACTCCACAAAAGGCCATTCAATAAACCTTTTTATGGATTATGAGACATTTGGAGAGCACCAGTGGGAATATACAGGAATATTCAACTTTTTGAGAAGCCTTACTCCTGAACTGCTGGCAAGAGGCATAGGCTTTAAGACCCCTTCAGAGCTTGCCCAGCTGAACCATGTTGATGAGATAGACATCCATAATTTCATAAGCTGGGCAGATGTTGAAAGGGATCTGAGCGCATGGCTTGGCAACGACATGCAGAACAATGCCATGAGGGAGATATACAGGATTGAAGAAGAAGTAAAAAAGACAAAAAACAAAAAGCTCATTGCTGACTGGAGAAAGCTTACAACCAGCGACCACTTTTACTATATGTGCGTAAAATGGTTCAACGATGGGGACGTCCACAAATATTTCAACCCCTATGACAGCCCCTATGATTCATACATTGCATTTATGAATGTGCTCAATGATATAGTGTTTAGGGTGAAAAAGGAAAAAGACCCCTTGCTCAAAGAGCAGGTTGCGCTTACCCATACCCCAAGCAATTCACTAAAACTTTAAATATAATATGTGTTTACTTAAAAGGAAAAGAGGTGGGGAAAAATGCCTAGAAAGGCTGCAAAGAAAAAAAAGGCTAAAATAAAAAAGAGTTCTGCTGGCCCAAAGCCTGAGTTTTCTGAAGGGACAGTGGTATTTGTCAGGCAAACTGCTCCAAAAAAACCTGTCCATGGAAAGCTAAAGCACCAGCCAGAGGCAGAGAAATGGTTTGTTCTATCCAGCGGAAAGGAAATAAAAAATATCAGAGAGCTGGCGCACGACTTGGGAGATATGGAGGATTTTGTGTTTGGGCACCATGTCAACGAGCATAGAAATGACTTTGTAAATTGGGTCAAGGATGTTTTTGAGGAAATGGAGCTTGCAGAAAAGCTGAGCCAGCACAAAGACAAGAAAAAAATGCAGGTTTTGGTCTACGAGCATATTGTAGACAAACTTTGGTGATAAAAATGGAAAACGTACACCCAGACCACGAATTCAGGTTTAAGGAGGGGAAGACAGCCAAAAATATCTGGGATCTGCACAAAAGGCTTTTGTCAATGCCTGATGAGGAATACAGCAGCCATGTGGCTGCAGACAGAAATGACTTTGCAGAATGGGTTGAGCACGCTGTGCAGGATCCTGAGCTTGCAGATAATCTTAGAAAGGCAACAACAAAAGAAATTGCTGCAGAAACTATAAAGACAAAAATAAGCCAGATAAAGGTTGAGCTTGGAAAAAGCCACGTTGTCAGTGATTTTGACCTGATAAAGGACTTTATTATAGGCTTGATTATAGGGCTGGTAATTGGTGCACTGTTCGGATATTTTGTGCTGTAAAAAATGAAACCTGAAGCAGAATATGTATTTGAGGTAAGCTTTGAAGTATGCAATAAAGTAGGAGGCATACATACAGTTGTGGCTAGCAAGGCTGCTGAAATGATGAAGTATTACCCTAAATACTATGCTATAGGGCCATATTATGAGCAAAAGGCCAAAGAAGCGCTTATAGATGAAGCCCCTCCTTCTGTTATAAAAAAGGCTTTTGAGCAAATGCAGAAGCAAGGAGTAAACTGCCACTATGGAAAGTGGATTGATGCAGAGGGCGAGCCTCCTGCAATACTTATAGACTTCTTCCCGATGATGGATAAAAAAGCAGAAATAAAGACAAGGCTTTGGGAAAAATTCCAGATAGACAGCTATATTGCAGGTTATGATTATGACGAGCCCACAGTGTGGTCAACTGCAGTGGGAATGCTTTTGCACGAGATAGAGATAGAGCTTAAAAATAAAAAAATGGTTGCTCATTTTCATGAATGGCTCTGCGGCCCTGGTCTGCTTTACCTGAAGATGAATAATTCAAAAATAAGAACAGTATTTACAACCCACGCTACAATGCTTGGAAGGGCGCTTTCAGGCTCCGGATATCCTCTGTATGAAAACCTGAAGCATATCGACCCTGTTAAAGAAGCATACAACTCAAACATTCAGGCAAAGTTTTTCACTGAGCGAGCCTCTGCGCAGCAGGCAGATGTGTTCACAACTGTCAGCGAAATAACTGCTGTTGAGGCTGAAAAGATTCTTGGAAGAAAGCCGGAAGTGCTTGTTCTTAACGGGATAGATATGAGAAAATTTCCAACTATTGAGGAAACATCAATAAAGCACATAACTTGCAGGGAAAAAATCAGGGAATTCCTGACTTTCTATTTTTTTCCGCACTACGACTTTCCGCTGGAGCACAACCTGATATTTTTCCTGAGCGGAAGGAACGAGTACAGGAACAAAGGCATAGATGTTTTTGTTAAATCCTTGGCGATGCTGAACGAGCAGCTCAAAAAGGACAAGGCCAAAAGGACGATAAGTGCGTTTATTTGGGTGCCTTTGGGGCATAGAGGAATAAAGACAGGAATTCTGGAAAACAAGTCCTACTACCAGCACATAAAAAATTTTGTACAGTGGAATTCTGCAGAAATACTTAAGTCCATAACCTATGACCTTATACTTGAAAAGGACTTGAGCAAGGACACAATTTTTACAAACAAGTTTTTGCAGGAGGCAAGAAAAAATATTATGCACTTCAAAAGGTCAGGAAATCCTCCTCTGTGCTCCCACTATATAGATAATGAGGACAACAACGAGATAATAAAGGCGCTCAAGCAGAATGGCCTGCTGAACAGGAAAGAGGATAATGTAAAAGTTATTCTTTATCCTGTTTATCTTGCAGGGGATGACGGCCTTATAAACCTTCCATATATGGATGCACTGTCAGGAACCCATCTGGGAATTTATCCTTCTTATTATGAGCCCTGGGGTTATACTCCTCTGGAAAATGCAGGAATGGGTGTTGCAAGTGCCACAACAGACCTTGCAGGCTTTGGAAGGTTTATTCAGGACAAAACCAACAAAGAGTCTCCAGGAATATGGGTCATTCCAAGGTTCCAGAAAAGCGATGACGAAGTTATAAAGAAACTTTTTGATCTTATGTATATGTATGCAAAGTTTTCCCATGAAGAAAGGGTTGAGAACAAGCTCCACGCAAAACAGACAGCAGAGCTTGCGGACTGGAAAATACTCATCAAAAACTATATAGAAGCCCACAACCTTGCGCTGAAAAGGCAATAATCACCAATAGAACAACTTTCTTTTCAGCGTTTCTTTTTCAATCTTGAATTTTTATGACTTTAGAATAATAAATAACCTTTAAATAACAAGAAATACAATATTGTGCTATGCTTGAGCTTCGCAAGGATTATTTAACTGATGATTTTGTAATAATAAGCACTGACCGTGGTAAAAGGCCTCACGATTTTTCCAAAAAAGTTGTTTCTGAAAAGCCAAAAGTTGATGTTTTTTCTCCTGGAAATGAGCATCTCACTCCCCCAGAGATAGGAAGATGGCCAAAGGACTCCAAAGGATCAGACTGGGTTATAAGATGGTTTCCGAATAAGTTCACAGCAGTAAAGCCTGCAGGAGAGCCAAAAATAAGAACTGACAACGAGTTCTTTACTTTTGCAGGAGCCTTTGGATTCCATGAGGTGATTGTGGAAACACCTGACATTGATAAACAGCTATGCAATCTTCCGATAGACCACATAAAGCAGGTTTTAAAAGTATATGCACAAAGAATAGCAGAGCTTAGGAAAAAGCCAGGAATAGGGTATGTTAGTGTTTTCAAGAATAGCGGGCCTGCAGCCGCCACCTCAATATACCATACCCACACACAGGTCATTGCATATAACAAGGTTCCTGAAACAATTATTGCAAAGGAAAAGGTCTGCAAAAAATTTTCTTTCGAGCCGTTCCAAAGGATTATAGATATAGAAAAAACAAGCTTTAGAAAAATAAGGGAAAACGATTCAATGGTGTGTTTTGCCCCCTATGCTTCAAGATTTCCTCTGGAAGCAGTGATTTTTCCAAAAAGGCATCTCTTGAACATCACAGAATTTGACGAAGGAGAATTTTTTGACCTGGCAGAAATGCTTAAATGTCTTCTCGAAAAACTGAATTCCATAAATTCTCCTTATAACTTTTTTCTGCACTATGGACTGGAAAATGTGCGTTTTAGCCTGACCCTTGCCCCAAGGCTTAACATCTGGGGAGGTTTTGAGCTGTCCACAGGAACAATTATAAACTCAATATCCCCTGAAGATGCAGCAAAGTTTTACAGGGGTGAAGACTAGTTTTTGCTGGCATATTTTGGCGAATGATTTTTAAAGCACCTGTTGTTTTTGGAGTTCTATGAGCCAAAAATTTGTGCTGTACCTTGCAGGTGGGGGAATGGCAGGGGCATTTGGAGGGGGCATTGTTACAGGTATTGCAAAGCATGGGCTTGCAAAGAATGTTGAGGCTGTTTACAGTACGTCTGCAGGAGCATTCAACGGAGCCTATTTTCTGGCAAACCAGACCAAGATGGGGCTGACAGTATATCTGGATGACCTGACAAAGAGATTCATCCAGTTCAGAAAAATACCCAAGTCTATTCTGCAGATATTTTTTCCAAAGCTGTTCTCAAAAAAAAATATGGAGAGCGCCATAGATATAGACTATCTTATGGATGTTGTAACAACGAAAAAAATCCTGAACATAAAAAAGATAAAAAAATCCAGAATTCCCCTTTTTGTCAAGCTTTTGAACCTGAACACAAGAAAAGTGGTCTATGCAGATGTAAGAAGCGGAAATACACTTCAGAAGCTGAAAGCTGCAGTAAGCATTGTTCCCTACTGGCACAGCCCGGAAAAGATTGGAAGAAACAGATATATTGATGGGGCGCTTGCAGAGCCAATAGGCCTAGAGAGGATTATGAAGACACACCCAGGCAAGAAAATTGTTGTGGCATTAAATTTGCACCCTGGAAAAAATTTCTGGATGGAAAAAAAATGGATTTTAGAGGGATTGATGTCAAAAGGGTTTGGAAGTTTCCTGACAGGCATATTTAAAAAAGGTGCTGATTCTTTCAGAAATGACATGGAAATTGTCAAAAAATCCACACAAATACTTTTTCTCCACCCTGCTTCAAAAAGCCATGCCATGCAGTGGACCACTGACAAAAAAATGCTTTTGAAATCATTCAAAGAAGGGCTGAAAAATTCTGTGAAAATAAAAAGGTTTGTCCTGAAGGAAAGAGCTGTTAAGGGAAATGGCAGGCAGACCTCCTACTAAAAATCCATGCATAATAAATTCACATATAGGCCAGTGCTTTTTTCTTTGCTGAAAACCAGGAGATATATATCGCAAGCTTTATAAAAGAGCCCTTTGTACAATTTTCAGTCAAAAAGACAGGGGTGGATTAGTGGAAATAATTATTCCTTTGGCAGGAAAAGGCACAAGAATGAGGCCGCATACTTTCAGCATGCCAAAGCCTTTGATGCACGTTGCAGGAAAGCCAATGCTTGGGCATATTCTTGACAGGCTGAAAAGTCTTAAGCCTTCAAAGATTCACTTTGTCATAAGCGAATTCAGGGAGCTGGTTGAGAAATTTGTTTCAAAATATGATTATGAGTACACAATTACCTGCCAGGAAAGGCTTTCAGGAGACGGAGGGGCAATAATGCTTACAAAAGACCTTGTAAACCCTGAGTCAGATGTGCTGGTAGTTTTTTCAGACACAATTTTTGAAACAGACTTTGGCTGCATAAATCCTGCAAGGGAAAAAAACCAGGGAATTCTTTGGGTCAAGGAGGTTGACGATCCACATAGGTTTGGAATAGTTGTTCTGGAAGATGGCTTTATAAAAAAAATGATTGAAAAGCCAGACGAGCCCCCTTCAAACCTTGCGCTTGTGGGAATGTACTATATTCCAAATGCCAAGAAAATGTTTTGTGCATTGGATGAGATATATAAAAAGAAAATCCAGTCAAAAGGAGAATACCGGCTTATCGATGCACTCCAGATTTTGATTGACAAGGGAGAAAGATTTGCTGCTGAAGAGCTTGAAAAATGGTTTGACTGCGGCACTCCTGAGAGCCTGCTGGAAACAAACAATGAGCTTTTGAAATCCCTTCACAAAAAAATCAGAACAGAAAACAGTGTAATAATAGAGCCGGTATATATTGAAGAAGGTGCAAAGATAAAAAACTCAATAATAGGGCCGGGGGTTTCTGTAGGCAGCCAGACTGTTATAGAAAACAGCATAGTGAGGAATTCAATAGTTGGAGAAAATGCACTTATTGAATGTGCCCAGCTGGATTCTTCTCTTATAGGATCAAAGGCAGCAATAAAAGGAGTGTTCAAGCAGGTAAGCATTGCTGAAAACAGCCAGGTCCAGACAAAAAACATTTAGAAACAAATATTTAAAAATGATCATAACACACTCAACAGGAAACGTTTCTGCCAGGGAAAAAAATGCAGACTTTTTGCTGGTGAACAAGAGAGGAAGCTATTTTTGCCTTACAAATGACAAGACCAACTATCAGGGCCTCAACTATCTTTATAATAATGGCAGTGAATGGAGCTATTATAAAACCATTGAAAACATTTCATTAGAGCAAAAGCCAAGGGAAATAATAAATCACTTGTTTTTTACTGAAAGAAAAAATATTTCAACCACTGAAAAATTTTTTTTCCTCAACCATGGGCTTGTATATGATGTACAGAACTATGATGGGTGGTGTTTTATAGAAATGGATTTCAGGGATATCTTTGACTACGATGACAAAGGCAGGTTTTACAGCATAAAAAAAGAGGAGGATATTGTTATTGTGGAATATACAAAGCACGCTGATGACTCTCTGAAAAAGCCCCAAAAAAGCTTTTTTCTTGCAATAAAAAATATTTCTGAATTTGAAAAGATAGGAAGCTGGGCTGAAAAAAACTATTCATATGATGCATACAGGGGCTGCAGGAGCAGGTTTTGGGTCTACAGTGCCTTGAAGTTCAAAATTAAAAGGTCATGCCATGTCCTTTTCAGCTTTGGGGAAACAGAAAAAGAGGCAATAAAAAACATTGAAAGCCTTGAAAAAAACAAAAACCACTTAATCCATCTAGAGCATACATACTCAAAACACCTGAAAACCATTTGCCCTCCAGGAGCGCCTCCAAAAATAGCTGCAGCTTTCACGAACTCGTTAAAATCCCTGGAAAACCTCATACTTAACCTTTCATTCAACAATAGGCAGACAACAGGAATATTTGCAGGGCTTCCATGGTTTTTCCAGTTCTGGTCCAGGGATCAGCTAATAAGCCTGAAATCGCTTATGCTTGTAAAAAAGTTTGCTCTTTGCAAAATAATACTTTTTAACCTTCTGGATTCAATAATGGAAAACGGCAGAATCCAGAACAGGATCCCTTTTGCCAACCTTGGAACTGCAGACGGAACCGGATGGCTTTTCAAAAGAATAGGTGATTTCTTGGATATACTTGAGCAAAACAAGGAGTTCAAAAGCTATTTGTCTAAAAGAGAGCTCGATTTTATTGCTGAAAAGCTTGAGTATGCCATCCAGAAGACCCAGAAAAATTTTGTTGATGAGCTGCTTGTCTGGAACAATCCAAAGGAGACCTGGATGGATACTGAGTGGGACTATGACAAAAGGGATGGAAAAAGAATAGAAATCCAGGCTTTATGGCTGAACATGCTTGAGCTTATGGTAAAGATTCTTAAAAAGACAGGCAAAAACCAAAAAAACTATAAAGATTTGCTAAACAAAACACTTGAGAAGACAAGGCAGATATTTTTCAAACAAGGGATTCTGTATGACGGAGAAAATGATCCAACAATTCGGCCCAATGTTTTTATGGCTTATTATATCTACCCTGGTCTGCTTTCCAAAAATGAATGGAAAAATGTTTTTGCAGGCTCTTTGGAAAAGCTTTGGCTTGAATGGGGAGGGGTTGCAAGTATTGACAGACAACACAAATTATTTTCCAGCTATTATTCAGGCCAGAACAACAAAAGCTATCACAGGGGAGATTCCTGGTTGTGGGTAAATAACATTGCAGCAATTTCATTGTATGAAGTTGATAAAAGGTTCTTTAAAGCATTCATAGAAAAAATTTTGGATGCAAGCGTTGAGGACAACCTTTTCAAAGGGTTTATAGGGCATTGCTCTGAACTGAGCAGTGCAGCAGTCCAGGATGCCTCAGGCTGCTGGTGCCAGAGCTGGAGCAGCGCAACCCTCATAGAGCTTGCCCAAAAGCTTTACAGCTAGCCCTCAAACACTTGTTTGAAATCTTCTTTGTAGAATTTCAGCAGAACATTTAGCAGCGCAAGAATTATAGGCCCAAGAATCAATCCCACAAAGCCAAACACTGCCAACCCTCCAAGTACGCCTATAAGCGCAATGACTGGATGGATTTTTGACTTTGAGCTTATAAGCTTGGGCTTTATAATATTATCAATGTTTGTAACTATCAGGAATCCCAGGACTATAATCATTATTCCTGAAAAAATGTTTCCCTGATATATCATAAATATTCCTGCAGGCACAAAAATTATAGGGGTTCCTATTATTGGAAGGAATGACAGGATGATCATTATAAAACCCCAGAAAAGGCTGTTTGGGACACCAAATATGAAAAGCAAAAGCCCTCCAATTGTTCCCTGGATTATTGCGGTCAGCACCTGGCCGTAAAGAACCCCTTTCAGCACAAGCTCCACCTCGCTGAAAAGGTTGTCCTTGTACTTTTTCTTTAATGGGATACTGTCTTTTATTGTTTCATAGATCGAGTCTCCTCCCTTAAATATATAGAACATCACAAAAAACATCACAAAGAGCCCCAGAAGAACCTCTGCGATGCTGCTTATTATTCCCGGGGCAACATCAACAATGCTGTTCCTGATTGTGAGAAAAATATCTGAAGCAATTTTTTGTATATCTATATTAAGCCCTATATTTGAAGATACAAAGCTTTGGGCGCGTTCTATAAAATCCTGGTTGCTGAAAGCCCTATAGGCTTTTCCTGCTTCGCTGACCAGTTTTGTTGTGACAAAAAATGTCGGAATTATTATTAGGACAAGTATAATTATAATCATTATGCTGGCGCAGATGTTTTCTTTTTTTATTTTTTTCAGAAGCCACTTATAGACAGGGCTGAATGCTCCTGCAAGGACTGCACCAATAATCATGTATGAAAAAAATGGCTTTATGATGAAGAAGGTCAGTATAAGTAGGAACAGCAGTATAGCAACAAAAAAAATCTTTGACATCTTTTCATCAGCCATAAACTAAGCTTGTACAGCTTTCTTTATAAATATTTTGCAATGTGTGGCTCTATCCGGAATGTCCCAAAGGGATGCCAGAAATTTATTTCTAAGCATATTTTTTGCCATTCCTGCGAAGCCTATTGTTGAATAGGGCTCAATAGGCAAAGGGGGTTGGCCCCCTCGG
>JBFYMA010000048.1:0-7949 GCA_041305085.1 Nanobdellota archaeon | reverse complement strand
CCGAGGGGGCCAACCCCCTTTGCCTATTGAGCCCTATTCAACAATAGGCTTCGCAGGAATGGCAAAAAATATGCTTAGAAATAAATTTCTGGCATCCCTTTGGGACATTCCGGATAGAGCCCCTCCAACCTAAAACTTTAAATACTAGCAAGTCCGCAATCTATTCAATAAATATATTTAAATATGCTGATTTACTGAGGAGAAGGTGGAAATGAAAAACTGGAAAAAAGGGGTCTTGCTGGTTTTGGTTGCAGTTTTTTTTCTTCCGAATGTTTTGGCAGAAGACCTCATTCTCACGGTTCATGCTAAGGCTCCAGGAACAGAGATTCCAATCCTCACAACTCCTGTTGCAGACGACCAGAACCGTATTGAGGCGGACCATATTGAATCGCTCTCCATAACAAAACAGAACAGCCAATATGTTGTGGAGTTTGTGGATAATTCTATTGATCCAAACAGCGGGTTGTTCTGCGGAGGCATAAAGACTGCGCACAATGAAAAAGCAAGCATGGAAGCTCTCATAACAAACTATGGCTGTTTTGACACCTGGCTTGGAATACCACACCCTGTGCTTGTTCAAAATTTTTCCAATCCCTCCCTTCCCCATCCTTATAACTCTCCTGTCTCTGGAAAAAAGATAGAGGCCCACTGTACAAAGGACTTTTACTCAGGATGCCCAAATAACCAGGAAGAAGATCCAACAGAAAGATGCAAAATAAATGATGATATTTGGTGTATGGATTTTTCAGGATTTTTTCCAGATACTGAATGCGAAAGCAGAACAAGCCAGCATTGCCTTTATTTGGGTACAAACAAGGATGCAACTCTTGTAAACCAGGAAAACTTTGAAAAAGACAATCTAGAAATACAGTTCTTTGACAACTTACCTGGAAAAGCTGTTTTTGGGGTTTCTGCAGGATTTTTTCCAGCAGCCAATGCCCAAATAGGTCTGGCAGGAGAGATACAGTCATTTGAGGAAAATCAGAGCATTCTTCTGGATCTGGGTGGAGAGTTCTGCAGCAGGTTCTCGTTCTCCCTAAACGATCCAAACATTGATTACTGGTGCTGGGACAGCCAAAACCACCCTGAAATATTTGATGAGCAATCAGGATTCTTGTATGGCTGCATATCCAGCAATCCAGACAACAGCAACAACCAGCCAACAAACTGCATAGCAGGAGTTGAGGAAAACTATTGTCCAGCACCTCTTGAAGAGGCCAACACTGCAACACCTTCAGCAACTGGAAGTGATGGGTGCTGCGGAGACGACAAAGAAATTTTTCCAAAAGGAGATATAGGCTTTGTGAGCCAGAACAGCCAGTATTTGTGCGCAAAAGACTATAATGATGGAACAGACCCTGTTGAGTATTTTCTGGACAGCTCTGCCTGGAGCTGGTGGAACGCCCAGGAGGTTGCAGACAAAAAATCCTACAGAATACACTCACTGCCTGGATCAGACTTTGTTTCAAACAACGAAGCATGGTTTTATTGCGATCCAAAGAATACAAACAAGTACGGCCAAAACAGCATAGATAATTTTGAAACATTCCCCCAGGGAAGCATTGACACAGGGTGCATCTGCGCAGACTTTTTTAATGGAGAAATACCTCCTGTTTGCGGAGCTGAGAAAAAGAACTGCTGCGAATACAATGTTGGACCAAGCTGTGATGATAACCCTAAATACAGGCCTAAAACGTATGCAGAGTGCGGTGTATGCTATGATGGCTCAGGAGGAGTTGTAAACACAACTGATTCAGGGTCAGAAATATTGAGTAGCGGAAGCCAGAAGTTTATAGACACATCGTCTGTTCTCAACCCAAATTTTCCAACTATAAAGTTTAATTCAAAGCTTGACTGCGAATACAATGGACAGGGAAAGTTTTGCGGCCAGGGAACAGTCTGCACAACCAGCGACGACTACAATTTTTTGATATACAACTCTGCAGACTCTGACGGAAGTCAGGATTACTGCTGTGTTGTTCTTCCTGATGAATCCAGGGGAATTACACAGTATGATTCCCAGGAGATTATAACATGCCAGCAGCAGGAAACTGCAAGCTGTGCAGAGCAGGGCAAAACTCTTTGTCCAACACAAAAGCAGGCATGCCTTGACGGCAACATAGTTCCTTCAAGCGATGAAGAAGTATGCTGCGAAAGCGAGAACTTTTGCTATGATCCTGATTATTATTCAGAAACACAGTATTTCAAGGTGAACAAGTCATTTGTTTGTTACCAAGAGCAGAATAGAGGATTTTTTGCAGAGTGCTGCAATGAGCTCACAACATGCTACAATGCACAGAATCAAGATAATTTAGCAACAAAAGATACCTATGCGTTTGGAGTTGGCACTCCGCTGCACTCCATTGCCAGCTTTGAGCAGATACAAGGGATATTTTTGAAGACTAGGGCAGTGATAGTGAAAGAAGACCTTCAGAACAACATACAGGGGCCTAGCCGCAGCACAGTATATGGATATTCAGGCGATTTAAGAACCAATAGGAAAAACAACTGGCAAGATTTTGACAATCTTGAATTCAGCATTTATTATTCCTATCCTCAGAATCCTGTATTGAACATTGAATACTATGAAAATAATGACAACACCAACACAGGATATAACGAAAAACGCATTTCCGGCATTATGCAGTATTCAATAAATGGCGACAACCCAGGAAAGTGGCACAGGATAAGAGTTAGCCTGTCAGACCTTCAGCAGCAAGGTATAAAAATTGCCAATGTTTACAAAGTCAGGATAACAAATGTTTCAGGCGGAACACTTATGCTGGACAACTTCTTCCTCTCAATAAATGACCCTGACAAAAATAATCCTCTTGCGCAAAGGTATTGCAGCGGCTATTTTAAGCAATGGGTTGATGACTTTGAGCCACCAAGCACAGTAAGAGATTTTTCTTTGGACAATATTGCAGAATGGGGGCCTTACAAGGATGTGTGCGACTACAACTTTTTCGGATGGACAGGGACAAGATGTTGCGGAGATGACCAGAGCTTTGATGTAAACGAGGTTTTTGAGGACTCAAGTGGCGGCTGCTGGAATGGAGATGAGGTTTTGAGCAATGAAAGGCTGGCGGACAAGACAGGCAAGCCAGGAGATGAGGCAATAATATTTTTTGCAGGAAAGTTCCACGAATGCGGAGGATCAAGAACCATCACTGGCTTTGACGGCAGTGCTGAAAACAAAGAGCAAATAATTCAGACAGTTCAGGAGCCAATAGGAACAGCCATGGGAGATTGGGCATGCACTATTTACAAAACCTGGGAAAATGACGAGTCATTAAAGCAAAAGACTTCAAGGATTTTCCTTGCTTCAAAGCTTTTCAATGTTTCCAGTCCTGACTTTTCCCTTTCATGCGGAAAGCTCTCAGACATTTCCAACACCCCAACAGCCAGCCAAAGCTTTGCATGCATACTAAACAACCAGCCTTACACTGCAGAGTCTGATTTCAAAAGCCAGAAAACATTTTTAGGAATAATATATGATTCAAAAGAAGACCTTCAGAATTCTTTGGCAGAGTTTGTGCCCTTCAGCAACACCACAAAAAACCCCATTCCTGGAATTATTGCAGCACTGAACAACTGCACAACTGCAAGCGCTGAAAACTTTTCCAAATGCCCAGAGCTGAAAAGCGGAAGCAAAACCCTCTACACTTACCACAATTCAGCCAACAAAGCAGTAATAATAGGATTTTCTCCTATAGACGAATGGGAGGATTACACTCCTTTTGAACAACTCTGGAACTCAATCGCAGAATTTTTTTCAAAACTGTTCAACCCAACTCCTGTCTTTTATTCTGAAGGTGTTTATCTTGAAAAGTTCTCCAGCATCAAGCTAAAGCCAGACTATGAAAAGTTTTTCTTTGAAAGAGTCAACAAAAAGCAGATATTGGGAATATTTGAAAAATTATCAGGCCAAAACGACCATGTAATGAAGATAGAGTACACAAACTTCCAGTCATTCAACCCCTCCCCATATGTTGAGAAAATCAGACCTATGGGAGGCACAAACCCTGCACAGCTGGAAAAAAGATCATTATTTGGCTGCAACAAAACAATAGTTTACCTGAAAAATACAAGATTTCCAAAAGAGTATTGGGATTTTTTTACCAAAAACATAAGAATAAGCGAACAAGACACTTCAGCCAGCGCACTTCCTTATAACTGCAATAGCTTTTGCGGAGATGGAGAGATCAATAATAATGAGCAGTGCGATTTTTCAGCCAGGCTGGAAGATTCATGCACAGCACTTGACCCCCAGAACTATAATATTTTTGCAGATTCTTTTGCAGGAGGAACTGCATATTGCCAGGATGACTGCAATTATAACATTACAAGCTGCACTTATTGCGGCGACGGAATTTGCTCTGCCGGAGAATTCTGTGAGCAGGACAACTGCACCTGCGGAAATAACATAATTGAGGATGGCTTTGGAGAGCAGTGCGACGGAAATGCACTGCCATTTCAGGGAAGCTGTTCAGCATACAATTCAGAATATGTTTCAGGAGCGCTTTCCTGCACCAAGGACTGCAAGCTGGACTTTGTAAACTGCCAGTTGCCACCACCACAGCAACCTATTCAACCAAATTCCTGCGAGCCAGATGAAGGAGGACCGTGCACTCCAGGAATTATTCCATGCTGTGAAGGCCTTGCCTGTGTGCTTACTAATTCTGGCAATTACAGATGTGTTAAAGATGGTGTTGTGTGAACTTTATTGATTGTCTTTGTGGTAACAATCAAATAATTTTATTTCAATTTTACATTTTATGAGATCTGTGACTCTATGCCACTTCACTTTTTTAAGAAGTTTATAAGTATCTCTTGACAGATTTTTCTTATGGTATTTTAAATATTCTGCGAAGATCTTAATCATTTCAGATTCATGCTTTAACACTAAGTCCTGATCCAAGTCCATCAGAGCATGAGATAATTCATTGTGTCTATCAAGAGATTTAAGGATAGGCATTATTTGTTTACGATCAGTTTCTGTCAATTCAAATTTTTCAAATAAATCATCCAAATGTTTTCCTTCGTGGCCTCCATATTCTCCTAAAAACTTGTTTATTTTTTCTTTTTGTCCATCTGTTCTTGAATCTAAAAAAACATACATGTCTATCGCAGACTTTTCAATTTCTCCAGAATGATAAATAAAATCTTGGAAATCCTGGCTGTCAGTGCTCATGCTTGGGGTATCGCCATGGCCTCTTGCAATTTCAACCAGTGCCTCAAACGATTTCATCAAATCAGAAGAACTATTTAATGTTTATAAGCTTTTGTTTCCATATTAGCCAAAAAATCAATAAACCTTAAATACTAGTTTCTATTTTATTCTTTTTATGGCAAAGCAGGCAATGTTTGCAGGAAGCTTTTATGAGAAAAGTCCCCAAATTCTGGAAAAGCAGATAAAAGAGTGTTTTTTGCACGAAAAAGGGCCAGGCGACCTGCCTCTAAATAAGAGAACAAAAAAAATAAAGGCAATAATTGCGCCACATGCAGGGTATGCCTATAGCGGGCCATGTGCAGCCTGGGCATACAAAGATATTGCAGAGGCAGAATTTGCAGAAGTCTACATAATCATAGGCCCCAACCACATGGGCAATGGCAGCTTCTTGTCAGTTGACATGTGGGAGACTCCTTTGGGACAGGTAAGGGTTGACAAGGAGCTTGCAAAGGCAATACTGAAGCAGAATGAGCAACTAAAGATAAATGAGGATGCATTCCTAAAAGAACACTCTGTAGAAGTACAGCTTCCATTTCTTCAGTTTGCAACAAACGACAAGATGCACTCACTCAAAATTCTTCCAATAATTGTTGACCACGAGCTGGACTACAAGAAGCTTGCTCTGGACATCAAAGAGGCACTTATAGAAACTGGAAGAAAAGCAGTATTCATAATAAGCACTGATTTCACTCATTACGGAAGAAACTACAGGTATCTTCCATTTACCCAGGATGTGCAGGAAAACATTTACAAAATGGACAGGGAGGCAATAGAGTTTATAAAAAACTTGGATGCAGAAGGCTTTCTGGGCTTCAATTATGACAAGATAACAACTATTTGCGGCCAGATGGCTATAGCTGTGCTTCTTAGGACGATAAGATCAAAAGAGGTTAACATGGAGCAGTACTATACGAGCGCAGATATCACAGACCATGACTACAAGAACAGTGTAAGCTATGCTGCAATAACATTCTACTGATTTTTTTTGCAGAGAAATAAAATATTTGCTTAAGACTTAAACTCCCTAAAGACTTTTTCTATGTTCAGCTCAAGATATGCAACAGGCATTTCAATGTCAAAATTTTCCAGCACAGAAGGCCTGACTTCCCCAATGTGTGCAACAGGCTTCTTGTTGACAAAAATGCTTGCGGCCCGGCCGTCAATAAAATAATTGAACTGTGCTGCACTCAGGACTACAGATTCATATTCTTTTCCAAGCTCCTGCATAATTACATCAATTATCTGCTTTATCCTTGTGAAGTCAGCATCTTTGCCACAGAGCGCAACTCCCAGCCTTTGCTTTTCAACTATTCCCTGGCCTCCCTGCACAATAGTGCCTATTTCAAATATGTTTTGTGGGTACTCTCTGTGCTTGTTTTTGGATAATGTTTCCAGTATTCCTGGCAAAATGTGTCTTCTCAAAACATTGAAATCTTCTGAAATGGCATTTTCTATCTCGACTAGGTGGTCTTCCTGAAGAATTCTTTTGTTCTGCTTTTCCTTGTTGCTTAGAATAAAATTCTTTACTTCTATAATTCCTGCTCCTATGAGTATTTCCCTTAATTGGTTCTCAAAACAGTCAATATGATTCTCCAAGGCAGAGCCTGGAACAGCAGGCATTATTTCTTCAAAATTTTCATATCCATAAGCTATAGCAATATCTTCTGCAAAGTCCACATGGTGCAGTATATCTGTCCTGTAACAGGGGATGAGTACTTTGTTTCCCTGCACTCCAAAACCCATTCTTTCAAGGAGAGCCCTGGAGCTCTGCGCAGAAAATTTTGTTCCCAGAAGGCTGTTGATGTAAACAAGATCAAGCTTTTTTTGCTCTGGAGAAAGAATAGGTGTCTTTATTTTTTCCCCTTTAAATACTAATTCTGTTTCAAACACCTGGCCTCCCATGTCAGCAAGTGCAGTAACTACCATGTTGAGCGCTCTGCTCAGGTACTCAAACTCAAATCCGCTGCATTCAATAAAAACATCTTTTGTGTCTGTTGTTATTTTTCCAACATTGTTGCTGTTTATTACTGGAGGCATGCTCAGTATTTGTTTTTTTGAGTCTATGAATACAGGAAAAATTTTTTCTCCTTCCAGAAGCTGGCTGTATTTTTTCCCTGCAGGGTGCAACAATAATATCTGGGAGGCTGAAATGCTTTTTGAGAACTCAAGGGGTGCAAAGATTATTTGTTCTGGTTTTTTTGCTGTGTAATATATGGGAAAGCTTATTTTATCCAAAGGATATATTCCTAAAGCCATTTTTTTTCTTTTTCTTCCATATGTAATATGCAGTTTTTCCTGCAAATCTATTATTTCTTTTAGCCTTTCCTCGTTTATGGCTAATCCTTTGACTACTGCGCACACAGTATGGGGCCTTACTTTTTTTACAGCTTCATCAATTATTATCTGGTAGCTCGATTTTTTTGCAGAATATTTTTGCAGGCCTTTTTTTACGCCTATAAAACTTGAAAAAGCCCTTCCAAATCCCTGCACACTCAAAAGATCTGGTCTGTTTGGGTTAACCTCCATTGTTATGCTGTTTGAATCTATTTCTTCTATTGGCGCTCCCAGAAAAGGGGCCTTTTCCTGCAAAAGCTTTTGTGAAAGCTTTTTTCCAACATATTTTTCAAGTTCTCTTATACTGAATGTTATTGTAGGCATTTTTTTTTTTTTTTTTTTTTTTTTTTTTTTTTTTTTTTTTTTTTTTTTTTTTTTTTTT
>JBFYMA010000047.1:0-15982 GCA_041305085.1 Nanobdellota archaeon | reverse complement strand
TAGCCATAGGGCTACAGAGGAGGGTGGAGGTCGAAGCTCCACCATGAAAAAAGAAGAACGATTGGATAGAAAAATTTGTCGGTTGTTTAGGCAGTCTGGAAACCCAAGATATTGGCATCATTTTGGGCCCAAAACTTATGAGTTCTGGCAGCATGGGGTAGTTTTGCTTGCTAAAGCGTATTGTAGACTTTCATATCAAAGAGTTGTCAACTCTTTGATCTTCTTGGCATCGTTTGTCCAAGAAATTCTGCTTTGCAGGCTACTGCTGCAAAGCTTGATAGCAAGTTTTGGCAACAAGTGCTCAAAGCAACAAGCCCTCAGGCGTATCTTGTTGCACTTGACGCAACAGGTTTGTCAAGAACAAACCTAAGCTATTACTATTTGAAGCGTATCGACTGTAAAAATCCGCAAAAATACGTCAAGTTGAATGTTGCTTTTGTTTACTTCAGATTTCAACAAATAAAAGTTGTTAAGACAGTCGCGATCTTAAACTTAATTACTTTACCCTTATTTTGGTTGCTATACACATACACTCTTAAATCAGGTAGTTTATTTATTTTTGTTTTAGGGGGATTAGAAGCACTTATTTTCTGGGCAGAAGGATATGGCCTAAAAAAATACACTTCAATAAAAAACCCGTACCTGAATAGCTTCTTAATGAATATAATTAGCTTAGTTCTTGGAGCAATTGTTGCAGCAATTATTAATAGTGTGATATAGTATCTCGTCATACAAGTATGCAATTACAAAATAAAGACGCCGCGGCTGGGATTTGAACCCAGAAATCCCGAAGGAAACAGGATTAGCAATCCTGCGCAGTACCAGGTTGCACCCGAACAGCGGTGCTAGCGAAACCACTGTTTCGTGTTGTGCCACCGCGGCATACTGTTACGGAAAAGAGGTTTGTTTTTATATGTTTTGTTTTGCTTTTTTTAGAGGAAACATTTTTAAATAGCCTGCTTTTCCTTTAAATCATAGCGAGGTGGAGCAGCCAGGAGTGCTCGACGGGCTCATATCAACAATTGTTGAAAGAAACCCGTAGGTCGGAGGTTCAAATCCTTCCCTCGCTATTTTTTATAAAATTTATTTTCTTACAACTTTCCAAACATTTAAAAAAAGCAATAAAACCCCTAAAAGTATGAGAAAGGTTTTGGTCTTTGGAACGTTTGACATACTGCACAAGGGGCATGAGTATTTTCTCAGCCATGCAAAGAGGGAGGGAGAAGAGTTGTTTGCAATAGTCGCAAGGGATGAGACTGTTGAAAGGGTCAAGGGAATGCCTCCTGTAAACAAGGAAAATAAACGCCTTGAAGCTCTCAAAAGCCTGGAAGTAATCAACGATGCATTTCTTGGGGAAAAAAAGGATTTTCTTTTGTCTGTAAAAAAAGTCATGCCAGACATTATCTGCCTCGGCTATGACCAGAAGTTTCTGGTGAAGGAGCTTGAGGAAGAGATAAAAAATCAGAACTGGAATATTGAAGTAAAGAGAATTGATGCATACTATGCAGACAGGTACAAGTCATCCATTTTAAGGCAGACTGCGAAAAAGAGTAATTAAACTTCTTAGCTAAGTATCTGATCAATCACTTCTGCACTCCAGCCAGCGCTTATTAGCATATCCTTTATCTGGGTTTTTGTATATCCCTGCTGCCTGCTCTTATGGATGAACTGCCTGATTGTTTCCAGCTGTTCGGGTAAAAGGTTTTCATACTCATCCACAGGCTTTATATCTTTGTGTTTTTTTGCATTGTCCATCAAAGAATTTATTGTGTTCTGCTCCCATCCTGCATCCAAAAGCTTTTCCTTTATCTGCTCATCTGTTATTCCCTGGATTCTGCATGAGTCAACGTATTCCTGGAGCTGTTTTATCTTTTCAGGCTTTGCTTCATGGCTTACAATTGGCTTTCTCAGAAACAGTATTCCTCCGCCAACCATAACAACAAGTATTATTAGACCCAAAACATACCATATCCAGAAACCGGGCTTTGTCTTTTCCGGAAGATCTATTGGCTGCTCAGGCTCTGGCTCTTCAGGCTCTTCAGGCAAGGGCTCTGTTTCTTCTGCCTGCTTTTCAAACCCATAAACAACAAATGGGCTGAAGCCGCTTGAAAAAGATATATAATCTGTGTAGGTATCTATTTCTGAAATTTTCTGGGTTGAAAGCCTTTGCCAGTTGGAGTTTTCAAAATGTGCAAGAGTTATTCTTTCTGTATCTATATTATTCTGGCTTATCCAGGAATTTGCAACCCTGAAGTATATTGTTGTATTTATTATTCCTTCTGTAAATAATGGTGTTATGTCATAGGCCTTGTAAGTTATTCCATAAGGATATACTTGTTGTGAATCAGTTACTTGAAGTGTAAGGGTTCTTGAGGAGTTATAATTTATGACAATACGCTGAATGTCTTTTCCTGAAATATTCTGGTCAAGGGTTTTCAGTGAAGGAGTTGAGAGACCTCCGAAGCTACCGCTTCCGGAACTGCCACTTCCAGAGCCAGAAGAGCTGCTGCTAGAGCTTGAGCTGCTAGATGAGCTGCTGCTAGAGCTTCCTGAAGGCTGAATAGGCTTGCCTGTTTTTCCAGGATACACCCATCCAGAGTCAAAGGTGGAATTATGATACCTTAAGGACAAGTAGTATGTTGTTTGGTAGTCCAGAGGCTCTGTGGGAGAATAGCTGGTTATTGTTAGAGCAGTATTCTCAATTGGATCAAGCTCCTTATACAGTGTTGTTCCGTCTTTGTTTATTCCTGCAGTGTAATTGAAGTCTCCTGCGCTGTTCCATCCTAAAGATATTGCGTCTGTGATTGGCTGCACTGAAAGGTTCAAAGGATTATAAGTATATGGGGTTATTGCAAACCCTACTGTTGGGTAAGAGAAAATTCTCACATTTTTTATAAGTCCATAGAACGGCTCTCCACCAAACAATTTTCCTCCAATCATTATTGGATTGCTTGTTGTTTTTCTTTCTCCATTAAAACTTGTGCTTCCTAAAAGAGTTCCATCCTTGTAAAGCCTGAGCTGCGATCCATCCCAGGTCATACCCAGAGAATACCACTTGAATGGCGTCCAGTTCTGGTCTGCAAAGCTTGCAGTAATCCAGTTGTTCTGCTGGTCTTTTATCCTTCCGTAGAGTGTAGTTGTTCCTGAGCTGTCTTCAAAAAACAGCTCATAGTCATCCTGCTTTTCTACAATAGTTCTCTTGTCAAAAATATTCTGTGTTGGAAGAATGTTTGCGCTTATTGAAAAGTGTGCTGTTCTAAAATTGTTTATTTTCTGTCCTGAAAAAGTTATTGGATTATCATTTGCTGTTGTGTTTGCTGAAAATATTTTATCTGCAAGCCTCTGCCTTGAATGGGTTAGCCATGTTCCATCATGACTTTTTTGAGAGGAATCATTAATAGTTTGTCCTGATTGTTCGTTGATTTCATAAAACAGCAGCAGGCTGTTGGGATAAAAGCTAACTGAAAACTCCGACTTGGATGAGTTCCCATTGAATGTGTTTGTAATATTTATTCTATAAGTATAGTTTTCTCCAGAAGAGACCTGCAAGTCAGAAAATTCTGTCTTTTGATTCAGGGTTGCGTTTGGAGAAGAGCCTATTATGAAAAAGCTTCCTGTGCTGTTCTTCCTGCTTATTGTATAGTTTATCTGTGTATCCGGCCCTGTTATCTCAAACAGCAGCTTTATCCTGTCGCTATAAAGCAGCGGAGAAAAGTATTTTGCAAAAGCAGCAGACTCCTTTGAATAGTTTACAACGCTGAACTCCCAATTGCTTGGGGCAAACCCTTCTCTTCCATCATCGCTTTTTATCCTGCAGTTCCATTCATAGTTTCCTTCGGGGATGTTTGGCAGCAAAAAGCTCTGCGGGCAGCCTATTTCTGCTGAAGAGTTTTCAAAAGTTCCTGAAATATTTGTATAAATTATTTTGCTCTGGCAGTGCCCCTGGGTTGCGATGTCCGGCGAGCACACAAAATTAACGCCATTATCATTTATTGAAAAGTTTGAGTTGTCTGCAGGAGAGCTTAGCTCTGCCCCTACGCCAGGCTTTACTGTAATTCCAAAATTAATGCTTCTTGGAATATCAAGGCCCCAGATGCTTTTCATTGAACAGCTCCACAATCTTTGGGTGTAGGAAGGAGTAATTGTTAAGTCAAAGAATGGCAATATTCCAGGATTGGCTGAAAGGTTGAAGCTTGCATGCCTTGCCCATACTCCTCCATTAAATGTTCCTTCCAGGTAAACTATTTCTGCTATTGAGTTATTTGTGGTGTTGCATACAAAGTGCACAAGAGTGTTCTCTGTCTCAAATCCGTTGACTGGTTGTAATGGCAGGGCTGAAACAGCAGGATGGATTCTGGAAAAAGAATTGTTTTGCAATGCCCAACTGCTTCTAGAATCCTTTGCTTTTCCAAAGCAGTTCCACGAATAATTTATAAGGGGCTGTATTGGTATGGTGAACTCAGGATTTGCTCCTTGACTATCATAGCTCCAGTTGTGGAGCATCTGCATTATTCCTGTTTGGCTTGTCTTTACCCAGAACTCGACATAATCTTTTTCGCTTTCCAGAGTATTCTGGATGTCACATTTTAATGTTGCTGTTGGTGCTGTTAGCTGGTCATTATCTGCCGGGCTGAAAAGCTGTATTGAAAGAGGCTCTAGAATCTCAAAATAGTTTATTCCTGAATATGCGCTTCTTCCATCTTTTGTGGCTCCCTGGCAGCTCCAATTATAGATTCCTGGCTGAAGATTTTGAAGAGTTAAGAATGGGCTTGGCCCATCTGTTGCATAATTCCATATCCTATTTCCTGCAGTCGAAGAAATAGTCATCTGAAGCTTTTGTTCTGGGGTTGCATTTAGTATGTCACAAAAAAGCGTTGATGAATTTGCTGCAATCTTTGTGTTGTTTGCAGGACTGGAAAGATTTATGCCTATTGGAGGATAAATATTCAGTTTTCTGCTCGCAGGAGTTGAATAAATCATTTGGCCATAAACATCCCTTGCAATGCATCCCCACAAATAATACCCATAGGCCAAACTGTTAAGGCTGAAAGTGTTTACTCCCTGTATTGGGTTTGATTGGGTTAATTCAGGAGAAAATGTTCCAGACCTGTTTGTGTAGAGCCAGAGTATGTCAACATCAACGCTGTGGTCAAGTATGCATTCAAAATTCATATCTGTCTGGGTTGTGTTGTAACCATTTATAGGATTTCCCAAAGATAGCTGTGCAGGATTGAATATTGTGAAGTTGTGCTGTGTGGAGCTTTGGATGTTGCCGTACCAGTCCTCTGCACTGCACCACCACCTATAATTTCCAGGAGCAAGTCCGACAAGCTGGTGGTTTGGCAGCGTAAAGCCCTGGTATGAGTAATGCCATGAATCCCAAACTCCAGGTGGGCCAGGGCTCATCCTTGCAAAATAAACTGCGTTTTTCTGCTCAAGGTTTGTGTAGCATGAAAGGTTTAATGAGGTGTTTGTTGTATTATAGTTGTTTGCAGGAGCAATTATTTGCGCAACAGCTGGCTGGCCATAATTTTTTGCATAATTGTAATACTTAAAATCATCTATAGCTCCTTCAAAAGTAGAACCCAGGCTTGAGTAAGCGCCTACAAAAACATTTGGAGAAGTATTTCTCTTAAAAGAAACGTTTTTTGTGCCCAAAAGCTCGTTGTTTGCATAAATCCTAAGCTTGTATCCGTCAAAAGTCAGTGATATGTTGTACCATTGTGTTGGATTCCAGGTCATTCCTGGATAAGTTTCCTGGCTTGTTAGCTGGGCGTTTTGCCCTCCAGGTCCATATAACACTCCTGCAATTGTTCCTGTTGACTGGGCTGCAGAGCAAAGCATGGCTATTCTTACAGAGTTTGGCATGTCAAGGATTCCACATACTGGTTTTGACGGCACTGTACTTCCAGGGCCTATTACCTGGCTGGGTTTGATCTTTAATTCTATTGTAAACGGCTGCCTGCTGAAGCTATCCTGACTGCCAGCAATATTAACAACACCTGCAGGGTTGTCATTTGAAAAGTCCAGCGCAGTTCCTGAATACCCTGCAGCCCACACAGGAGTTGTTATTGTTCCTGAAGGAGTATTTTGTGTTGAATCTTTTGCAATATTTCCAGAGCCTTCATCAAAAGAATAATATGCCTCCAGGCCTGCAATATCTTTTGTAACTGTATAATTTTGCGGAGCTGAAACCATGACATTTCCAAGCGAGTCCTGTATTGTACATAGTGCAATGTATTGTTTATCCAGTTTCAGGTTTGTAAAGTTGAATTCAGGGATTTCATTTGCTGACTGATAAGTCCAGAAACCTGTTTTTTTGCTGGAAATATTGTTTTTTTCATAAACCTCTATTGTCAGGTTTTGCTTTAAGGAATGCTCTGTGTCGCAGGCAAACCTTGTAGTCATATTTATTGGTGTATTGTTTTCAGGCAAAAGTTTTATTTCAAAGCTTATGCTTGGGACAGTGGCCTGCTTTATAACCACAAACTGGTCTATCTCTCCCTGGAATCCCGCAGCTGGGAGCCATGGCTGACTTGCAAGCTTTCTGAGCATAGAGCCAACTACAAGATTGCTCATTGCTGAAGTATCCTGAAATATTGGGCCTGCTGCAGGAACAGATGAGTCCTCCTGGCCGTTGATAAAAATCTTTAGTGTTGACTGGTCAAATACAAGCGCAACATGGTACCATTTTCCAAGCTCAATTACTTGGCTGGAGGTTACTATTGGTGTAAGACCTGAGTTAAGAATAATTCTTCCCCTAAGCTTGAGGTTTCCAGAAATATTTTCCAGGTATAATGCATACAAAGAATTTCCTCCAGGCCCTGACAATTCATGGTTTCGCGAAAAAATATAATCCTGATATGGATTGGAAAGTATGTAGTTTTCAGGCTTTATCCAAGCCTGTATTGTGAACTGCGCCATTTTCAGGTCATCATTGAAAGAAGAAAGAGGAGGGATCTCAAAATAGTCATTGCCAGAAAAATTAAATGCAGATTCATCTATGCCCTGTGTTTGGAGCTGCGGCCTATAGGAAGGGTCAGAAGGAAAAAATCCATTGATGCCTCCAAAATCCAGATCAGGGTCATAATAAAACCCTGTATCCTTGACACTAGAATAAGAAGATTCGTTAAGGTCAAAAACCCTTATATGGTTGGCAGTTATTGCATAATAGTCCCTGTAGGCTTTTCCTGCAAGATTTTTTCCTGCTGTGAAAAAGCTTAGCGAGATTGTTATTATTGCTATTATCACAATTGCTGAATAGAATAATTTATTATTTGAACTTTTGAATTTTTTTCGCCCTTTAGCCCGACCTCTACCCATATCTCCATTCCTGAAAATTTTAATATATAAACTTATCTTTTTTGCGAGAGAAAAAACACTAAAAAAAAAGCACAAACTATTTAAACATAATCTGTATACTACTATACTTGGGGGCGGAAAAGTATATCTTTTCCTATTCAAATGGATGAAGCAAGTTTTGAAGAGCTTTTACGAATACAGAACAGGATGGCTTCACTCGTTGCAAGAGAAGCAGAAGTAGATATAAAAATAAAAATTCTTACAGTAATAGATGACATTACCGGAAATAAAAAGAAAAAAATACAAGTGGAGCATGTTGTTATAGAGGCCAAAAACCAGGGACTGAGCGAAAGGGAAGCAGTGAACACAATAGAAAAGCTTATAGATGACGGGATATTGGCTATGCCTGAAGAAGGCTATATTGTAAAGACTTGAAAATGAAGGTTTCTATTATTAAGGGAGATATAACACAGCAAAAGACTGATGCAATAGTCAACGCAGCAGACAAATCATTGCTTGGAGGAGGAGGGGTTGATGGGGCAATCCACAAAAAAGCAGGAGAAAAGCTGTTGGAAGAGTGTAAAAAATTAAGAGAAGAAAAATACCCTGACTGCCTGCCTGTGGGAGAGGCAGTTTTTACAAAAGCGTACAGGCTGGATGCAAAGTTTGTGATTCACACAGTGGGGCCTGTATATGGCAGGGACGAAATAGGCCTGTTGAGGAATTGCTACAAACACTGCATGCAGATAGCAGAAGAATTAAACTGCAAAAGCATCTCTTTTCCAGCCATAAGCACCGGTGCTTTTGGAGTTCCTATCGATGTAAGCGCAAGGATTGCCAAAGAATTCTTTGAAGACTATGATTCAGAAAAAGTGAGAGAAGTGGTTCTTGTACTGTATACTGAAAAGGATTATGAAGCATATAAGCAAGAGTTTGAGAACCAGTAAAATTATTCAATAAAGCTTTTTAAAACTCTCCCAGGCTTGTCTGCTTTGTTTTCTTGAAGACATCGTCAAATTCTGTGTCGAGAAATGAAAGTATTGAGTCGGCTATTGGCTTGAGCTGCTTCTCGACATAGTGCTCGTAATCAATTCTGTTTTCCAGCTTCTCTATGGGCTCAGGCCCTTCAACTGTCATGACATACTGTATAAGGTTGCTTGAAAGCTTTTCCAGCTTTCTTGCAGCCTTTACATGGGGAGGTGTTGTCTTTATGTATTCATCTAGGGGCTTGTTAATTTTTTTCTTGTAGACCAATAGCTTGTCATACTTTCCTTTTTTCAGGTCTTTCACAAACTCCTGTATGTATTGCTCGTACTTTTCCTTGTTGAATATTTTTGCAAGCAGCTCCTGCTGGAATTTTTTTGCCAGCTCTGTCCAGTCGCTTCTCTTTGCTTCAAGGCCTGTAAACTCCATCTTTTCTTTTCCATGCTTCACGATTATTCCTGCATACCTTTTTTTGGCTCCTTTTTCGCTTCCCCTGATCCTTGGCATCAGAAAGTGCTTGAATATTTTATCTAATTCCAGTTCCATAAAGCTTTTCGTCTTGTATGCTTCCAGGATGAATTTTTCATAAAAATTGTTTACATGGCTCTGAAGATCTTTTCCAATTTTTTCAGCCTGATCTGTTGTCTTTGCTTCTGTCTTTACAAAAACGCTGTCAGTATCTCCATAGATAACCTCAAACCCTTTTTCTTTTATCTTTTCTGCAGTAAGCTTTATCAAAAACTGGGCAAAGTGGGTTATTGCATTGCCCATCTTCATGCTGAAAAACCTGCACGAGGGATTTCCCAATACTCCGTAAATGCTGTTCATCAATATTTTTATTGCATATCTTGCGAGCTCGTTCCCTTTTTTTCTTGATTCTTCCCTTTGATCCCACAGTTCCTGTATTATGCCAGGAAGTATTCCCACAGTATTTTTGAAAACTGCACCGTTTGGCGCAACAATAAATTTTTCAGGATTTTTTTTTGCCTCGGTTTCATCAATATCCAAAAAGCTGTAAGGGTCTATGTTGAATGTCCTCATAATGCTTGGATAAAGGCTTTTGAAGTCCAGCACAATAATATTTTCATACAATCCTGGAACTGAATCCCTCACAAACCCTCCTTTCAAAGGTGTTTCTTTTTCATTGTATGCAGAATTGTTGCACACTATGCCTCTTTTTTTTGTCTCCCTAAGATACATGCTGTCCAGGCTGGCAACGCTTGCGCTGACCCTATCGAGCTGCATTCCTGTCAGCAGTGACCTTTGAATTGTGAGCTCCACTGTTCCAGTTTTCTTGAGTATTTCCAATACCAGCTCTGAGTCCTTAAGGTTGTAATCAGCAAGCATTTGGGGATTTTTTCTGAAGTACTCAACAATCTTTTCTCCTTTGTGCTCTTTTCCTATGAGCTTTTTTTCTCCAACAAATGTTTTTGCAGCGTTGTCCAAAGTATAATCATCCAGTGCAATAAAAGAGGACTTCAGCAGATGGATTCCATCCAGCACCATCCTTCCGGGGATTTCTGCTTTTGAGTCCCTGAAAAAATCATTGTATATTCTCAGTGATGCTTCCCAGTCAGCCCTTCCAATGCTGAAGCTTATTCTATATTTTTTGAATCTTCTCTCAATTATTTTAAGGTCAAAATCTATAACGTTCCACCCTGTTATTATGTCAGGATTAAGCTGCTGGATTTTTTTCTTAAATCCCTCAAGCAGTCCTCTTTCTGAATCATAGCAGATTGCATTGCTCAGCTTTTTATCTGAGCGTATAAGAACTTTTCTATAGTTGTCTGTCGCAAGAGAAATGCAGTAGATCTCTGTCGCTTTTGGGTCTGTCTCTATGTCCAGTGCAAGTATTTTCAGCTTTGGAAAAAAGTTTGCCGGAGCAATTTCAGGATTTTCATAAATCCTATCAACATAATTTCCTTTTTTGTATTTTCCGCTTATTGCAAACGATCCCTTTATTTCTTTGTCAATCATGAACCTGTAAGCAAACCTTATGTCTGACTCAAAAGTTGTTATTCCCTGCTCTTCCAGGCGGTCTCTTGCTGCTGTTAGCTGCTTCGGAGTCTGGAAAACAAGTTTTGTTAATGGCTCGTCTTTGAAATTCTTTGCGCTTGTTTCCTCAGTTTCAAATTTTTCTATTTTTTTAGCTTTTTCAAGGTCTGACTTTTTTATGAAAAAATAGGCCTTATACTCGCTTATGGACAAAAAGCTTTCACCATTTTCCAGCTTTCCGAACAGATAGACAAAAGCTTTTTCATCCTCTATCCTGTATGTTGAATAAACAACAAACGCTTTGAGGGGTTTTTCCGGCATGGGGTGATGTAAATATGGTTCATTTAAATAATTTTATCATTAGATTTAAAAACATGGTGTTTTTCTATTTTGAAATGCCAAAAAGAATCGCAGTTGTGAAAAAGGAAAAGTGCAACCCACAGGGCTGTGGCGGCTATTTGTGTATGAAGGTCAACCCAGACAATAGGGCAGGAATAGAAAGCATCTATATAGACGGCGACAAAAAAGTTGCAATAAACGAAGAGCTATGCGGGCCAGGAATAGCAATAGCTGTAAACAAATGCCCATTCAATGCGCTTGCAGTTGTAAATCTTCCTGAAGCACTTAACAAAGAGCCTATATTCAGGTATGGAAAAAATGGTTTTGCTTTGTACAATCTTCCAACTCCTGTCTTTGGAAAAGTTATCGGAATTGTGGGAAGGAACGGAATAGGAAAAAGCACTGCTGTAAAGCTGCTGGCAGGATTGCTTAAGCCAAACCTTGGCCAGCAGGAGGCTGCTGATGAAAAAAAAGTGATTGAATACTTCAAAGGAACTGAGGCGCACAGCTTTTTTGATAAAGTACATAAAGGGGAGGTCAAAATATCCTACAAGCCTCAGCAGGTGGATCTGATACCAAAACAGTTTTCAGGCAGTGTTGGAGAGCTGCTGAAAAAGGCTGATGAAAAAGCAGAGTTTGAAAAAATTGTTGAGCTCCTGGAGCTGAAAAAAATAATCCACCATGACATCTCCAAGATTTCAGGCGGAGAGCTCCAGAGGGTTGCAATCGCAGCAACAGTTCTTAAAAAAGCCAATGTCTATTTTTTTGACGAGCCGACAAGCTATCTGGACATAAAGCAAAGGCTAAAGGTCGCAAAGTTCCTTAGAGGCCTTGCAGACCAGCACACATCTGTTGTCATAATAGAGCACGACCTCATAATAATGGACTACATGACAGACCTCGTGCATTTGATGTACGGAAAAGAGGGAGTATATGGAGTTGTGAGCGGCGTAAAAACCACAAAGGCAGGAATAAACAGCTATCTTAAAGGATTCCTCAAAGAGGAAAATGTAAGGTTCAGGGACAAAGAAATAAAATTTCAGGAGGCAAGCGTTGCCAAGACAGGAAGGGATGAAATACTCACAGAGTGGGAGAGCTTTGAGGAAAAGTTTGGAAGCTTTTCATTAAAGGCTAACAGCGGAAGAATAAGCAAAAACACAGTAATAGGAATATTAGGGGAAAACGGAATAGGAAAAACAAGCTTTGTCAGAACGCTCTCAGGAGAAAAAAGCAGTCACAAGCTAAAAATAAATGTTTCTTACAAGCCCCAATACCTTGAGGCAACAGACGAGCTTGTTATGAGCTTTTTGGGAAAAGCGCTTGCCAGCTATAAAACCCAGCTCATAGACCCTCTCAGGCTCCAGCCTCTCCTTGAAAGGCAGCTCGACCAGCTTTCAGGCGGAGAGCTCCAAAAGGTTGCAATAGCAAGATGCCTGAGCCAGGATGCAGACCTATTCATGCTGGACGAGCCATCAGCATACCTTGATGTGGAGCAGAGGCTTTCCATGAGCAAGGTCATAAAAGACATCCTTTTCACAACTGCCAAGTCTGCACTCATAGTTGATCACGACCTTTTGTTTATTGATTACCTGAGCGACGAGCTGATAGTTTTTGAAGGAGAGCCAGCTGTAAATGGAATAGTTAAGGGGCCTTTTTCAATGGAGCAAGGCATGAACAGCTTTTTGAAGGATTTAGAGCTTAGCTTCAGAAGAGATGAAGAAACAAAGCGCCCAAGAGCCAACAAAGCAGGAAGCCAGAAGGATGCTGAGCAGAAAAAAAGCGGAAAGCTCTATTATACTTGAAAGTGCGCCAAGAGTATAGTCTTGCAGCATTATAAACTTCAGCTGCAATCACAGAATTTATTGTTCATTGTTTTTTCATCAGAAGAGGAATTTGCTGCGCCTTGAAAAAACCTGCCTCTGGCAGGCAGAACCCAGCCTTTGGCTGGCAAAAGCAGGCGCAGTGAAAAATATCATGAAAAAAAGCGAGCCTGAAACACAAAAACAGGAAAAAGGCAGATTAGGATTCAAGTCAAAGCGCATAATACTGAAGCTGCCAATAATTCTGGTCATAATTGCACTGACAGGAGTGCTGGTTGTTGCACCATTCTTTTTTACGCTCTACAATTTTGGGTTTTTTGAAAAGCAGTATAAAGAAAATGGTGTTTTTGAAAAAATAGGGGAAGACAATGCACTGCTGGCAACCTACAATATGTTCAGCTTTTTCAAGTGCAGAGATTCAAAATTTGGAAGCTGCGAAGATTCCTTGAAAATTGTGTACAGCTACAATAATCAGACCTTTGGCTTTTCAAAAAGCGAAATAGGCCATTTGAATGATGTAAAGAGAGTTATTCTGGGATTTACCTGGGTTCTTATTTTCCTGTTGATTGTGATTATTTTCTACACAACGTTTTTGTTTGTCGCATACAAGCGGAGAAAAAAGCTCAGGCATTTTCTGTCAATAATGTCCAAGTCTTTTTTCAGGTCAGGGCTTTACCTTCTGGGAATACTCATACTTTTAGGGATAATTACGCTGTTTTTTGATTCAGCATTTCATGTTTTTCATTCAATATTTTTTCCCCAGGGCAACTTCAGCTTTCCTGCAAGTTCTCTAATAAAAACACTTTTTCCTGATGTTTTCTTTCTGAACTTTGTGAAAAAGATGGCCAGCATAATGATTATAGAGTGCATAATATTTATTGTGTTGGGGCTGGTTGGAAGCATTTATTTCAGGAAGATAAAGACCAAGAGTGTGGAGAGCTTTGAGTGAAAAAATCACGCCCGTCCCCTGCTCTCGCCTGTTGTTATTCCTCCAGCAATTATGTGAGCAACTCTCAATGGCTCTGGGATGTTGGCTCTTGTGGATGACAGCTCCAGCAATTGCAAGGCTTTCTCTTTAGAGATGTTTGCGAGCTGGACAAAAACTTTTCCAAGTTTTATTGGCTTGTCCAGTTTTTGTATAAGCTTTATCTTTTTTTCCTGGCCTATTTTTTTTAGTGCAGAAAAAATCTTTTTATAGTCAGGAAAACTCCTTATAACCACTATTACAGGAATTTTTGTAAGTGTGCTTAGCTTTTCAACATCTATAACATTGAACCCGCCAACAGCTATTCCATCTAGAAAAATGCATTGCAGATGGCTTTTGAACCTGCACTCATTGATCATTTCTGCAATTTTTTTTGTGGAGTTTGCTCCGTCAACTCTTATTTTTGTGCTTATTAATCCGTCCAGTGCTGAGCTGCCCCTGAATATGGTTCCAACAACCAAACAATTATTTTTTTTGTGCTTGTCAAAGGGCGCATCATCTATGCCTATAAGCCTTGCCTCTTTTCTGTAGGAATGCTTCATTTGTTCCTATTTGGCGCATATAAGAGTGCTGGTCATCTTCACTCCTTCAAGATGCCTTATCTTGTCCATGATGAACTGGCCAAGCCCTTCAGTAGTTTCTGCTTCTATCTTTACAATGAGGTCCCATTCTCCAAAAACAATCTTTGCATCTATTACTTCCTTATTCTTTTTTATTTTTTCAAGGGTTTTCGCCTCGCTTGCGTCCTGCAAGGACACCATCACGTATGCCTGCACAATTTCCACCTCCAAGTGTTAATCAAGCTTTCTCAAAAACGTCAAAAATGCAGTATGGTCCAACTGGCTCTTGGGCCTAACTGCCCTGCCTTCTATTTTCCAGTCCCTCTGAATGTTTTCTATGGTTTTTAAGTGCAAAAGGTTTGGGTTTTTGTTAGCAGTCTCAACAAAATTCATTGCCTGGGTTATGCAGGGGCTGAAGCTGACTATGAACCCTGATTTTTTTACAGCCTTGTATGCATTTTCCAGCGCCTGCCATGGCTCAGGAAGATCAAGAATTATTACATCCATGTTTTTGGCTGGAAAATCCTTGTAAACGTCCTGCTTTTTTAACTCAACATTTTTTACTCCAATGGTTTTTATTGCCTGCTTTGTTGTTTCCAGGCTTTTTTCCTCTATGTCAAAGCTGTAAACCTTTTTGCAAACCATTGCGAGAAAAACAGTCAAGCCTCCTGAACCGCTTCCCGACTCTGCAACAACAGAGTTTTTGTTTATGCCTGTAAATGTTATTATAGAGCCTATATCCTTCAGGCTTATGGTCTGGGCAAACCTCTTCAGCCTCTTATAAATGTCGATGAATTGGGCTTCAAGCACAAAGAACTCTTTGTCCTGGCTTGTTTTTGTTTTTGGCTTTTTCAGGTCCTGCTTCTTTATGAGCCCGTACTCTGTGTTATAATCTTTGGAAAGGTCCTCAACAAAATAGTGCTTTGCCTTGCTTACAGTTACTGTTCTGTTAAGCTCCTCAACAAACTGCTTTTTTTCTTTTTTTATAAGAATCTTTCCCCCCATGCTCTATTGGTAAGGTTGCGGTTTTATAAATCTTACGCACGTTTTCCGGCAAACTTCCATACTTCTGCTCTGCAAAAGAATTCTATGAAAAAGTGATGAAAAATAGCTCTCCCCAGCGCACCAAGTCACAGTTCTCCACTGTAGGAGAGTTTTATGAATATTTATTGAAAAAGAAAAAGTGAGGAACCAAGCGTTTCTCTGGATATTGGGGGATTCAGAAGAAAAACCCGCTTGGCCTCACTGTGAGCGTCAGACTTCCTCGAAATTCCTCTTTGTGCGCCTGTATGACTGCACTGATCTGTCTATGTTTTTTGGATCAATTTTGAGCTTTGAAGAGTTTTTTTTGAGCTTTTCAACAACTTCAGAATTGTCTCCAAGCTTTGGCAGAGGAATATTCTTGAGAAACAGCCCTTCGTTCTCTATTATGTATATGTAGAACCCTGCACCTTCTTCAAGGCCAAGCTCTATCCTCACATCTTTTGGTATCACTATCTGACCTCTTGGATCGCTTTGGACAATCTTCGCATACTTCTTCATTTTTGAATTCTTTTCTGATTATATAAAAATTCTTTAGAATATTTTATTATATAGCTTATATTTAAATTTTTCTATAGTAAATCTTCTATATTATAATATTATATTATAAAATATCTGAATTTCAGAATTTTAGTTGATTATCTTAATAAAAAGTTTAGTTAAATTATCTTAACAAATGGTCTACAAGCAGAAAAATTAAAACACTCGCAAAATTTCGAAAAAGAAAAGTATCACACTAGGAAAAACTCGAAAAAAAAAGAAATGTTTCCCTGTTTAAGGGAAAAAGTAGATAGTCTTATCGCTCATAATGCTGGTATACTCAGTGATGACCTTGGCATTATAGCCTACTTTTGAGAAATAGTTAACAACAACCTTGTCATCCTTTTCAACACTTCTTGGAGCCTTCCAGCACAGCCTGATAAGCTCACCAGCAACAACAGCATCACTGTAAGTTG
>JBFYMA010000046.1:0-28366 GCA_041305085.1 Nanobdellota archaeon | reverse complement strand
TGGTTGTGAAAAATCCTGACTCAAAAGAAATTCCCGAGCAAACGAAACAGGAGTGCGCAGACTTTTGCGCGAGCTTTAGCAAGGCCTGGAAGCTTGGATTAGGAGCAGTGGAGGTTTACTGCATAAAGCCCGGCCAGGTAAGCAAAGAAGCCAAAAGTGGAGAATACCTGGGAAAAGGATCATTCATGATCTACGGGAAAAGGGATTATTTTTCAGGAAAGATGAACCTTGCAGTCTGCATCTATGAGCAGAAAATAATGCTTGCGCCTTTTGAGGCTGTGAAAAAAAATTCTTCAAGGTTCGTGGTTTTAGTCCAGGGAAGCAAAAAGCTGAGCGATGTTGCAAAAAAAATCCAGAAAAAGCTTGGCGGAGAGCTGGATGAAATAGTTAGAGCTTTGCCCCAGGGCGTTGATGTGAAGAAGTGAGATTGGAATAACTTTTTCTTTGGTTGAATTCCGGAAACTTTTCGAGAAAAAACCTTATTTTCGAAAGGTTTACGGTTAGTCGAAAACCTTCCGAAAAAAATGCAAAAACCTTTATTAAGCTTAGAAAAATATCAAGAATAAAGTAAATAAGCAAACATACTGTCTCTGAACAAAAATTGTAACAACTGATAAGAACTAGCGGGAGCTATAAAAAATGAAAAATATACTAAATAAATTAAAACCTTTGAATACAGCAGGAGTAACTGCTGAATACGAAAAAGCAAATACAATACTTGTTCAAAGGCCTTCCTTGGAAATGTTTTTTGGTTCACTATATTACCCAATTGCGCTTTATGAAGGCCCACTGAACAGAAGACTTGCTGCGATGGAGCACGACAACTATACAAAACTTTTAAGGAATAAAGGAATAAATGTTCTGGATATTAATACTGTACTTCTGGATGGGTTAATCAACGATAATGGTTCAATTGTAGAAAACAGTGATTTGGATAAACTTAGAGATCTTGCTTCTGATTCAATGAATCTTGTGAGAAAGAATCTGAACCTGGCAGACAGAAAAGCTGCAGAAAAAATGAAGCAATACAGTATAATGATGATGGACCCTAAAGATATTATAAATGTCATTTTATCACAGCCAGATATTGAAACATATTACAGTGATGAAAAAAATTGTGAACTTGAAGGGAAAATATCTTTTAATCCATTGTACAATCAATGTTTTTTTAGGGATCAGCAGATAACAACAGACAAAGGAATAGTAATTGGAAAAATGAATTCCAAACAAAGGCAGAACGAGACAGAGCTTACCAAGCTTGGTTTCGAAAAACTAGGGATAAGGCCAATATATGAAGTTAAAAATAATGGCAGGCTAGAAGGGGGAGATTTTATGCCTGCAGGGGACCATGCATTTCTCGGAATGGGGCTGAGGACAAATGAACAAGGAGTTAAGCAATTATTGGAGAACAAGGTTTTTGGATACAAAAGAATAGTAGTTGTAAAAGATGTATATAAAGATCAGGAAGAAATGCACCTAGATACTTATTTTAATATTTATGACTACAAAAAAGCATTTGTTCTAAACGATAGAATAGAGCAAAAATCAAACTCATTGAATAAAGTCCCAAAAGTAGATATATACAAGCTTCAGCCAGATGAAAGCTACACCAAGTCAGTTTCAGATATGAACTTTAAGGAATTCCTGATTAATGAAGGCTATAGCCTTTCACCTATTTCAAAAAATCTTCAGCTGTCTTACGGAATAAACTTTCTAACAGTCAATCCTGGAGAAATAATTGGTGTGAATATCTCAGAAAAGAAATCAATTTACGAAAAAATAAAATCATTCGAACCAAAAATAGGAAGTATAAATTATGGCGCTGAAAAAAACTATGCTCAGCTTGGGGCAGACTATGTAAAGATTCTAGAACAATCTAATATATCTCTAAACAAGGACTCTTCAAGCCTGATAAGCTTTAATAATCTTAATATGGCTTATGGCGGTCCACATTGCTTGACTCAAGTAATAAGCAGAGGAGACTAAATGATTGAAATAAGAGAAAAAATAATAGAATCTGCCTTGGATTTTGCAGGAGAATATTTTGACAGAGACAGCATTAGCAGGATTATTCAAGTACCAAAAAAAAGTGAATGGGGCGACTTTTCTTTACCCTTTTTTAGTTTTCAAAAAGAATTGCCTAATAAAACAATTGACGAAATGACCAATTATTTAAGGCAAAAGCTTGAAAAAACTGAAGGTCTGAATGTGAAAGCAGAAGGAAACCATATAAATTTTTTTATCAACAAAGAATATCTTTCAAAAAAAACTCTTGAAGATGTATTAAGCCAAAAAAATCTATATGGGAAAACAAACCTTGGAAAAAATAAACTTGTTGTGTTGGATTATTCTGCACCAAATATTGGAAAACCCCTTCATGTAGGGCACATCAGGTCAACAATACTCGGAGACAGCATTATAAAAATTCTTAACTTCACAAATCACAGAACACATGGAATAAACTATCTTGGTGATGTTGGCTTGCACTTAGCTAAAACAATTGCAGCCTACAACCTTTGGGGAAATAAAGAAAAAATAGAAAAAAATCCTGAGCAAGAGATTCTTGAGCTATATGTTGAGTTTCACAAGAAATCTGAGAATAATTCTGAATTGAATAATTATGCCCAGGAAGTCAGCAGACTTATTGAAAATGAAGATCCTGAAACACTTAGAACTCTGGATTTTCTTACCAAAATGAGTCTGAAATCATTTGATAAGGTCTATGATTTGCTTGATGTAACGTTTGACGAAACAACAGGGCAAAGCAGATTTTCAGAGAGTGGGAAACAGATAGTTTCTCAACTTTTGGATAATGGTGTAGCTCAAAAAACAAATGATGGTGCAGCAGTTGTGAAATTAGAAAATTGCGGGCTTCCTGACAAAGTTATTTTGAAGTCAGACGGAACAGCAATTTATGCAACCCAGGATTTAGGCGCTCTTATGTATAGAAAGAAAACTTATGATTTTGACAAGCTTCTTTATCTTGTTGCAAATGAGCAGGAACTATATTTCAAGCAAATATTTAAAATAATGGAGCTCAATAACCAAAACTGGATAAAAAACTGCTTTCATATATCTTTTGGGATGATTACTCTTCCAGAAGGTAAAATGTCAACAAGAGAAGGAAATATAGTATATCTGGAAGAGCTTCTGAATAGATCAGTTGACATGGCTGAAAAAATAATAAATCAGAAAAACCCTCAACTGAAAAACAAAAAAGAAACTGCACAAATTGTGGGCATAGGTGCAGTAAAATATCTTGTTTTGAGTGTTGATTACCCAAAAAATATCTCATTTAAGTGGGAGAATGCACTCAATATAGAGGGAAATTCTGCACCATATATCCAGTACTCTGGGGCGAGAGCTAATAGCATACTTAAAAAAATTGGAAAAAACTATAAAAAAATCAACCCAAAGCACATAAACACTGATGAAGAGTATGAGTTAGTAAGAAGCATTTCCCAATTTCCATTATTTGTTGAGTCTGCTGCAGAAAACTATAGACCTCATGTAATTGCGAAGTATGCTTACGACCTATCATCAGCTTTCAACCAGTTTTATAAAAATGTCAGGGTAAAAGATGCAAAAGAAAAACTTGGCACAAAAATAGCGCTTGTGGAGGCTTATAAAACCACTGTTACAAACGCAATGAATCTTTTAGGAATAAAAATGCCTGAAAAAATGTAAAGAAAATTTGAGAAAAATATTTAAATAAGAATAAAAAGCCATATATACCAATGAAATCAGCCAAAAAAATTCAGAATAGCGACATGCATTATTCATTTATTGTCAGTTTTAACTATAAACATAGGCTGCTGTGAATTTCTCAAAGAACTATTTCAATATAAAACTTGCAAATTGTTTTTGGGCTTTTTTGTTTTGTCACATAAAAAATGAAAATAACCTGGTAAAAATGAATTCAAAAAAACAAAATCAAAACACATCAGTAGATGATATAAAATCAGAATATATTTTTTATTTTTTAGGGAATTTGTCAAATTTAAGTAATTACAAAAAAAAACCATTTGGTAAAGAAATTGTTCTGATTGACCCTTACAAGAAAGATAATTTTGCTTTCATAGATTTGCTGAACCAGATGGATGGATTGAGCTATGGAAATAAGTCGCTGGCAATGGAGAAGTGGGTAGCGCTAGATTGTGGAATACTTCCCAGTGGGTTTATAGGGCTTGCCAAAAAACGCCTTGAAACTCCTAATTATTTACTGAAAAAATTTAATTTTTCCAAGGGATATGAAGGACTTGTGCCCATAACTGAATATTGCGCAATTCCTTCCGCTGATAAAAATACTTGGATTGGGCACACATGTGCAACATTAGAAAAAGGTGCAGGTCTTGGTCTTTTTTCTAAACTATTGGGGTTGGAGTTTTTTCAGATAAAAAAATATCTTGGCGTAGCCCAATACCATAATACTGCTGTAAAAACTCATGCAAAAATATCTGATTTGAATCTTAAAACAGCTTTAACTCCTGCGCATAGCGACCCTGAAATGACTTTCATTTATTCTCAAGAAATTCCTCATAATTTGGAATCTGTTATGAATAAAAAAAATGAGGTAAAATATGATTTTTTGCTTGATTCATTTGATCATTCAGCGAAGGAAGAATTGCAAAAAAAGATTGAATCTGGAAATAATTATGCCATTACTTTTCCTGGCCAGATTTTTATTGACAACAAGCTTTATATACCTCTAATCCAGAATGGTGGAAAAAAATGAGCAAAAAGACTGAGCTGATAAAACTTACCAAAGATCTGGTGAGTTTTAAGACAACTTCGGACAATCCTGAAGAAATCAAAAATTGCATTAATTATATAAAAAATTACTTTGGAGGATCAGAACTAATTATAAAAGAATTTTCCAGCAATAATTCTTCTTCGCTTTTTGTGAGTTTTTTTGATACAAAATATTATGATTTTATTCTTAATGGCCATATTGATGTTGTAGGTGCAAAAAAAGAACAATTTTTTCCAAAAATAAAAAATAATCTGCTTTACGGGAGGGGAACAGCGGACATGAAAGCAGGTGTTGCTGCCCTTATGCTTTTGATGAAGAACCTTTCCAAAAACAAAAAAAAACCGAATATAGGATTGATGATAGTTACAGATGAAGAATTAGGAGGCTACGATGGAACAGGCTTTCTTATGAAGAAGGGCTTTTCTGCAAAGTTTGCTGTTGGTGCAGAGCCCAATCAAGCTAAAGAAAAAGGCTGCTTGGATATTACTACTTTCCACAAAGGGGTTCTTTGGCTGAAAATATCTGTACAAGGAAAATCATGCCATGCATCAAAGCCTTGGCTAGGAGAGAATGCTGCAGACAAACTTGTACAAAAATATCTTGAAATAAAAAAAATGTTTCCTGACAATTTCAAAAATAAATGGGAAAACACAATAAGCCTTGGAAAAATTTCAGGGGGCAATGCTCCAAATATTGTGCCTGATTTTGCTGAAATGATTTTGGACATAAGATTTAATGAAAATTTCAGCAAAAAAGAGCTATTGTCAAAAATTAAAAAAAGTCATGCAGTAAAAATAGAAGTACTTGATGATGCGTACATGCTGAAAAATAATAATGCTAATTATTTTATTCAACAGCTAAAAAAAGCTGTGGAAAATAAAACAAAAAAACACTGCAATCTTTTAAAAGAAACGGGAAGTTCTGATATGCGCTTTTTTTCTGAAAAATGTATCCCTGCAGTTGTTTTTGGCCCTAAAGGAAAAAATTATCACGGTAAAAATGAATATGTTGAACTTGAGAGCCTAGAAATATATTATGAAATAATTGAAGACTTTATAAAAACCAATTTCTAACTTTTTCCGTTTTTCCTGAAAACCTTCCGGATTTTTCTGGCAAAAGCTTATAAATATTCTCTCCAATTCATTAAGCATGCCAAGACTCCCATCCCAAGCAGTAACTCAAAAAGATCTCGAGATTGTGAAAGAGCTCAGAAACAATTCAAGGTGCAGCCTTGCAAGCGTTTCCAGAAAAACAAGCCTTTCTGTAAGCACTGTTTTTGACAAGCTTTCACGCCTCGAGAAATTCCTTGTAAAAAAACACTGCACTCTGATTGATTTTTCTGCGCTTGGCTTTGGGATAAGGGCTTACTATGCTTTAAAAGCAAAGGACAGGGATGAGCTGAAAAATTTTTTGCTCAGCAACCAATTTGTCAATACAATACAGAAAACAAACAATGGAACTGATTTTTTTGTTGAAGCTGTTTTTATGGATATGAAGCAGAGGCATTATTTTGTTGAAGCACTCAATGATTTGGGCATGGAAAAACTGAAAGAGCACTTTGTATCTGAAGATATTGCTAAAGAAAATTTTCTGACAAAGGAAGAGCATCTAAGCCTTGTGAATTCTTCAAAATTCTAAAATTTCCGGAAAATCTCTAATTTTTTTTCAGCAAGGTTTTTTAATAATTCCTGCCAGCAGGAACTGCATGAAATTTTGCAGGATCTCACAAAAGGATTATGTGATGCTTGCCAGCAGCAGCAGCGACCAGGAAATCTACAGCGTTGCTGGCAACATAGTTTTCTGCAGTTTTGCAAACTCTGCAAACTGGCTTTTTTCCCTGCAAAAAAACATTAAGGGCAAATCTTTTGGTGCAAAAAGCCTTGCAGAAATTGCTGCAAAAAATAATCCTCCTGGAGAGATGATTGTTGCAGGAAAAGATTTTTTCGGGCTTAATGCTTACCGTGTTTCAGGATTTTCAGCAAAGTACAAGCTTTCAGCCAATGGTTCTGAAGAGCCTCTTGAGACCCTTGCAAAGCTTTATTCAAAAGGATGCCAATACCTTCAGATAGGGATTGCGACAAAAAACGGTGCCAGAACAATCCTTGCGCCAAAATTCTTTGCAAATGAAAAATATGGTGATGCTTCATCAAAAACCTTTGAGCTGTTGTCAGAATACTTTTCCAACACTTCAAAAGAGCAAAAAAATGTCAGCGAAATTATTGAGCACCTGAAGCAGTACGCCTGCTCTGCAAACTTTCTTGACAACATAGAGTACAGGATAAAGACAAAGCTGCTCCAGCAAAAGCTAAATAATAAAAATAATAGAAACAATAAAAACAGCAGGTTTTCTGTATTCAGAAAAAGCAAGCCTTCAGGCAGTATCGATGAAATACTGGAAAAGTTTGCAGATTTTCAAAAAAACCAATCCAGACATAAGCTTATAATAGGCATAAAAAAGCCTCTGAGCATTTCCCAGTCAGGGTATTATGATATGAAGCAGGAAACCCTTAATTTTCTAATGAATGAGCTTGGTGTTTCAGGGCACGCTTTCAGGTATGCGGACTATTTGGGATTAACATGTGAGCATTCAGAGTCCCAGAGAATAATAAATATGCTGAAATCTAAAGCATCTAGATACTTTTCAGGAAAAAACAGACTGCTGGAAAGCATAGCCAGCGCCAGAAAAGCTTATCCTATATTTACCCCTGAGCTTGCAATGGCTATCAGGCAGAGAATGAAAGGAGGAATAGGAGTGATTGCCAGGCCAATAGTTTCCAGAAAGGCAGACCTCTGGAACCTTGAAGACATTAATGCTTACCAGGCCCATGAAATCACAACTGGTGAAAACTCAACAGTTGCAATAATTGATACTGGTGTTGACTACAGCCATTCAGAGCTGGCTGATAGGTTTGGCGAAATAAAGGGCTATAACTTTATTGATGAGCTTGCCGAGCCATATGACGGCAACAGCCACGGTACACACGTTGCAGGCACAGTTGCAGGAAGAACAACAGGGGTTGCGCCCTCTGCAACACTCATTGCACTCAAAGTTCTTACAGATGAGGGTTTTGGGAGCGAGTACGACTCAAACAGGGCACTCGAATTCTGTATTGACCCTTCAAAATATCTAAACAAAAACGCAGGGATGAAAGTTGATGCAGCAAACATGAGCCTTGGCTGCCCTGTTAGGTCAGATGTTGAGGAAACACTCACAAGAATAGCTGCAGAAAAGGGAATAATAATTGCAGCAGCAGCTGGCAACGAAGAAGTTGGCTACAGCTACCCTGCTGCCTATGAAAAAGTTGTTGCTGTTGCCGCTGTTGACAGGAATAATAACCATGCAAATTTCAGCAACATTGCGGACACAAATGATGTCTCAGCTCCTGGAGTAAATATTTATTCTTCTCTTCCAGGCAATGATTACGGCTTGCTGACAGGCACATCAATGGCTACGCCGCATATTGCTGGAGCAGCAGCACTTGCAAAGTCTTTGAGCAAAAGCATTGATGTTGAAGACTTCAGGGAACTGATTGGAAGGACAAGCATTTACCTTGGAGACAGAGATGAGTTTGGTGAAGGGCTTATTCAGCTGGATGAATTAGTAAAAAACATTTAAACAAAAAAATATTCGTGAAAGCATGACAGAGGAAACCGAACAAAACTACCAAAAAAACCAGATAGGCATAAGGTATAATAGGACAACAGATAGCGATAAGCTAAAAGCGCAGCTCAAAGGAATTGGGTTTCGGATTCAGGAGTACAAGTTTATTGATGATTACTTGATAGCTTTCCTGGACGCAGAGCCTGCAAAGGGTTTTGCTGAGCTTGAACAGATCATAATAGAAAATATTTCTGGAACTGAAAACCTGAAGCTCGAGCCCATAACACAGAAGAGAATACTGTAATCCGAAAACATTTTTTTCTTTCCGGAAAATCGCTAATTTTTTTTCAGCAAGGCTTATTAAAAGAACTTTCTCTACAAAAGCAATGAATAATAAATTCAACAAAAGGTGGGAGCATGGATGAAAATGCAAAGAAAAATGATTCAATATCTGACCAAAATTTGAATGGACTCATTCCCCAAAAAATGCCTACTGCTGAAAAAATAAAGCTAGGGATTGCAGTGGCTTCTGTTGCAGGGGCAGGATTTTTGTTTGGCTATTTTGGAAAAGGAATTATGAGCAGCACTGAATTTGAAATCATCGAAAAAAATGACCAGGAATATTTTGTGAACAATAATGAAGAGCTGCTGATAACAAAAGCAGAAGAGGCAATAATTCTTGGAACTACAGAATATGCAGTAAACAGTGCAAGAATATCTGTTCAGAACTCTCAAAATAAGAATATGCATCTGAACAACATGGCAATGTTTGCGCTCCAGAGCATTGATACAGCATACAATGCAACACTGGATATTGCAGTTGCCTGTGCAAAGAGTGCAGCAGAAAAAAATTTTTACTATGCAAACAGCCTTGCGGAATCAGTTCTTAAAATGCCTCTGGCTTCTTATACAGAAAAAAACAGGCAGCTGCTTGCAAGCTCATTTGCCGGGTTGGCTGTTGCAGACCCTGAACTATATGAATCACTGGAGCAAAAAATTTTCTCAAATGCTCCGAAAAAATCATGGGTGAATGATCTAAAGCAAAAAAGCCAACCTATTGAACAAACATTTATCGGAAAACAGGAAGAAAAATATGACAGAGAAACCTGCATCAAGCTCAAGTCAGCGTATAACAGACTTGCAGAAGTAATCACAAAAACACTGAGAGGAAAATAACCATGGGAATAATAAAAAAAGCATTGACTCTGGCAGCCATTGTCGGAGCGTTTTATTTTGGGCAGAACTTCAATGAATGGAGAACAGAAACACTTGTTGAAAGACTGGAAGCCCAGAACGCCCAGATGAAGACAATAGAGTACAACATAGTTGCGCTCAATGCTGCAATGCTCGCCCAGCCTGAAAGAGTTGAGCAGGCACTCAACAGCTATCGGCTTTTGCTTGACAACCCGCCCCAGCTGGAAAAAACATTCAGAAGCTATAGAATTGAGCTGAAGTAGTAAAATAGAAACTGCTCTGTATGAAGTCACGCATGAGCAAACTTTTTCTTTAACTCATTAATCCCTTCTAGAATACTGTTTATATGTTTTGGGTTTGTAAAATCCAGCTCTGTTCTGTCAATGACAGTGCAAAACTCTTCATTTTTTGCTAGCGCCATGAATGACTCCTGAATTTTCAGTGCTCTGTCTATAACAGCATTATCTGGCTCTAGGGCTCTTGATCTTTTTCTTAGATTATCAAGAATTTTTTCTTTGCTCGCAATAATCAAAACGATGATGTCTGACTTCAAGTGCTCTATAGAGCTTATCATTTTTTCCAGTTTTTTTTTGTATTTGTTATCTTCATAGCTAATTATTGCTCTGGCGCTTATTATGCCACCATCGACAAAGCAGTCAATATTGTTTTTTGAGATTTCCAAAGCCCTTTCAAGATTTTTTTTGTATCTCTCAATAAAAAACTTCCAGCGCTCGGCAGGACTGCCTTTTTTGATAACGTTTTCAAATATTTTTTCGGGAATTGTGCCTTCTTCTCCTTCAAAAAATGCCGGAGAACAGGTTGCTGCGGCCAGTTGCTTCACAAGAAATGATTTTCCAACAGCAGATGTTCCCACAATAGATATAACTGGCATGGAAATTATCAAACTATCAAAATTTATATACTTTGTGTCTACGTTGCAATATTTGTTATTGTTATCCCAAAAATTTATAAATCCAAAATTTCTTATTTGTTTTAAAAAAGAGGTGCCTATGGATCCTGCATTAGTGGTGTTTTTGGATTTAGGACTGATTATTGTGCTGGCAGGGCTGGTTGGAATAATTGCAAGGCTTTTGAAGCAGCCGTTTATTCCTGCATACATTCTTTTGGGAGTTTTTTTGGTTCCTCTGCTGAAAATTGTCCATCCAGGGTTTCTTCAGGGAATAAACATTCTGGACTTTATGAAGCCTGTGGAAAACATAGGGATAGCTTTTCTGCTTTTCATTGTAGGCCTGGAGCTGGACTTTAAAAAACTCAAAGACATAGGCCCTGTGGCAACCATTGGAACACTGGTCCAGTTTGCAGTCATGTTTATTATAGGATTTGCGATTGCAGGAATTTTTGGATGGGGTACAATAACAGGAGTATATATAGGATTTTTGCTGGCTTTCAGCAGCACGATGGTTGTGCTCAAGCTTTTGTCAGATAAGCGAGAGCTGGAAACACTGCACGGAAGGATAGTTATAGGTATACTGCTTATGCAGGATGTTCTCGCAGTAATAGGGCTTATTGTGTTGAAGTCTTTTGGCAGCTTTTCTCTAAATGAGCTGGTTTTGTCCCTTTTTGAAGGAGGGCTTATAATAATTGGCGCTATTCTTCTTGCAAAATTTGTTTTTCCGCGCCTTTTTGGGTTTGCAGCCAAAAGCCAGGAATTTTTGTTAATACTGAGTCTTGCAGTCTGCTTTGCATTTTCCATACTTTTTGAATGGGCAGGCTTTTCAATAGCAATAGGGGCATTTGTCGCAGGAGTTGCCCTGGGAAACCTTCCCTACAGCCATGAAATAAGCGGAAAAATAAAATCGCTAAAAGACTTTTTCCTTTTGCTTTTTTTTGTATCAATAGGGGCACAGTTTGTGTTTGGAGACATAGGGTCACTGCTTCTTCCATTTATTGTGTTTTTTCTAGCAACAATAATTCTTAAGCCGATAGTAATACTTATAATAATAAGCTTTTTTGGCTACAAAAAAAGGACTTCAACACTTGCAAGCCTGAGCCTTGGCCAGGTATCCGAGTTTTCACTTATACTGATGGCGCAGGGGATTGCGCTTTCCCAGATAAGCAACAGTATATACTCGCTGACAATACTGTTGACACTTGCAACAATAGCCACAACTTCTTACTTTGTAAAGTTTGATGACTTTATATACTCAAAGCTTTCAGGAATAGTAAAGATTTTTGAAAAGCTGTCAATACACAAAAAAGAGCTTATATTTCTAAAGGCAGAGCCAAGCCACGACATAGTAATCATAGGCGCAGACAGGATGGGCTACAGCATAATAAAATCTCTGAAAAAGCAAGGCAAGGATTTTCTTGTGGTTGACTTCAACCCTGACATGGTAAAAAGGCTGATAAGCCAGGAAGTGCACTGCATCTACGGAGATGTTGGGGATGAGGAGATACGGGAGCACTTGCATTTAAAAAGCGTGAAAATGGTTATTTCAACAATTCCTGACATGCATGAAAATATCCTGCTGCTGAAAAGCGTGAAAAACAGGAATTCTGAATCTATTGTAATCCTGACTGCAAACTTTACTGATGATGCACTTGAGCTGTATGAGCAGGGAGCAGATTATGTTATAGTGCCCCATTATCTTGGTGGAGAGCATTTGTCAATACTTCTGGAAGAGCAAGCCCTTGACATAGATAGGCTTGTAAACACAAAGCTGGCCCATATAAAAGATCTCAGAACAAGAAAAGATATCCACAAAGAGCACAACACGGCATGATTTTTGTTGAAAAGATTTATAAAAAGCTCCTGACACCTGCACACAATGACCAGAGAATCATTAAGATACTTAACAACGCTGAACATCGGCAAAAAAGGGCTTACAGAGCAGGTTACAGAAGAGATAAAGCTCCTTTTAAGGAAAAAAAAGATTCTCAGAGTAAAGTTCCTTAAAAGCGCCATTGAACAGGAGAAAAAGACTAGAACAAAAAAAGAGCTTTTTGAAAGCCTTGCCAGCCTCACTAACTCCAGGATTGAAAAGGCTGTGGGGTTTATTGTGGTGCTGAGAAAGAAATGAGCTTATATTATGAGTTCTATGTGGCTTTTTAGCTCCTTCATTATAAAGCAGATTTTTTTCTTGTTTCTCAAAAATATTTCTTGATTTAGCATTGTTCCCCTGTAGTTTATTGAATTTCTAGCATCTTTTAATTCAACCAGAAAATCAAAGGCTATTTCAAGCTTTTTTCTGTATTTTTCAGTAAAATATGCTATCAGGCATTCATGATCTCTGTATTTCCAGCAATCAAGTGTTATTATACACGCCAGAATTTCTTTGATAATTTCATAAAATGCTTCAATAAATAATGTTGGAACATTTTTTTCTTTATTGGAAACAGATGTCCAGAACAGTTATCTGTAAACTGCAAGATTGTATATTTCTTTTGCCATATCTATATCTGCTGAGACAGTTTCTTTCAAAAATTCCTGTTCCACACAATTTTCAAAATCTTTTCGCCTGCTAGTCCTGTTCATTAAGATACCCTTTTACAGGGTATCCTGAGCGAATGTTTTTTAATAATCCTTTGCTTAATTTTTTTGTGTTTTTTTCGAACAATATGTTGATTTTCCGGTTAAGAATTGTTTCATACTTCCTGATGCTCAATTTTTTTCTGTTTTCCTGAATAAATATATCTATATCGCTTTCCATATCATAATTGCCTTTCCACATGCTTCCAAATAATATTATGCCTGCTTTTTTGTTTTTGGTTTCCAGATAATCAAATAACCCGCTTCTTATTAGTTTTTTCAAAGCTAAATATCTTTTCTCATTGTAGTATTGAGGGGATTTTCTGTCTGATTCATAATAGGAATATTTTCCGGACTTTGATGTTTTTAGTATTATTCTTTGCTGTATCAAGTAATTAAGGTATTTCATCACTGTTTTGGTGTTCTTTTTTGTTTTTCTGGACAGGTCTCTGACTCCGAACTTTTTCATGGGATAGTAAAAAAAATATTCAGAAATCTTGTTTTTTGTGTCTATATCCATAATGTAGTAAAAAAATACTACATTTATAAACTTTTTGATTGTACAAAAAACCAAAACAAATATAAACAACAAACCCTGATATTTATTTATGGATGATCCATCAATAATGCTTCTTAAGCACGGGTTTATCAAAAAAAAATACAAAGCGCTTTATGCAGAAGAGGTTGACTGGTCAAAAGTGGATATCTCCACTGCTCAAAGTCATGCAAACGAAGAAATAGATGAGGAAGTGCTTGAAAGCTTTGTGGGAACCTATTCAAACCCTTACGACAGGACAGGCTATCCAAAGCCCACAAGAAGGTACAGACTCATAGTTGAGGCTTTTGGATTGTCAATGGAAGAGACATATTTCTGGATACTCCAGCATCTGAGGCTTGACCAAGGCTATCCAATGATTGAAAAAATTACAGATATATTCTCTGCCAGCGAGAACAGTGCATTCTGGGGGCAGAGCGCCCAAAGGCTTGGGCTTCAGCAGGACAAAGTAACCCAGTATTTTGCAACAATAGGAAAAATGGTCAAGGACTTATTCCAGCTTGTGAGGGAGCTCAGAATAATTGATGAGAGAATTGAGCTCTACAAGTGGGCTCCTGAAAGGAAGAGCGCAGATGTGAGCCTGAAGGGGCTGTACATAGACTTGGTTGAGGGGGGAACTGAAAAGCCGAACAGTGTTTATGGGCTTTCCCAAAAAGTTGGATTCACAATACTTCCAGACCTGTTTTTCAACACGAAAATATACAATGCAGAAAAGCTTGACGAAAAAATTGACAGTATGGAATACAACCCGACAGTCAAGAACATTCTCAAGAGGAAGCTCTTCCAGTTCATCATCTGGAAAAACAAAACCCAGATAGAGCTTCAGAACAGAAGAAAGTTCAACCTTAAATACTTGAGACAGCACTGGGGGGTAATAAAGATGTATATGGGCTGGATAAAGCCCTATCTTAAAAACATCCAGAGGCTTAGCATGAGCCAGAAGCACATGGAAAGCCCTGACATAGTGACTGCTTTTGAAACCAGTATTCTTGAGATAGAGTTCCTTGCAAAAAAGCAGGAAATTAAAAGTGTCCATCCCTGCATTCTTGCAAGCTTTAAATATACAACAAAGCCCACACTCAGCTACCAGCAGGAATACCAGCGCGGCCCTATCCATGTGGGCAGGGTGGAGGTAAACATGAGGTCCTATGCATGGACAAAAAAAGAGGTTGAAAACTACAAAAAAATGCGCAACCTTGAGGATATGGAGCTTCTTGGCATAATAGATGCAAGCGTTCAGGCTGCTATGGAAGAGCTTGGAGAAGAGCTGAACAAATATCTTGAAGAGGCAGGAGAAAAAATAGAAAAGCCAAAACAGGAAGAAGCAAAGAAAGACCCAAAAAAAGATGTTGTTGATGCATTCGACCCTTTTGTTTCTGTATTTAAGGGATTCTGGGAGATATTTACATCAATAATCCCTGTGGGCTCTTTAAAGTCCAAAAAGAAAGCTGCTCCTCCTGATCCGGGCATTGCAATAAAGACTGCAGAGGCAACTATGTGGCAGACATACAAAAACTATAAAAAATCCCACAAATTAGTTACCTGGTAAATGGTAGTTCTATCCAAAAATATTAAGGACTTGTCGCCAGAGGAAAGAATAAAAAGGCTTAGGGAGCTGGAAGAAGAAAAAAAGAAGGAGCTGGCAAAAAAGAGAAAAGAGCTTGAGGAGCTGGAAAAAAAAGCAAGGGAAGAGGAAGAGCACCATAGGCGAGAAATTGAGGAAACAGAAAACCTTATTCTTAAATCAATACAGGATCTCCAGGAAGAAGAAGAGCACGCTTTCAAAGAGCAGGAAACTGCAAGGAAAGAAAAAAACAGGCAAAATGCCTCCTCAATTGACCAGCTGGTTGAGCAGCAGCCACAGCAGAACATTCCTTTTGGAAACATTTATGGAAAAGCCCTGGAAGAGATAAGGCCTGATGCAGGTTTTTATGAAGTCACAGACTATAATATTGTGAATGCTGTTGCAGGGCTTGCAAAAAAATCAGCCTATGAGATACTTTCATCAGAAGAACAAGAATCCCTTGAAAACATAAGGCGCAGCTTGGAAAGCATGGAAAACAACTCATATTACCAGCAAAAAGACAACTCAAGATACCTTGAAAAGCTGAACTCTATGATTGACAGAATAGACCAAAATGCAAGAAAGCTGTCTGCAGCTGAAAAAAAAGCAGAAGATGAACTGCTGCAGCAGTCGCTTTACCAGAAATAAACCCAATTTAATACTCAAAATTCTCCTCTATGTCTGCCTTTGTTATGAATCGTTCAGGCCCCCATTCATCAACTTTCTCCTTCACTATATCCAGCTGGTGTGCGGTGGCAGACTCCTTAAGCTTGCCTATTAGAACATCAAGCTCTATTTTTGAGTTTTTCAGAAAATTCTTTATTATCTCTATGTTTTCCCTAATCCGCTGTATGCTCTCCAGAGCCTGGGACTTTTTTTTCTCAAGCCTTTTTTCATTCTGCATAACCATCTCTGTCATGAATACGCTGTCTTTTTCCAGCAAAGAAATCCTGCTTCCTATGTTGATAATGCTCTCTCCTGTCTCCTTTACCCTTAATACAGTCGGCTCCATGCAATATTTCTAAACCTCTGAATATATAAAATTAATTGTTTTTTAAATTCTACTTGTCCATTATTTCAGGATAGTTCTTTACAAATGATTTCAGAATGAAAGGGAAGATAAAAGTTGTTGTGACAGCAGTAAGTATAAGTATAGAATAAATCTCAAGGGGCAGCCCAAGAGAGTTTCTTGCAATTTCAACAATCACAAGCTCCACAGCTCCCCTGGAGTTCATGCCCCAGCCTATAAGGTGGAGCTGCTTCAGGTTGAGCTTGGTAAAGGGCTTTGCCAGAAGAGCGCCTCCAACTTTTCCTATTATTGCAACAGAAAGTATTATAAGAAAAAGCCCAAAATAATTTTCCACTGCCCCCAGGTTCAGCTTAAGGCCCAGGTTTATGAAAAAGAAAGGAATTATTATTGCAAAGCTGAAGTTTTTTATCTCGTCAACTATCCTTTCCCTTACCTGGGATTTCTGGATAAGAAGCTGGATTATTATCCCTGCCAGAAAAGCGCCTACTAAATAGCCTAAATCCAGAAAATATGATACAAGGGCAGTCACAAAACACAGGGCAATCATAAACCCTATTGTTGTGACAGGATTGTTCTGCTTTAAAAGATGGTTTACAAGAGTTGGAAGTATAAGCTTCATAAAAGTGAGCACTATTATTATGAACAGGAGAATCTTGAAGGGAAATATGAGGAGGCTGGTGGCTGGCCCGTGCTGGACAAGCACGATAAGAATGCTTAGGAATATTACTTCAAAAATATCATCAATAATTCCTGCACCCACAATTATGGCGCCAACCTTTGTGTTAAGCTTTTTTGTCTCTAAAAGAACTGCGATTGTTGTTCCTGCAGAGGTTATTGAGAGGGCAGAGCCGACAACAAAGCTTGTTGTGTTGGAATATCCCAGAACATAGGATGTTAAAAATCCCAATCCAAAAGGTATTATTGCCCCTAAGAATGCTATAAGCGTCTCTTCTTTTCTGCTTTCCTTGAGCTTTCTGTAATCTGCCTGCAGCCCTGAGATGAATAGCAAGAGAATAACCCCGAAAGTTGATATTGATTCGATGATGCCTGAGCTGTTTGTGATAAACCCGCCAAAGATTGGCAGGCCCAAAAATGCTCCTCCAAGAATAAGACCTATAACAACAGAGGATTTTACAGCAGTGAACACTTCTGTCATCAAAAGGCTGAGCACAATGCATGCTGTAACTATTATAAGGGCATCCATGGGTTAATTATAGGAAAGCGCCATTTAAAAATGTTTTTGCTTATGTCAGAGGATAACACTGATAAAAAAATGATAAAAAAACAAGAAATTATTTAAATATCTCTACGTTTTGAACAATACAGAATTGAGAAGGTGGCAAAAATTTGAAAAAACAGTTCAGTATCCTGCTGAGTATACTTTTTTTGGCTATTATGCCTTCTTTTGTTTTTGCAGATGATGATGTTTCCATTTCGGAGAGAATGGCGAACGCCCAGAACGCCCTCAACGTCAAGGGATTTGATGCTGCCAGCGCAGTAGGCACGACTTTTTCAGACTCCATAAACCCCTACTCAGGAGCATTGACAATAACGCAGACAGATGTTGCGGTTTCTGGGAGAAACAACCTGGATTTGAAGCTTACAAGGCAGTACAGCAGCAACATTTTTCTTAACATCAACCAGTTTACAGGAGGAGGGATGGAGTGCACAGATACAAACGACCTCTGCCCCCAGTGCGAAGTTCCCAACCTTATTGGGGGAAAAAAGCTTGACTCGAACGGTCTTCCGACGCTTGATTACGGTGCTGGAAGAGGCATGAGTGTTTGTGTGTATGATTCCCAGATAACAGACTCTGCCAGCTTTATAAGGCCTAAAATGCTGGGTCTTGGATGGGATATGACAAAAGGCAGGTTCAAGGATCCCACCCCCTTATTATTTTTCACAGAGGAGGTTCCAGGGTCTGATGACATCACCAGCATAAATTACAATTATGTTTCCCAAAGAGGCATAAACAAGCAAAGCCTGGTTATAGATAATAATGAGCAGGATCTGATAATGCCCTCAATGTTCAGGAGTAATGAATTGGCTCCTGATTTTGTTCACGATGATTCAGCACTTTGGAGCAACAACCTGGGAAACCATCATGGTGTTATAAACAGCTTCAGGGATAACATAACCAAGGCGCAAAACTATTTCTTTTTGGATCCTATTGACCATGCAGGAGACAATTCATACACTCTTTACACAAGCGGCCTTTCGCCTCTTTTTGTGGATTACCCCTACAGCTTTAATGCCATGGGGCTTGAGCCTGGGAACCTGCAAGGCACTGCTGTTTTTTACTCAAAAGACGGCTCAAAGTATGTTTTTGAGCACTTCGTTCCATTTTGCAGTGATTTTGACGACCTTAAAAATCCCTATATCAGCCCAGGAACAAGCTGCAAAGCGATTGAGAGCAATCCTATCTATATGAAAAAAGACTTTGCAAAATGGGCAGAAAACCCTTATTCAGGCCTCTACCTAACATTCCAGGAAGACCCTTTTGGAAACTTTATTTACTACAATTATGAAACTCCGGAAAGCCCATTTTTGTATGAAATTCAGGGAGCAAGGGGGCCTTTGGCGCAATTTCATTATACAGACTTTTACTATGACGAAGTCGAGAACTTTGATGACATAACAACAAAGCTTAAATACATAAAATTTCTCTCTCCAGAAGGAGGATGGCTTTACAGAATTTATGAATATGAAATAAGCCAGGCAACAGGGCACATAGAGGCTCCACTTCTTACCTCCACATATGTTTCTGAGAGTTTGGGGGGAAATGCAATTTCAGGAACAAAATACAATTATGATTACGATCCAGTAAGCAATGAGCTGGTAAAAGTAATACTGCCAACAGGGGCAATAATTGAGTACACATATGCCTGGGCTCCTGACCTTCCATCAGTGGATGTTTCAAGGATAGATACTGATCCTGCAAGGCTGAAAAAGGTTGAGAGAAGGGTGGTCAGCGTAAGAAGGGTCAAGGATGGAAGCTATTGCCCTGCGCTTACCTTGCCGGGAAACATACAATCATCTCAATCCCAGGGCTGTGCATGGGTTTATCAGTACAAAACAGTTCCTAAAACAGTTGCAGGAAAATCAATTTATGAGCTTGAGACAACAGTTCACAACCCGTTCGGGGGAAAAACTGTTCACCATACTTTTGCATCTACAGTGAACCCTTTGAATGTAAAGAGCATCGGCTCAACTGCCTATGAGCAACCGCTGAGCACATTGTACCCTGAGGATTACTCTTTCAGGTCAGGGTTGACATACTTGGTTGAGGAATATGGGCTTGTTGATGGAATGCAGAAAAAGCTCAGCGAAGAAAAGAATTACTGGACAACAATTTATCCTTTTAATAATCCTGCTGATTTTGACAACAGAATAACTGATTTTGTGGAAACAAACATCGGCTTCAAGGCAAAGGTGCAGTCTTTTGCAGAAAAAATAGGCAACGGCATGACTGAAAGGTGGAATACGGGAACTGTTTCCTATACCCTTGCGCTGATTCCTATTATGAAGGCCCAAGAGTCAATAATATATGAAGACGGAGGATCCAGAAAATCAGGGACGCTTACAGAATATGATATTTACGGGAATGCAAAAAAAATATTTAATCTTGGAGATATGGGGGATGGAGGGTTTTTGGGAACACAGAACTATATAGATTATCAGGTAAGGAACCCTACAATTGTGGACTCTCCAATAACAATAAACTCTGAGCTTGGAAACCTTAAGCGCTCAGGCGAGATAACATACACAGAAGACACTCCTCTGGATACAATAATTACAGAAAAGGAATTTGTATACGAGCACTTTCCAATAGAAGAAGTCTATCCAGGAATGTTAAGATTTACAGGATACATAACAGACCCTTATATTGGAACGTATTTTGGGGAATATGAGCAGGATGCAAAATACTATTACAGCTTTTTTGGCTGGACAAGCATTCCTATTGCAATAATAACAGAAGATATTTTTGGAAGAGCCATTTCCCAGATCGAGTTTGAGTATGCTTCATCAGGATTTACAGATTGCAATACAGATGCAGGGCACAGGCAGGATGCAAACTGCATAAACCAGGGAGTAAAACTCCATCCCTATGACCCAAGGGACTTTGCAGGCATACTTGCAGACTCGTGCGCAGACCTTGATTATCAAGATTATCCCAACTCTTTCATAAGGCCAGTTCCGAGCCAAATAATTGCCTATTCAAACCTTGCAAGAGGAGCAACTCCTAACACTTACCCATCAAACGGAGGGGTGACTGAGCTCTGGAGCTATTATGATGACTGCGGAAACACTGTTGAATTGGAGTCAAGGTCAAGGTACAAGCATCCATTTGAAGACCTTGGAACATTCCAGTTTGAAGTGGTTGATCCTGATACAGGCGAGACTGTTGTAATAAACAAAGAAAAGCTTGTATATGACAAGGAGATAATTGAATTATCTTTTTCAGGAAATATGATAAAGCCTGAGCAGGTAAAGCTTGAAGGGCCGCCTGATATAATATCCACAGCAGCATATTATGATGATAGCCTTATTGCGAGTGTGACAAACGAAAGGGGAATAACCTCCTATTATGAATATGATTCTATTGGAAGGATATCCAAAACGTGGATTGCTCCTGACAACCCAACACAAAACCCTTCAAGCCCGACAACCCAATACGCCTATTATACCCTCAACCCTGACGGTTCTGGAGTGAAGATAAACGCAAAGACAAAACTTTCAGAAGGTAAGTATATGGAATCCTGGTATTTTTATGACAAGATGGGAAGGCTTTCAGAGACCCAGCAAAAAGAGACAGATACATCTTTTATTGTCTCAATAACAAAATATGATGTGCTGTCAAGGCAATATAAGGCATCAAAGCCATTCAGGGTTACAGAAGAGGATTATTGCAATTTTGGGCAGCCTGCAGTCGGGAACTGCATAAGTGAGTCCTTGCTGGATTTTGTGGAGACTGAATATGATGACTTCAACAGGGTTGTTGAGACAACAGATGTGGACGGAACAAAAACTTCAATTTCATACAGCATAAACTATGATTATGAAAATGTTGTTGAAACAACGGATCAGATGGAAAACACAAAAACTGTCTTTTCAGACTACAGGGGCAACCTTGTAAAAGTACAGCTGGGGGAAGGGACACAATAAAAATGAAAATAAAAAAACAGATAATAATACTGTTTGCTGTAATGCTGATTATTTTAACAGGATTTTCAGCTGAAGCCGAAGACTGTTGCTCTTATCCTGACTGCAGAAGCCTTGGCGCAAGCTGTGATGCCTATGACCAATGCTGTCCGGCCTATGCTTCAGACCACGGAACATTTTACGGATACTGTGGACTCTCTTCAGGAAAATGCGAGATTGCAGACGGGATTGACAGTCACATGAACGAGCTTCAATGGTGCAAGACTTATATTCTTGATGAAAATGGAAACCATCCGCAGCTTTATGGAGAGCCATACATTGACTATTATTATTACATCTACAACGGACAGGACTTTTTGTCAGGAAAAACAATTTATGAAACAACATATGGCCTGGATGAAGACAAAATAATCCAATATGCGCAGGAACTGGGGGTTCACCCCTGCGACCTGCTTTTTCCAGGATGGGAAGCAGATGAGCAGGCATCTGCGCACTCTGCTGCAACATATGACTACATGAACAACCAGATAATGGTTTTTTCAGAATCAAAAAAAATTGAGACAAATTTTTATGACACCCATAAATCAGGAAGCCAGTATGCCTCTTCATCCATATTTTCAGGGATATCAAAGACCTCTGTTGATTCTGAGGGAAATGTTCTCCAGGGAAAGGATGCCAACGGCAATATTGGAAGGAACTATTATGATGATTTGGAGAGGCCGACAAGAACAGAGTATTTCAAACCAACAGACCTTCAGAATCCTGATTTTTTCGTTGAAAATTTTTATGATTCTTATCAAGGAGGTGGCTCCTGCCTGAAACAGGGAGAGCCAGGAACAAGCTTTAATTTATTATGCGAAATTCGTGACAGCTCTGGAAAAACAAAGTTTAGATATGATCAAAGGGGAAGGGTTGTATGGAAGCAGATAACTATTTATGATGATGACCCGGAAATTGGAGACCAAGTTTTTGAGCTCTCTTTTGATTATGACTTTGCCAACAACCTGAAGCTGCTGACACTCCCCTCAGGAGAACAAATAAGATATAATTACGACCTTCTAGGTCAGTTGGAAGGAGTGGAGTACGGAGAATATGGCAGCTTTCAGAAGGTTGCAGATTTTGCCTATAATCCAACAGGAACCATAAGCAAAAAAACCCTTGATCCGCAGGGGCAAAACAAAATAACTGCTGATTATACATATACAGCAAGGGATTTTGTGAAGACAATGAATTTTTTTCAGCAGGCAACCCAGCAAAACATTTTCCAGAGGGCTTTCAAATATGATGATGCTGGCAATGTCAGGAATATTGGCTATAGCCTTGACCCTGATGACCAGGATGAGCTGTTTTCATATGATAATTTTTACAGGCTCAAGTCTGCAGACTATGCAGAAGCAGGAGCAGTTGCCCCGAAGAATTTTGATTACACCTACAAAAACATCCTGGGTGACAGGGAGACACTGCAGGAATCAGGCGCAGGCACGACAAGCTACCAGTATGACTCTTTTAATGAGAGGCTTGCTTCTCTTCTGCAGGGAGACCAGTCAACATATTTCTTGTATGACAGCAACGGAAACATTGTGAGAATAAACTATCCTTATGGAGTGAAGGATATGTTCTACTACGACTCTCTCAACAGGATGTATGAGTCCACTGTCAGCGGCCTTACTGTTGAGTATGCCTATGACTACACAAACCAGAGAATAAAAAAGAAAAACCCTTTGGAAACAACTTTTTATGTTTACCAGAACAACAACGTGGTTTTTGAAAAGAGCTATACAAAATCATTTGAAACATATCTCTGTGGCGATACTAACCATGATAATATAATAAATATTCTGGATGTGCTTTACCTTGTAAACTACAAGTTTAAGCAGGGTCCAGAACCAATACCTTTGTATGCTGGGAATGTGAACGGCGACGATAACCTTAATATAATTGATATAATATATCTTGTTAATTACAAGTTCAAGCAGGGGGCTGCGCCTGTGACAGAAGGAGATGGAACCTGTTATCCTGTTGTTCTTACAAAGGAAGGAACATACTCTGAAGATGGCTCAACAAAATCAGTGGCTCTGGCTAAAACTATGGAGACAGATTCAAATAAAATACTGTCTGCAGACTCAAAAACATCTTCAAAACTCCAGCAGGATTCATTGTCAGTTGTGCAGCCGGAAGAAGATGCATACAGCCAGATTGATACTCTGGAAGAGGTTATGGAGTATTTGAAGGATGCGCAGCAAAATCCTGTTCCTGAAACAAAAAATAGTTAGATACAAAAAATACTTATCATTATATCACTTTACAGTAGTTAAAATAGAAAAGTTTTTAAATGTTGCTGAGTTGACAATACTATGGGCAAGCCAAACGAAAAATCAAAAGGTCTTGACAGTCTTGTAGACAAGGCAATAGATTATGCAAAAAAGGTTGGCAAGGCAGCAGTAATTACCACAACTATTGCAGCGGCAACAGTAACACCCAGCTGCCGTTTGGGAGACTGGCCAAAGCATATTGGAGGAGAAAAGCCAGGAGTCCAATCGCAATACAGGCTAAAAGTTCTCGAAGCGTATATTAAATTTCACACACAGTTTGGCCAGGATTTTGATCCTGCAAAAACAGAAATAAGAGCAGCATATGCATCGCCTGAAAACCCAAAAGATACAGTCTATGTAATACAGCACCCAAAACTGCTTGAAGAATACTGGATTGTTTATGGAGACTCTTCAAAAGCGCCTGAACAGCAGCTTCCCTGATGTTCAGAAAAGATGTTTGAATATTACTTGTTAGTGGTTAAAATGACAAATTATAAAAATGCAAATAAACTACTCTCCACTATGGGATTGGAAGAATTAGCAAAAACATTCTATAAGAAAACGGGCGAAGTACTTATTGCTCTATCGCCCCTGGCATTTCCATTAGTGCTTGCGTGTATTGCTCCTCAAAAGGATGTGAGTGCAAACAATAATTCCCAGGAAAGGATTGAAAGCTATGGCTTTAAAAAAGATGACTTTTCAGGTATTTATAATGCCCTTGAAAAACAGACGAAAGCAGACCTTTCTTATCTGCTGAATATCAAGAGCAATTTTATTGATTCATATAGGAGCCTTTTGGACTCCATAGGCTCGGTTACATATCATCTGAAAGACTCCCTGTTTGTAAAATCCCCTTCAGAGATTTTCAAGAACAAAAAAGAAGCTCACAGCACGGACATGAGCATTATTACTGCAGCCCTCGCAGACAAATTCGGACTGGACTATGCAGTATTCATATACTCTCCTTCGGGCTCGAAGAAGCAGATGGGAATACTCCTGCCTGAAAGCTCCATGGCGAACTATCTGAAAGACAACGAATACGCCGTTGTAAGGGTTAACATTGACGGAAAAACTTTTGTTCCCCTCGCATTTGGGCTTGATTACGTCGAGAAGTTCGGGTCAGATGAAAAGGTTCTCTACGGCCTGGAATACGGCGCAGAGAAATTCACAAACAAATCCCTTGTGCTGGGATCAGGATACGGCAAAGAGGGAACCATCAGGTATGTTTTCCCTACTATAATAACCAGCAGCGGAAGAGTAATAGAAAGCCACCCGCGAAACCGAACCCCTGAGGAAGCAAAGAACGAGAAGGGATTTATTCCAAACTATTTTGATTTCTGAATATAAATAATATTTTTACTTGATTATCGATTCTTGGAGCGCCTTGTCGTACTGCTCCTTGGCAAAAACTATGACCTTGTCAATGTATTTCCCCATGTAGGACTTATCCATGCCGTCGAAATCCCCCGTACCGTCGCGCATGTTCAGCAGTGTTTTGTAAGCATACCCGTATCCTTCCTTTTCCTTCCTTTTCATCGTTACCTTGTCGTCCACCATCCAGAGATAGGCATTGGATGACTCCTGAAACATGCTCATGCTAAGTATTGCTTCCTTGTAGTTTTGTTTGTCTTCTTTCTTTCCGGGTATTCCTTTGTCCTTGAGCCATTTATCGTACACTATGTATGATGTGGTTCCGGCGGCAAGCTGGTTTGTTCCGAGATTGCTTCTTTCCTCATTCACCTCGTCCACGGACATTTCTTCAGACCATCCAAGAACCACGTTTTCCTGGTCTGTGTTCCCAAGCCAGACTTTCCTGTTTGCTTCTTTTGCTTCGGGGCTTTTCTGGCTTACTGCCTCAATCCTCCACACATAGTTCTCATTTTGGCTCATCTGCTTGTAGTAATCAGTCTGCATGAGGTTTTCCATGGCCTTCTTGAATGCTGGGTCTTCATTCATCCTATTAAGCACGCTCTCTGATAAAACCACTATGTTTCCCGAGGGATCAACATATTTAAGGGGATTGTTCAGAGTATATGCATACCTGTTGAGCGTTAACGGGTTTTCTATGGAACCTCTTACGGAATCCGCCTGCATAAACCTTCCTAATTCAGGCTGATAGTACCTTGCTCCGTAATAATACATTTCTGTCTCTTCATCCATTTCCTTGCCTGTGTATTTGTAATCATTTCCATCTTCCCCGCTGCTTACAGTTTCTCCGAATGCATAGTACTTGTTTTCCTGTGCCTCGAGCATATTGTTTACAACTTTTATGTTGCTTCCAAGATGGTCCTGGATGAAATAGCTCAGCTGGCTATCATCGCTTGACTTGCTTGCAAGCAATCCGTTTCCATGAATGAAATTTTTTGTGCTTACTGTTACTATTTCCATCATCGCCTTTGTAAGGTTGGTGCTGCTGGCATTATTATCCTCAGAAATATTCAGAGATATGTTTGCAGAATTGTTTGCAGTGGTGTTTACAGCAGGGATTACAGAGCTATTTTGTACTGTGGCATTGCTGGAATAATTGAATGAATTGTTTTTTGGATATACAGGAATGCTGGAGTTACTGTAGTTAACGCTGTTTCCTGCGCTGCTATTTGTAATATTAGCTGAATGGTTTAGCAATTCTGGCTCTGCAATAATCTCTTGTGTGAAGCTGGCATTGCCAGAGTTATTTTGGGAGTTGTTGGTTTCAACTCCAGGAAGAACAGGGGAAACAATGGGCAGGATTATTTCTTTAGAGCTTATTTTTGGAGTGATTTGAAGATCTTTGCCTGAAGCCTGCTCTGCTCCTGAAAACAAAACTACAGAAACAAGCATCATCATAGTGGCTGCTAAAAACAGTAATTTTTTCAAATTTTTGCCCCCAAACAACTATAAAGTGATAAAAATTTAAAAAGCTTTGCCTATTTTGAGCCAAAAATTAGCATCACTGGACATTTTCCCGCAGCCTATTTAAACGATTTTTTGAATTCTGGAGTTATGGGACAGATTGCCGAGCTTAAACAACAGCTGGAAATAGAGGATCCAATATACTCTGTAAGCAGGCTGAACTATCTTATAAAACTGAAGCTTGAGGGCGTGCCTGTATTCAGGCTTTTGTACGTTGCAGGAGAAACTTCTGATGTGAGAAAAATGGGTAACACAGTGTACTTTTCCCTAAAAGAAGGGAACTCCTTGATAAAATGCGTATTTTTTGGCTACGACCAGGAGTTTGAAGTGGAGAATGGGATTTATACTGTGGTCCTGGCTAGTGTCTCTGCCTATGAAAAGCTTTCTGAATACCAGCTGCTGGCAAAGAAGCTCTTTTTGGCAGGAGAAGGAGAGCACGCATTAAGAATCAGGCAGCTCAAAAAGAAGCTTGAGAAAAAAGGTTATTTTGATCCTCAAAACAAGAAAGCAATTCCTGAAAATATACAGGTTTTGGGACTCATAACTGCAAAAGGCAGCGCTGCTTTTGGAGATATTGTGAAAACAATAAAAAACAGATGGCCATTTATAACTTTGGTTGTGAGCTATGCCACTGTGCAGGGAGAATCTGCTGCTGATTCTATCATCAACTCTATAAAAAAGCTTGAAAACACTGACTGTGATCTTATACTTTTAACAAGAGGAGGAGGATCAGATAATGACCTGGTAATCTACAATGAGGAAAAGCTGGCTGATGCTGTTTTTTGCTCAAAAAAGCCAATTGCCACAGCAGTGGGGCACGATAGGGATGTACACATAGCAGATCTTGTGGCGGATACCTACTTTTCCACTCCAACAATGGCAGTAACTGGGCTTTTGCCGAATATTGAAGAACTTAAATCCGGTTTGAACTACATGAAAAAAGGAATAGATAGTGCATCCAGCAATTTTTTTGAAAGGCTTCACAGGAAAAAGGAAATCAAAACATTGTACTTTGCAGTTATTTTTCTGCTCATAACAATAATCATCCTGTTTTTTTGGTGGATACTATGAATATATATAATCATAAGCATAAAAATATATCCCATTACATTACAAAGATAAAGGAAAACACAGACCGCTTGAATACTGTCCAGGATAGTGCAGGAGTATTTCTCCCTCTGCTTAATGATACAAAAGAATTAATAAGTCAGGCTGAGAAATTCTTAAACAGCAGTTGTTTTGTGATTGTTGAAATTTAACGTTTATCCGACAAAATGATAGTTTATCTTTTTTTTTGGGACTGGGATAAATTAGTGGCGTGAGGTTTATATAAGAGTTCATCATAAAATTTTTTAAAAGTTGGTTAAAAAATTTGGGGGTGAGAATGTGAAAAAAATTTATTTCTTAGCAGCAGCCATGTTTGCTGTGATAGCTATAATGGCTATTGTGAGTGTGACAACAGTAAGTGCAGACTTTGAGCCAATGAAGCTAGGCTGCTACGAGGATATGGACTGTGATATGTTGACAGACTACGCAGAAGTAGCTATCTACGGCACAGACCCTGCAGACTGGGATACTGATGACGGCGGAGTAAGTGATGGCATGGAAGTGATAGTCTATGATACAGATCCGCTTGATCCTGGCGATGAGATGAATTAGTTAAAGCAGCAAATACGCAAGGTGTTATAAATTTTCCTGATGACAGTGCTATGTTTCGAATGTCTTTTTTGCCATTCCTGTGAAGCCTTTCACTTCATTTGTCGCTACACTCCAGAGGGTTGGCTCCTTCGGAGATGGAGTGTACACTCACT
>JBFYMA010000045.1:0-8463 GCA_041305085.1 Nanobdellota archaeon | reverse complement strand
TTGCATCAGGGAGGTCTTCAGCAGTTGCACTGCTCCTGACAGCAACATCTGTATCTCCTTTTTTGTACAGCGCAGATAATTGGTGGTATGCATGGACTATTTCTGCTTCAAGCTCTTCTGGAAGCTTTGCTCCAAGAATTGTCTGCCTGACTTTATGTCCCTTGTCTGAAAGGTTTTTCATATTGCTTGTGTTTAATCCCTGCAGAATCTGCCTTATTTTTTCCTTTATTCCTGCTTTTTCTATAAAATACCTATAGGCATATGCTGTTACTGCAAACCCATTTGGAATTTTTACTCCTTTTTTTGTAAGTTCCCTGAACATCTCTCCCAGTGAGGCATTTTTTCCGCCCACTAATGGAACATCGCTTATTTCCAGATCCTTAAACCATAAGATAAATTTGTGCTTTTTCTCCATAAAAATCACCAGCCACTATTTTTTTGATTAATGCTTTTTTTGTACTGTTTTCATACTCATAAAAGAGTATATATAAATATTTGTCTTCATTCAATAATAGAGAAAACTATTTTCTTGAGGATTTCTGCAGTATTTCACTGAATTCATGCCTTGTGACAAAGTTCATTGGCTGCCACATGTCAAGATATTTTTCCAAAACCATTAGCTCCCTTTTTTTTGCTACGTTTTCAAACTCTGAATTAAAGATGGCGAGCTTTTCAGCAATCTCCTCTACCTGAAACTTAAGCGAAACAACTGTTTCGCTCAGAACCTTTATCTCTTTTGTCGAGTGGCCTTCCTGGTCGAGCATGTTCTGGTCAGTAATCTGAATCTTTTTTCTCAGGTTGGAATATCTTTCCTCCAGAACCCTCAGCCTTCTCTCAACATCGTTCACACTGTTTCTTATAAATGAAAAAGGGTCCTGCTTTTCCTTTTTTGGAGCCTCAGGTGCGTCTGAAGGCCCAAAAAACAGCTCCTCATCTGTAAATTCTGACATACAGACAGTTGAGCATCTGTTGTTTAAAAGGTTTTTTGTTTGCAAAACTTTTATAAACATGTGTTCCTAAACTTTTTGCTATGGTTCTTAAGGTGCCGCAAAAAGAGGATATGTCCTATGAGGTTGTGAGGGAAGGAGAGGAGACAATACTCGTGGTTGATGCAGAAGAGGTCAGCTTTGTGCCGAGCCTTGAGGACAACGAGTATGTCATGAGCAGGACCTGCGACATGCTTATAGAAAACTCTGGCGTTACAAAGATTGTCTTCAGGCAAAAACAGGACTATGAGTATGAGTTTGAGCAGATAAAAATTCTTAATGAGGTTGCAAAGCTTTACAACAATCTGGCAAAGCAAAAGCAGGTCTTTAGTTATACAGGATTGGCGCAGTCAGGATTTTCAAGGATTGCTGCCCAAAAGTACAATGAAATAAAGAGCATAATATTCGGGCTGATGAAAAAAGACCCGCTTGGGTGTTTTGTTGAGCTGAAAAGGCTTTTGAGAAAAGAAAAAATTGACATTTCCAGGTCAGATGAGCAGGGCATGGAAAAGGCAAGAGAAAGATATCTGCACATTCTCACCTATGTTCTCAAGCTTTTGGAAAATACAGAGCTAATACAAAAAACAAAACAATGGCTTCCAGGATTCATTCTAGGGGACAGAAGCATCTATAGAAGAGTCTTTAATCCTACCATAAAGCCTGACTTCATGTTCACAAAGCTTATGGCCAACTATCCCAGCAACGCAGTGGAGCTTGCCAATTATGAGGTAGCAGGAAGTGAAGTAATAATTTTTGACCTTCCAAACACAGTACACAGGCTCTACCACATTATCCCTCCAGAGTTCAAAATGCAGGAGGATAGGTACAAGATTCTTGACCTCGCAAGAAAAATAATGACTGAACACAAGCCTAGAAAGCAGGAATTCATAGAGCCTGAGAGAATGAGAGAGGTATTTTACAACGTAGGCTATGATCTCATAGAAGAGCTTGCCAACCACAAAGGAGTCAGACTTAACAAAAAAGAGATTGATGAAATAACCCAGATACTTGTAAGATATACAGTGGGCTTTGGCCTTATAGAATCTTTGCTGGCTGACGAAAAAATCCAGGACATAACAATAAACAGCCCATACGGAAAAAATCCCATATTTTTGGTGCATTCAGAGTTTGACGACTGCAAGACAAACATCCTGCCAACACTTAAGGATACGGAAATCTGGGCTTCAAAGCTAAGGCTTATGAGCGGAAGGCCTCTGGATGAAGCCAACCCAATACTTGACACTGAAATAACCATTCCAGGAAGCGCCATGGCAAGGGTAAGCGTTATTGGAAAGCCATTAAACCCTACTGGACTGGGCTATGCGTTCAGAAGGCACAGGGACAAGCCATGGACTCTCCCCTTGTTCATAAAAAACCGTATGATAACTCCTTTGGCTGCAGGCATAATAAGCTTTCTTGTTGATGGAAACAGAACCCTGCTCATTGCAGGAACAAGGAGCGCAGGAAAGACATCCTTGTTGGGCTCTGTGCTTACAGAAATAATGAGAAAGCACAGGATCATAACAATAGAGGACACTCTTGAGCTCCCCTGCGGCCCGCTGCGAAACATGGGCTACAACCTTCAGCAGATGAAAGTAGGAAGCGCCCTTACAAAGGGCTCCAGCGAAGTAAGCGCAGACGAGGGCATAAGAACAACCTTAAGATTAGGAGACTCTGCACTGATAGTTGGAGAGATAAGAAGCAGCGAAGCAAGGGCATTGTATGAGGCAATGAGGGTTGGAGCGCTTGCAAACGTTGTTGCAGGAACAATTCATGGTGATAGTCCTTATGGAGTTTACGACAGGGTTGTGAACGATTTGAACGTTCCAAAGACAAGCTTCAAAGCCACAGACGTTATCATAGTCACCAATCCTATAAAGAGTGCAGACGGACTGCACAAGTGGAGAAGAGTAACCCAGATTACAGAGGTAAGAAAGGACTGGGAAAATGACCCGTTGCTTGAGCACGGCTTTGTGGATATTATGAAGTACAACGCAAAAACAGACCAACTGGAGCCAAGCGACGAGCTCATAAACGGAGAAGTGGAGGTTCTGAAAAACATTGCAGGAAACATAAAAGAATGGGCAGGAAACTGGGATGCTGTCTGGGAAAACATAGAGCTAAGGGGAAAGATAAAGGAAGAAATTGTCAACATTGCAAAAAAGACAGGAAATGACAACATACTAGAGGCAGAGTTTGTAATATTATGCAATGATGCATTTCACAAGATAAGCAACAAAATAAAGGACGACTACGGAAGCCTGGATGTAAAAAAGATATTTTCTGCATGGAAGGACTGGCTTGAAAAAGCAGTCAGGGAAATGGAAGGGTAGTGAGTTTAACATAACAAAAACATTTTCTTTAATTTTCTAATAGCAAAAACTATATAAAACAATCTCTTCAATAGTAATTCAGGTAGTTTAGAGTACAAAAAAGAGGTGTGTATGGATCAGAGTGACAGGATAAGAGAGTTTGAGAAAAGGTACAAGGAAAGGATTGCCAAAGAGCTTAACGAGTATGAAAACCCTGAAATACAGGCAAGAACTTCTAGGCAGTACCAGGATTTCAAAAAGGATTATCTTCCCACAAGGATCACTTTCTATGAAAAAGCCTGCAACATTGCAGAAAAGGTTTTCAAAGTCACTGCAGACAAAAAAAAAGTGCCAATAATCCAGAAAGCCATAGATACCTGCCATTTGAACTGCACTCCAACCGGTGTTACAAGCCTTTCATTCCTTGTTCCAATAATTATCGTTGCAGCCACACTTTTTGCAGGCTTCATAATTCCTATGCTTTTAGGAATGCAAAGCAACCTGATGCTTGTACTCATGGGAATAGTTGTGGCGCTTGTATCAATTGTTGTGATGCAAAAGGTTCCTTTTATAATGGCCAACAACTGGAGGATGAAAGCCTCTAATCAGATGGTATTGTGCGTTTTTTACGTTGTTACTTACATGAGGCACACCAGCAATATGGAGAATGCGATAAACTTCGCAGCAGAACATTTAAGCCCTCCACTGGCCATAGATATGAAAAAAATTTTATGGGACATAGAGACAGAAAAATATGCCACAATAAAGGAGTCCCTCGACAGCTATCTCGAAATCTGGAAGGATTACAACAGGGAATTCATGGAAGCCATGCACCTCATAGAGAGCTCTTTGTATGAGTCCAGCGAGGAGAGGAGGGTGAACAGCCTTGACAAGTCCTTATCTGTAATACTTGAAGAGACCTATGAAAAAATGCTGCATTATGCCCACAACCTGCAAAGCCCTCTGACAATGCTCCACATGCTTGGAATCGTTCTTCCAATCCTGGGCCTTGTAATTCTGCCTTTGGCTGTGAGCTTTGTGGAAGGAATAAAGTGGTACCATCTTTTTGCGCTCTACAACCTCGCACTTCCTATAGGTGTTTATTATCTGAGCAAAGTCATCCTAAGCACAAGGCCGACAGGCTATGGAGATACAGATATAAGCAATAATCCTGAAATAAAAAAGTATAAAAACATCCGCATAAGCCTCGGAAGCTACGAGCTTCTGGTTCCACCAATTTATCTAGCAGGGCTGGCTTTTGTTGTGCTCTTTTTTATAGGCATAAGCCCTTTGCTGATACACGCAACTGTTCCAAACTTTGACATAGTTATTGGCGGGGAAAATCCAGGCATCCACATCATAAGAACTCTCAGTATGCCTGGCACACAGTACCAGTTCCTAGGCTATCAGGAAGTTGCAAAAGGAGTAATACAAGGACCGTATGGATTGGGAGCTGCAATACTCAGCCTTGCACTGACAATGGCATTCGGCATAAGCGCAGGCCTTTTTTACAGGCTAAAAAGCAAAAATGTAATCCAGATAAGAGAGGAGACCAAAAAGATTGAGGAAGAGTTTGCAGCAGCACTGTTCCAGCTTGGAAATAGATTAGGGGATGACCTTCCTGTGGAGATAGCGTTCCAAAAGGTTGCAGAGACAATGCAGGGCACTGCCTCAGGAAGATTTTTTGAGCAGGTAACCACCAACATGAGAAAGCTCGGAATGAGGGTAGAAGAGGCAATATTTGACCCAAAAAAGGGTGCTATGATTTACTATCCTTCTGCAATTATAGAGAGCGCAATGAAAGTTCTTATAGAGAGCAGCAAAAAGGGCTCTAGGATTGCTGCCCAGGCCCTGATAAACGTCTCTCAATATATAAAAGAGATGCACAGGGTTGATGAAAGGCTCAAAGACCTCATGGCAGACATAATAAGCAGCATGAAATCACAGATTTCTTTTTTAACCCCTGCAATTGCAGGCATAGTCATAGGCATAACAAGCATGATAACCACTATTCTCGGAGCGCTCGGGCAGCAGCTGACAGCCATAACAAGCGATGAGACAATAAGTACCAGCGGAAGCTTTGCAAGCGTATTCACAAATTTCCTGGGGTATGGAATCCCGACCTATTATTTCCAGTTCATAGTTGGACTGTATGTTGTCCAGATAGTATTCATACTCTCAGTTCTTGTCAACGGAATACAGAACGGTGCAGATATTCTCAGTGAAAAACACTTATTAGGCGAGAACCTGATAAGGAGTACAATCCTTTTTGTGTTCTTGGCATTTGGAGTGATGCTGGTCTTTAACATCATAGCAGCACAGATAATAGGCAGTGTTGATGTTGCAAGCCTTGCAGGATAGGTTAAAGAAAAATTAGTTAACAGGTGTTATTTTATAGAAATAGTTTTATAAACAGCAAAAACATCCTAACTCGCTATTGCTTGTCTTTTTGGTTTAGTGTTTGAGTCTAAATCAGCAAGGATGGAGGGGTTTTTCAAGCTAGGATTTGGTGAATGTTCAACAGACTCTTCAGTTTATTCTCCAGATATGGAAAGCGTTTGCGGAGACGATAGATGCACATTTAATGAAACTCCTCAGAATTGTGTTGAAGACTGCGGCTTTTGCGGAGACCACAAATGCCATTCACCTGAGACTCTTGCTTCATGCCCCCAGGATTGTACAAGCGTTGCTGTTTGCATACCTGGCCACAAATATGCAAGTATGACAATTTTGGAGGCCTGCTAAAGTGTGAGCCATGTGAAATCAACATGTATTGAGCCTTTGGTAAGAAACAAAAAAATGGGACGACTGGGAATTTCATGTATTTATTTTGAACCCAGGACACCCACGGCTTCAGCGTGGTGCTCTCCCAGTCTGAGCTATCGCCCCATAGCTATTCAGGACTAAGAAAGCATTTAAAAAGGTTGCGCAAAGAAAAAATAGCTAAATCTTTTCGATCTTTCCGAATTTGCCAGCGCTAAGCTGCTTTTCGCCCTGCCACTCCTTGACAAAGCCATTCGTAACTTTTACCTTGTCTCCAACCTGGAATTCTTCTGCCTGCTCGTTCCAGAGCGTAAGTGTTATTTCACCTGAGTCATCCTTGAGCTTTGCGCTACAGACCTTTCCCTGTCTGCCAAATTTTGCAAATTCCCTTGGCTCAGAAATCTCGCTGATAATTCCTACAACTTCTTCCTTTACAGGGCCTGTTGGTATTTCCGATATCATATTTTTGGAGAAAAACGCCTTATTTTTAAATTTTGCTATTGCTCCTTTTCTTTTTTTCCGAGAAGATAGGCCTTCATCACGAATATGTGCTCCCAGCTTGAAAATATTATTTCAAGGATATAGATGGCTAAAAATGCCAGCAGCACAAGGAAAAGCTTTGATGAATAATTGGATATGGCATCAAAAGGCAGGCCTACAAAATAGGCAATGAGCAGCACTCCTGTTATCAAAAGCCAGGAAATCATAGTATGTATAAAATGGGTCTTTACATAGTGGAACTCTTTTTTCAGTGTTATTATTGTGTGCTTTTTCTCAAAAAACAGCACCGGGTAAACAAAAAGTATGTGGAAGAGCATGTAAATAAAGTATATTGCAAATATTAGTATGAATACTATCATGAAAAATGTTCCTGTAACATACTCTGTTGAAAAAGCCACGCTGTTCAGCACAAAAAGAAGTATCAAGGGTGCAAACAGTATGGCAACCACAAGAAGCTCCAGTCTGAGCAGTTTTAGAAAAAACTTTTTCCCAAAGCTCCAGCCTGTTTTTAGGCTTGTAGAGCCTTTTTCTGCAATCTCCTTAGCCATGCTGTATTTCATTGTGGAAAAAAATGCTGCAACCAAGAACTCCAGAACAGCATACACCAAAAATAGAATCAGAATCTTTAGGGGCGCCTGCATAAACAGCTCAGAAACAGGATATTCCCTGAAAAATATTGGCTGGTTCTGAAGATATGAAAGAATGCCCGAGCCTGCAAAAAAAAGAAAAACCAGCCCTAGGCTTATTATGAACATGAAAATGTTTGGAACAAACACCACGAGGTTGTTTTTCAGGTCTATCCAGCTCTGCCTGAAAAGGTTTTCGTACTCTTCCTTTTCCATAATACAGAAACTATTTTTGCTATTTATAAAATTTTACTTTCTCAGCCATGCAGCCTCTTCAGAATTAAAATCCAGATAGTCTGAAATTCTCTCTGCTTCGCGACTGTTTTTCTTGAACAGATGCCTTAGATAGCTCACATCTTCCAGCGCCCTTTTTGTGCTTGTGTGTGTTTTGGCTGAAATCTTTTCTGCAATGGCTTTTTTCTTAAGGTTTTTCATGTTGGCCATCCATATCTTCAAAATGCGCGACGTTTCCTTGTAAGAGACTATTTCAGGGTATTTCTGCTCTTTAGCAAGCGATACTCCTGCGCTCAAAAGATTGTATATATAAACATAAAACCTGTAATACTGCCATCTTCTTATCCTGCCGAAGAACATGTCAGCTATGGACAATGCATCAAATGCTTTTGCAATGTCCTTGTTTTTTTTGTACTCTCTTGGAATATTTTCCTCTAGCCAAAGAAAAATCTTGTCTATGTCCTCATCCACATTGTCAAATGCCTCCAGCGAAATACTCAAGTTTTTTGTCTTAAAGACCTTGAACAGGGCATCTTTTATGTTCTGTTTTGTGTGCCTTTGGAAGTGGTTTTCTATATCATCCCTTAAGAGCTTTTTGTCGCTGCCCAAAACCTGAAGGTCGTTTATTGCTGCCCTTAAATCACCATCGCTCTCTCTTGCCAGCTGCATTATTGCATCGTCCTCATATGCTATTTTTTCAGTTTTGGCAATATTTTTCAGCTTCTCTGCAATTATTTTTGGATCAATCTTTTCAAATTCTATAATCTCACATTTTTTTCTCAGGCCAGAAAACTTTTTGTCCCAGACATCGTTTGCAGTAAAAACTATTGGAAAAGTGCTTTTCTCCATCAATGCAATGATTTCAGGGATTCCTCCCCTGTCTTTTGTGCCTGAAACCCCGTCAACCTCGTCAATAAGAACTATTTTTCCCTTGTTGAACAGGCTTTGTTGGCCAAGCGCACTGCCCAAAAGTTCATGTATTGAAGCCTTGTTCCTTGTGTCGCTGGCATTTATCTCTATGATTTCCAGCTCTAAATCGTT
>JBFYMA010000044.1:0-27276 GCA_041305085.1 Nanobdellota archaeon | reverse complement strand
CATAGCCATATGAATGCTTATTTTCGGACCGGCTCTGCCAATGCAGCCAGATATGCACTTGACTGCGCAGCCAAAACCGGCTTGACATCGCAGCAACTGGTGGATGCATGGTTTGGCACGTTTCCTATTGACTGGACAAAAAGCCTTTTCAGCTCAGGCCCTGAAAAAGATGATGTGCTGAAGATGCTGAAGAAAGGGCTGGCTAGCGGGAATAAAACAGCGCTTTCCATGGCTGACGATGCTCACTCCAGATCAGGACCTCAACAATAGCCAAAGGAGGGTTTATGGCTAACTTTACTGTTTATACAATGGACATTCTGGACCAGACAGAAGCCATTATAAGCGGCAAAACAAGGCGCAAAGCAGGAGAGTTTCCCCGGGTAATTGCCCAACTGGAGCACCTTTCTGAAAAAGAGTTTTGCGGAATGCGCGATCTGTCTTTCGCCAGGGAAAAATGGAGAAATCTTCAGGACTTTCTCAAGAAAAGGGAAGAAGCATATATGTACTTTTTGAGCATTGGGCTGATGCCAAAGTGCATTACTCCTCTAGAGTTCTGGAGAAAAGGCAGCAATGTTTCAGGCCTGAAAACAATCGAAGATATGGACTGGGACAATAAACAGGTTAATATCTCTCTCAAAGGTTTTGCAGAGCAGATAAAATGGTTCCACTGTCTTGCCGCATCGTTCGTGTTTACCTTGCTTGCATTTGCTGCGCTCTGCTGGGCTGCAGAATCCTTGCTTTCCCTACCTCTTTCTGGATACTGCCTGCATTATCCGATGGTTTCAGCAATGCTTTTGAGCATCATGGCAGCTGCGGGCATGCTTGGCTTTCGAAAAGCAAAGCGGCTTGTTGGGTGGCTGAGCATTCCCTTCTTTTCAAAGGAAACATTCCTTAGTGGCTGCTTTGCTGTCAAACCCGAAAGCATCGAATCTGCCACACCTATCAAAATAGGGCTGCCCGAGGAAACAAGCCAATGGAATGCTGAGGTAAAAGTGTTGCAAAAGAACAACCTTCCGGTTAATATCACTGCTGTCAATGAAGCAGTAGAGATTTCCCGGGTTCGTGTGTTCTTCAGCTACTTTATATGGCTTCTTTTCAGCTGGATGAGCTGGCTTTTCAGTGCCGCCAAAAAAGTCAACTCAAAGTTTAATATTTTCAGGCGGCAAAACTCCGACCCTATACTTTTCACCACCTATAAAGGGCTGGCGATAATTCTGGACAGGGTTGGGGAACTTGGCAAAAGGCAGGAAGAGCTTTTTTTGCGCTTTGCAAAAGATACTTTTCCTGTTTCATAAGGAGGAATTATGAAGGATTTCTGCATTTCATTCATCGTCCTTCTGCTTTTGTTAACAGGATGCAGTCCTGCACTTAAACCTCCTGATGAGCAAAAGCAGAGCGGGCTGTACAGCAAGACATTGGATTCTACATGTGAGGTCACTGTAGGAAAGCCCGAAACATGGACTCCGCCGGCCAGAAACGTCGTGGACGAATCACTTGAATTCATCTATGATGATATATGGCCTTGGATAGAGAAACAAGTCATTTCATTGGAAGACTGGCTCGCAACCATCAGGTTCAGATAAGGAGGTGGTCTTTTATGAATAAGACTTGGCTTTTTATAATCGCCTGCGCCATCCCATCTATAGGCATCATCGTGATTATATGGAAGAATTGGGTTGCCATACACAAAAGGCTGCTTTGGGTAAGGTGCAGTATGCATATGGCATCACTGTTTTTTCAGCTTGCATTCTGGATGACCTTTATCAGTGCATGCAGTGCTGGCGCATGCTTCCTGAGCCTAAAGCTCCTGAGCCTGTTCGGCGTTGATGTCTGGGAGTTTTATTCCCTGCCAAGCCTGCTGTCAATCCTGTCGTTAACAATTGGAGCCAGTGTTCTTGGATTGGTCTGCGTCAAAAGGACACTCCAGCAGGCAAGCGAAAACATCGTTGCGGATATTGAAAAGGAAGGGTTGGAACTTACAGGAGGATCTGTGGATTTTGCAGACAAGCTTGACCCTTCGGATATTCCGCGGCTGGTGCTTTTTAGAAAAGGGAAAAAGGTCTTTCTTCCCAGGGTTGGACTGCGCTCTTTTCCAAAGCAGACTCTGGAACAGGTAACTGCCATCATAGACCAGCTTCGAAAGCAGAGAATTTCGGATATCAACGCAGAAGGCAACGATGAAGACAGTTTCATGCTGAGCGTTGAAACAATAGATGAAGAGCTTACTGAAATACAGAAGCACATCCTTAAAGTGATTGCAGAAAGCTCAATCGATACATCCGAGGCTCCTACCCCTGAAGAAAGAGCAATGGCAGTAACCATGATCAACCTGCAGACTGCTGTTGCCTATGCAAGCAAGGCCTATGCTGAATCTGCGTTTCAGGATCCACTGCGACTTATCGACAGGCTCAAAATACATACTTGCTTTATCCTTCCCAAAAAGGTCAAGGGTGAGGCGCTGTTTGTGCTTTGGGATCCGTCAGAGAGCGAAGGAGGCGTCTTCTTCTTTACTCATGAGCTCGCAAAAAAGCAGTCCTATATTCTGGTTCCCCTTATCTCGAAAGCTATGTACTATTCCAAGAAGCGGGAGTTTGCCCTGAGCATCTGTTTCACAACCCAGCGCCTCAAATGGATGGAAGAAAACGGCTATGCACTCACTTTCCGCGAAAGCGTTGCCAAATTCTTTCTGAAATTCGCTGGAAGGGCTTCAAGGAAAATGGTTAGGACGCTGAACAAGCTTTCCAACTATGCATGCCTTGACTACTACGAGCAAAACACACCTGAAGTCCTGGAGCAGTACCACGCTGAGCAGGTTAATTCAATCATCGATCTGCTGAGCGCGCAGAAAGGACAAACAACCGACAACAGGATCCACAACTTTTTCGAGGTTGTGCTGCAAAGCATGGAAAGCGATGGAAAGTTCAACTTTTCACAGCTTTCACCCTGGATGAAGGATCTTTCGCTTTACAAGCTCACAGACATTTCTCCCAGAAAGAACGAAGAGCCCGCATCCCAGAGTTTGCCTGCAGCTTATAACGAGGGGGGCGAAATAACTTCTGATGATTTCAGTTCAGAGCCTGAACAGCAGATGTCTATTTCCAACAATCCCTCTAAGTCTAGACGCAGCCGTGGTACCAAAGGGATTATTGATGGCTTAAACAGCATTCTTAACCCCTCAATCCACAAGCATCTCGCAGACCAAAAAACCTAATTGGAGGTGTCAAAACTAAAAACAGATGTTTCAAATTTTATTCCAATATTTTATTTTAACCATAAGGAGGTTTTATGGAAGAAGGAATGGAATATGAAGAAACCTTTTTTACTTCAGTAAAAAACTCCTTCAAAGGTATGTTCAGCTCAGGGGCAAAATTTATTGTTTGCACCCCTCTGGATTCAACCAAGGAGTTCTTTGACAACGCTCGCCAAAGCAAAAGGAGCTTCATCGTTCTGAGCTTGGGCTTCTTAATGATGGCAACCTTATTTGCCATTATGTGCGATACCGAGGGAAAAGATGCCCTGAATAGTGCGTTCAAGAGCACTCTCATCATCGTTCCCTATTGCCTGATTTTAATATTAATGGCAATTAACGGATTTTCTCTCTGGAAAAGAGAAATCACTGTGGCAAAATCAATTCTCTGGAACTTCATACTCATCAGTGTGGCATTTATTATGGGTCACCTGTCTGCTGGCGGAAGTGCTGGAAAAATTGCCGAGAATATTTCACCAAGCTATGCGAACGTGCTCCAGTGGATGTACAGCAATATTTTCGTGTCGCCTATGATAATACAGTTCTCAGCCATTTCATTAATACTTATTATGCTCATCAAACAAGGAGTTCTGATATTGGCTCTGTACAATACCGGGCGTTAATAACTGCCGCTTCACTGTACCAACCCACCACTTACTCACCATCTATATCTTCTCACCTGTGCGTTTCTCGCCTCTTGAAAAAAGCAGCCCCATGGATTGGATTTATTTGCCAAATAGGACTTGGCTGCTTTTTTTTCAGACTTTTCTTTTCTATATAGAAAATAAATATGTTTATATAACGCAAAACACTACCCAAATATATGAATCCTGAAAAAGCACTCTACCTTCTCGATACCTACAAAAAAGAATTTGAAAGCACTGTTAAGAGTGCCAAAGAAAAATTCATCGTTCTGGAGCAGACTGTGTTTTACCCAAACTCCGGCGGACAGCCGCACGACACAGGAAAGCTGGTTGCACAAACAGGAGAAGAATACAAAGTAGTGTATGTGGGAAAGTTTGAAGGAGAGATAAGCCACGAGGTTGACAAACCCGGATTAAAGCCAGGAGACAAAGTAAAAGGCATGATTGATTGGGAGAGAAGGCACAATTTTATGAGATACCACACAGCCAGCCACATCCTGAGCGGGCTGATGCACAAAGAGGCTGGCGCAGAAATTACAGGGAACCAGATAAGCGAAGAAAAAGCCAGGATAGATTTTGCGCTTCCAGATTTTGACAGGCAGCTGTTGGAATCCTTTGAGCAAAAAGCCAACGAGATTATAGGCAAAAGCCTTGCTGTCGAGCTAAAGCTGCTCGAAAAGAGCGAGGCGTTGAAAATCCCTGAAATATTCAGGCTTAGGAAAGCATTCGATGACTCCATAGAAAAGATAAGGATTGTGGAGATAAAAGGGTTTGACCTCCAGGCCTGCGGAGGCTGCCATGTGAAGAACACTTCTGAGATTAGCCCTATAGAAATATTCAGCCTCGAGAACAAGGGCAAGGACAGGAAAAGGGTTTATTTCAGGTTAAAACAATAAGTTTTTATTACAGAAAATCTTTCTGCATTCTGGTGATAAAATGATTGATGTAGAAGAACAACAAAAAATATCTAATAAAACAATAAATACTGTTGTAAGCCAAAGCACAGAAACAAGAATAGAAATAAATGGTGTTTTATATCCTATAGTTGTTGAATACAATTTAGAAAAAAAAGATAGTAAAGTAACTAGAGATTTAAGAATAAGTGTTAGAAATATTCGTTATGATACTCTCGGGTTAGCTAATGAAAATCTTTCGGGTAAAAAAGGGATGGAAATTACCGTGCAGATATATCCAGAAACAGGAAGAATTTCGGTAGTAAAAGCATCCAATGAATATTGTGAAAATAATGCTATTGTAGATTACTATGTGGAAAACATTAAGCCTTATTTGATGCAGGTTCTCCCAACACATATGGCCAGAATGCTTGACCCTAATGCTGAGTTTAAGAATTAATTACTCGTTGTCTCAGCTTTCCCTGGGCTTTGCCCGGCTTTTACCAGCCTTTGGCTGGCGTATCCCTGAGACAATGCAAAAAACATATAAAAATGAGCGAAATACTTAACAGTATGGAATACTCCAATGAAAAAATAATTCTGGATAAAGAGCTTAACAACCTGGACTTGTTTGTTTTAAAGTTTATCAATGAGTGGAAGAAATTTTCAGAATATGTTCTGGTTTCAGGATATGTTTCCATCTTGCTTGGAAGGAGTAGGATTTCTGAGGATATAGACATTCTTGTGCCTAAAATGAATTTTGAAAAGTTTGAAAAAATTTCATTGCATCTTAACAAGAAGTTTTGGTGCCTCAACGGGGATGATGTAGATGAGCTCTACTCTCTTCTCGGTTCAGGACATTCCATAAGATTTGCGGAAAAAAACAAAGTTGTGCCTAACATGGAGATAAAGTTCATTAATAAAAATATTGATAGAGAAACATTTAGAAACAAAATAGAAGTAAGAATAGGCCAAAATTCTCTTTTCATATCTCCAATAGAATGCCAGATAATCTACAAAGAGGAAGTTTTGAAGAGCCCAAAAGATAAGGAAGATGCTCTGCACCTAAGGGAAATTTTAAAAGAAAGCTTAGATGCAAAAAAATTTAAATACTTTGAGGAGCTGATAAAACAAGATGAAGTCTAAAAACCAGCAGGACAGGGAATGGTTTATCAGGTTCTGGGCAGAATATATACGAACACACTCTGACAAAGAGTGGTCTAGCCAACAAAAAGATCTGATTAATTCTTTGATAAAATAGGTGCTTTGACAAAGAAATTCTTTGAATAAGTGATTCGATTTTTTTTCCAACAATATTCTTCTATATAGAAATTAATTTTTCTTCACAGGATACCTCACAGCAAAATTTATATAAACACAGTGTTTCCTTCCGACAATAAAAAACATAAAATATTCTCAAACACGAAAGCGGAGGTGGAATATATGACAAATACAATGCAGCCAATCTTTATCCTTCCAGAGGACACAAAGAGGACAACAGGCAAAAACGCCCAGAGGAACAATATCGCGGCAGCCAAGGCAGTGGCTGAAACAGTCCGCACAACACTCGGGCCAAAAGGCATGGACAAGATGATTGTGGACTCATTGGGAGAAATCACTGTAACAAACGATGGGGTAACAATCCTTGAGGAGATGCAGATAGAGCATCCTGCAGCAAAGATGATAGTAGAAATCGCCAAGACCCAGGAAGATGAGGTTGGCGATGGAACAACAACAGCAGTTGTGCTGGCAGGAGAACTTTTGTCAAAGGCAGAAGACTTATTGGAGCAAAACATCCACCCGACTGTTATTGCAAAAGGCTACAGGCTTGCAAGCAGGAAGGCTCAGGAAATCCTTGACAGGCTTGCAGAAAACATCACAGAAAACGATATAGACATTCTAAAAAAGATTGCGATGACAGCCATGACAGGCAAAGGCGCCGAGAGCTCAAAAGAGCTGCTGGCAGACCTAACAGTCAGGGGAGTCAAGAGTATAATTGAAAAAGAAAACGGCAACACTTATTTTGACAGCGAAGCCATAAAAATAGAGAAAAAAGTAGGCGGCAAGGTCGAAGACAGCGAAATAATCCAGGGAGTTGTTGTTGACAAGGAAAAAGTCCACAGCGGAATGCCCAGGATTGTAAAGAACGCAAAAATAGCGCTCATTGATTCTGCACTTGAGGTCAAAAACACAGAGACAGATGCAAAAATCCAGATAACCGACCCTACAAAAATGCAGGCCTTCCTTGACATGGAAGAGAGAAGCCTGAGGCAGATGGCGGAGACAATCTCATCAGCAGGCGCAAACGTGGTGTTCTGCCAAAAAGGAATAGACGATATGGTGCAGCACTTTCTAGCAAAAAAAAGGAATATTTGCGTGCAGAAGAGTCAAAAAGAGCGACATGGACAACCTTGCAAAAGCAACAGGCGCAAAGATAGTCACCAACCTTAAAGAGCTCTCCAGCGAAGACCTGGGAAGGGCAGGATTGGTGGAAGAGCAAAAATTCAAGAATGATGAGGCAATGACTTTTGTAAGGGACTGCAAAAACCCAAAAAGCGTAACAATACTTGTTCATGGGGGAACAAGCCATGTTGTTGATGAGGTCAAAAGAGCCATTGACGATGCAGTGGGCGATGTGCTTGCTGCACTGAAAAACGGAAAAGTTGTCGCAGGCGCAGGCTCCATAGAAGTCGAGCTGGCAAGAGAGCTGAGAAAATACGCAGACTCTTTGTCAGGCAGGGAGCAGCTGGCAGTAAAAGCAGTGGCTGACTCAATGGAAGTCATCCCAAAGACACTGGCAGAAAATGCAGGCCTTGACCCTATAGATGTCATGACGAGCATGAAGGCTGCGCACGACAAAAAGCAGAAATGGGCAGGCATAGACGTTTTCACAGGCAAAGTTATCGATGCCTGGAGAAAAGGAGTCATAGAACCATTGAAGATAAAGACCCAGGCCATAAGCTCTGCCAGCGAGGTTGCGATAATGATTTTAAGGATTGATGATGTCATTGCAGGCACAAGCGCAGGCAAATCCTCTGGAGGAATGCCTCCTGGAGGAATGGGTGGAATGCCTGAATACTAGAGCTACAAAACACAATCAGGCGCGCTCTAAATTTACGCACCTTTTTATATTATTTTTTCTTTCTGCACTTTATGGATGAGGAACCATTGGTAATTGTGAAGCCGGACCACATTCTTGTGGCTGACAGGGTTCTTGGGGATATAGACAGCATTATTAAAGGCTGCGGGGAAAGAGTGAAAACTGTGATTGTTAAAAGCGTTCCTTTAAGCGTTATACAGGAGCATTATAAACACCATATTGACAAGCCTTTCTATAAATATATGACAGAGTATTTTGCAGGCAAAATTGTTGTGCTGGCAGTATACCATGGAGATAATATTATAGCAAAAATCAGGGACGCTATAGGCGACCAGGATCCTGTAAAGGCCGGACCATTAAAAATAAGAGGCAAGTACAGCCATGACTCTTTGGAAGATGCTATAGCGCAGGAAAGGCCTGTGAAAAACGTTGTCCACTGCTCTGAATCCAGAAAAGAGGCAGTTAGAGAGAGGAATGTCTGGAAAGACTATTTGTAGCAGCGGAAAACCAAAACATTTTTAAACTGCCAACGTTTGTCGTCTATTATAACAACCACAGGGGTGATATAATGGCAGATTCAGTGATTGTAAAAGCAAAGATTAAGGAATTAGCCAAAGGTTACAATGTTGCCGGAGATTTTGCTGACGCACTTGATGCAAAAGTCAAGGAATTGATAAAAGCAGCAGTCACAAGAGCAGAGGGCAACAACAGAAGGACAGTGATGGCTAAAGACCTTTAAATTATTTTTTTATCTTTTTCTTTGATATTTTTCTTTGTTTTGGCTTTGAAGCCTTTTTTGTATTTTTAGCCTTTTTTTGCTTCTGGGTTTTAGAAGAATTTTTATGCTGGCGTTTTTTTGGGCTGTGCTTTGGGTGCTTTATCTGCTGCTTTTTGGCTTTTTTCGCCCTATGAACAGCCTTTTTGTGAGTTTTTCTTCTAGAAACAGTTTTTTTTAAGGTTTTTATTTTTTTGCTCTTTGCTTTTTTCCCTTTTAAATCCCTGCTTTTTAGCTTAGCCTTTCTCTTTATGGCTTTAGAAGCTCTTTTAGCTGGCTTTTTGCTGTGTTTTTTGCCTGATTTTTTTCTGGCATGCTTTCTTGCAGATGACTTCTTTGCCTTGGCTTTTTTTGGCTTGCCCGGAGAGCCAACATCATAAACTGTTTCCATGTTTTCAGAAAGCTTATAGTTGCGAGTAGCTCTGGCTAATGCTACAAAGTAGTCCTTTACTGCATCAGAACTCATTTTCTCAATATTCCGAATAATCCCTTCTTTTTTGGAGGCTCAGGAACATCTGGAGGAATGTTTGGAAGGTCGCCCATATCCTGATCCTGGCTCATGTCCTGGCTTGGAAAATCTGTAAATTGTGAAAACTGCTGCTGCCTGGGTTGCTGCTGCTGGCCAAACTGCGGAAAATCTGGAGGATTTGGAAATCCCTGCTGTGATTGCTGTTGAGGCTGCTGCCTCTGCTGAGCATATTGAGGCTGAAACCCCTGCCCTCTGTACTGCTGAGCCTGTTGCTGGGGCTGTTGCCTTGGCTGCGGCTGTCGTGGAGCAGCCTGTTGTGTCTTTGGCATCTGTGGAGGCGCAAAATCAAGTTCTGAAAAGTCATTTCCCTGCTGATCAGGGGATTCATCTGCCTGGGCTCCTGCAAAAGGATCCTGGGCTGAAAATGGGTCATCGCCAAATCCAGGAACATCCTGCTCTTCAGGGGTATTTTGCTGAGAAGAAGATTTCTGCTGAGGGGTTATTCCTGTCCTGTTGTTAAAGCTCGCTTCCTGCAGCTGGTTCTCGTCAAAACCCATGTCAAATTCATGTAGCTGGCCTTCAGGCGGAGACTCCATCTCAGGAAGGTTCCCGTCAAAAGCAGTGCCTTCATCCTGCTGAGGAGTTTGGGAAGATTCCATATCTTCACCAGGAGTATCAGCTTCTTCCTGTTCCTGCTCTGGAGAATAGCCAGACTTTTTCATCATATCAGCCATTCCCACTATCCCCTGGGCAATCTTTTCATTCTGGTCTGATATTTCTTCAAGCTTTTCCTTAAGCTGAATCCTGCTCCCCTGGTATTCATCAATTATTTCCTGGTTTGCATCCTCAAAAATCTTGAGCATATGGTTTATAGAAGTATTGAGTTCCTTAATAGCGTCTATTAGCTCTTTGTTTGACCCAGAACCAGACTGTGGTTTTGATTGTTGAACAGAATAATCTTGATCAAGTCCCACCATATTTACACCTCTTTTCTAAAACTTTATGCTGATTAGTATATAAATATTGTGGAGGCAATGATTTATATAATTTTCTGTTTTTCTATTCTTTATGGCAGTTCCCAGGTGCAGGTATTTTGGAAAATGCGGAGGGTGCTCATTCCAGCACATTGATTATTCCTCACAGCTGGAAGAAAAGAAAAAAACACTCCAAAAAGCCACAGGTTTTGAGGAAATAGCTGTGGTTCATGGCAGTGAATACTTTTACAGGAACAGGATGGATTTTGTTTTTTTTGATTCAGGGGTTGGCCTGAGAAAAAAAAAGGACTGGAAAACAATCATAGATATAGACAATTGTGTAATTGCAGAGCCAAAAATAAACGCAATTCTTTCAGAGGCAAAAAACTTCTTTAAGTCAGAGGATGCCTTTGATGTAAAAAAGCATTCAGGAACATTCAGGTATATTGTTGTAAGGGTTACAGACATTGACTCGTGCGCAAGCTTTGTGCTCAACAGCAAAAGCCCAAGGCTGAAGCAGGCAATAGAAAAGATTAAAGAATACTCCAAAACCTGCACTGCCCAGAACATAGTGATTGCCTATGTGCCTCCAAACACCGATGTAAGCGTATCAGCAGATTTTTTTGCTGTAAAAGGCAGTGTTATGCTCTACACAACATTGATTGGCAGAAGGTTCTGCTTCAGCAGCCAGGGATTTTTCCAGAATAACAACCTGATGGCTGAAAAGATGCAGGAATATGTAAACAACATCCTGAAAAATTATGAAACAAAGGATGCAGAGCTGCTTGACCTTTACGGAGGAGTAGGCACTTTTGGAATAATAAACTCTGGGCTGTTCAGCTCTTCAACAATTGTGGAAAGCGTAAAGGAATGCATAGATTGCGCAGAAAAAAACATTGAAGAGAATGGAATAAAAAACACCAAAGCGGTTCTGCTTGATGCAAAACAGCTCAAAAAGCTTGAGTTTAAGAAAAGGCTTTTTGTGGTCACAGACCCTCCAAGAAGCGGCATGCACCCAAAAACGATTGAGCAGTTAAACGCTCTGAAGCCAGAGGCAATCATCTATGTCTCCTGCAACATTGGCCAGCTGGCAAAGGACATTCCAAAGTTTAAGGATTACAGTGTTAAAAGTGCGGCGCTTATGGACCTGTTTCCGCAGACTCCTCATTCAGAGGCTGTTGTCGAGCTTCTGAGGAAATAGATATTAATCACTTCCTGCTTGTGCTCCACAGAAACCTAAAGTAGTGCCTGAAAGAATCTGCTATTGCCTTATTTTTAATCATGAACACAAATGGCTTGTTTTCCCACAGGAAAATGTATACATAGTCCTCAAAAGTATCTATTGCTGCAGGGCTTATATATCCCTGCGGCATATACCTTACTTCTGAAAACTTCTCTTTTTCCCTATCCTTGCCTAGCGTTTTTCTTGCTGAGCTGTCAAGTATTATCTTGAGCTTTTGCTTTTTTTCTGAACTTTTAAGGTTCATGTTTGCAAGGAATGTCCTCAATGATTTTGATGCATACTGCTGCTCTGAAAATCCCAGGATAAAAATAGTTCCATTGTTTGGGCAGTCATCTATTATTTGTTTGAATGCTGTCTTAAATCCCTCAAACCCCTCATATACTGCAGAGCTTGTCTCTTCTTTGCTCAAGTCTCTAAGCTTTATAAGGTCTGGAAGTATTGAGTGAAGCTGGTATTCTCTTTCTTTTTCTATCTCGAGGAACTTGTTTGGGTCTGCTGCCTGAAAGTGCTTTCCATTCTTCTGTATGCTGTATGTTACCAGCCCCTTGCTTACAAGGCTGTTCAGGCTTTCATATACTCTGGAATTAGCTATTCCTGTGTGCTTTATTATGGAGCCTGTTGTTGTTGAACCTTTTTTAAGAAGGTACAGATATATTTTTGACTCATTCTTTGAAAGCCCTAACTGTTCAAGCTGCTGCTCCATAACTAGGATGTGTGAGCGCTTGTTTATAAATTTTATTCTTTTTCTCCTGTGCGGGAGAAATAAAGTTAATATAAAACTTTAGTAACTACTATATAATAGTTAATAATAAAAATGAGGTGAAAAAATGATAGATAAGAACAGAGATGGGAACATCAAATCTGCATATTTGATGTTTGGTTTGGGTGCAGGAATGTTCGCAAGTTGGCTATTTTCGCTTGGTAATGTCACAATACCTAACCAAACAAAAGTTCAGGAAAGATACATAGCTCCTGGCAAAATAGAAATAATATGCAGGGATTATGACCAAAACAGAGAAAACGAGACTTACGTTAAAATTGATGATACTCTATATGCACTGAAATATAATCAGCGTGGAAATCCCGAGCTTGAATTTTACAAGGTTCAGGGTGAGAAAAATGAATAAGAAAACATCAATCTTAAAGGAAATGGGAAAAGAGATAGGGAGAGACCTTGCGAGTATTGTTAAGGAAACACCTGCTGTTGGAAAAAAAGCAGCAGCAATTTTAGGGAAAAAACTCAGCAGTATGGCTTTGGTAGCACTAGACATCAGCACAATTCCCTTTGTAGGTTCACTGAGCGCCGAAATAAAGAAAAGGATATATGATGATCTTGGCTTTTCTAAATTTGCAACTAAAGTGAATATGTTTTCTAACATTGCTATTTATGGGTATTTGGCAAGTTTGATGGCTCAAGATTTAGACACTAGGCTTTGCTTAGGGTTAGGAGGTTCTTTATATGGTATGGCAGAATTATGTTATAGAGCCCATGAAACAAATACTCGCATATTATATTATGGTTCGGGCTCAACAATAGGTTATTTGCCATCCAAAGCAATCAAATATATTTTCGAAAAATATGATGTAGCCAAACAAAATATTGAATTTATGGAATGAGAATTAAAAAAAATACTTTCAGCACTCGACAACTTTTATCCTGAAGTTGAGTGTTTTTCCGGCCAATGGATGGTTTAGGTCTACTGTAACATCATTGTCAGAAACATCTTTTATGATTGCAGGAATCTGGTGGCCGTTTGGGAGCTTTACAATCAAGACCATATCTGCCTTTGGCTCCTGGTCTTTTGGAAGCTGCTCTCTGGGCACTTTTTTTACCAGATCATTTCTTGGCTCGCCATAGGCTTCTTCTGGCGAAATCTTTATGGTTTTTTCCTGGCCTTTTTCCATGCCCATGACTGCATCGTCAAACCCTTTTATGAGCTGACCTGAGCCTGCCTCAAACTCGAGTGGCTTTCCGTGCTTTTCTGAGCTGTCAAAAACTGTGCCGTCATCAAGCGTTCCTGTATAATCAACCTTTATTTTGTCTCCTTTTTTTATAGCCATATTATCACCATTTTTCCGCAAAAACAAGCAGCAAGAACCCGTTTTAACGAATTTTATTATTGATTTAGCTGGATGTTTTTAAGTGTTGCGGTTTTGTGAACATAACACTTATAAAACATAAAACAATCTTGCAGTCCATGGCTGACTCGTGGAAAAAGTCACTGAAAAAACAAGGTTTTGATTCTTTTGCCTATATGGATGTTGAGACTGACCAGACCTACAGGGCTGTAAGGGACGAGTTTGGCCTTGAAACAATCCGCTGGAAAACATTCAAGATTGGAATGTATGATATAGAGCAAAAAACAGGTCTTTCAAAAGCATTCATCCAGGAGTATGCCCCTTGTTTATTCATCTGGGATCCATTATATGAGGACATTGGCGCTGAAAAGGATTTTCTGTTCAATGTAACAAACCCAAATGATGCAGTTGACTGGATTTATGCCAATAGGCAAAACCTTTGGAAGTACAAGTTTCTGGTTACAAGCCAGATAAGCAACCCTAACAACGGGTTTGTCGGAAACTGCGTAAGCAACGGAAAAGGCAGGCTTTTTATTGAGACCATGCACAGGCCAGGGGTCTGCAACCAGAGAGAGCTTTCAAAGCCAAAAAAAGTCTTCGGAGAATGGCTGGACTTTGCAGCTGTGGAAGCTTTTTCTCTTGAAAGCATTGGAGGAAAATTCCTTACAAGAGAGGATGTGCACGACATCGTGCAGGTTTACGGAGGCAAAAAAGGGTTTTTTGAGTTTGTAAAAGGAGTTCATCTCGGAAAAGAAGGATATTTTACAATTGGCTGCGAAAAAGGAAGATTTTTCTGCTTTCCAGAAGAGATGCACCTTGACAAATTGGTCAATTCAAGGTTCAGGCTTTTCGGAAGGCTTGCTTCAGAAAAAAATGAGTGTTTTGCAAGAAAGATTATTGGCAAAAATGCTTACTATAATTATTAGCCAGTTATTCAAATTAGCCCGCATCACTTATGGGCGAACCAGAAAGTTAATTTGTCATCCTCTTTTTTGTCGAGCCTGCAAAACCCAAACCTCTCGAACTGGACAACAAAGCCTTCCTGCTCCTGCAAAACATTCCTTTCTGCAAGCCCTTTTTTTATGGTGCCATCAGGCATGAGTATTTCTGTCTCCACATTGTCCTTCTGGGTGAGCCAGTGGATTATGAGGCTGCCTTTTTCCTTAAATTTTTCATAACCCAGCGAGTCAAACCTGCACTCATAGCCGTCCTTTGAAAAGTTGAGGCAGTCCATCAGCCTTACAATCTCTCCATCCTTTATTTTTTCAAAGTCCTCCCTTGCAATCAGGAAGTGCTCGCCTGCGTCAAACTTTCTTACGCCTCTTTTCGGCTCATCAGGATGGAGCTTCAACTCGAGCTGTGTTTCAGGAAAGTCCTTTATTGACAGCTCGATAGGGTCATGCACAAAAAAATACCTGTTTGCCCTTTTATCTATTATATCCTTGTTGTAGGCATCTAGGTTTTTGAAAAATTCTTCTTTTGAGACTGTTTTGTCTGTGAGTGAAATTCCTATTCTTTTTGAGTACTCCTTAAAAGCCTCTGCCTGGTAGCCCCTTCTTTTTAATGCCCCTAAAAACGGCAGCCTTATGTCATCCCAGCCCAAAAACTCCCCTTTCTCAATCTTTTCCTTTGTCTTGGTTGTCGAGAGCTCCATATCCAGAAAATTTATCCTTCCCACAAAATAGCTTTTTGGTATTTGCTTTTTCAGCGCATTGTACATGAACTCCTGCCTTTTGGCGTTGTCTGCATGGTCCTTTGCACGGATTATATGGGTCATTCCTGCCTCAACATCATCCACAAACACAGAAAGGTTCATCAAAGGCCACACCCTGTACTTGAAGCCCTGCCTTGCGTGGTCTCCAGTGTTTATCCTTGCCAGCGGGAAATCCCTCATAGCAGGGTTTTTATGCTCTACATCTGTCTTGAACCTTATGACTGCATCTCCTTCTTTGAAGCCGTTAGTGTCGAGCATTTTTTTCCAGCGCTCTTTCTGCTCCTTTTTCGGCAGCTCTCTGCATGGGCAGGCTTTTTTCTGGGTAATAATTTTTTTAAATGCTTCCTGGCTGCAGGTGCAGACATATGTGTTTCCCTGCTCTAAAAACTTTTCAATATAATTATAATATATCTGCATCCTGTCAGACTGAACCCAGACTTCTGACACATTGCCAAAAATCCATTCTGCATCGTTGGGCAAAAGGTCATAAGCAGGAAGATATATGTTGTCGGTGTTTGTGTCCTCTATCCTGAGAATGAACCTGCCAAAGTATTTCTCAACATATAAAGAAGTCAGCCCTCCGGTCAGCGCATGCCCGATGTGCATCGGCCCTGAAGGAGAAGGAGCAAACCTCATTATAACGCCTGTTTTTGGCACATCTTCCAGCTCTTTCAGCTCATCTTTTGGCTTTGAGTGCTTTTTTTCAAAAATCTCTGGATATTTTTTTGCCAACTCTTTCTGCTCTTGAAGCGAAAGCTTGTTTATTTTCTGCACAGCCTGCTCCACAAGCTTGGCAGTGTTTTTCATGTCCTTTTTTGATTCAGGTGATTCTCCTATAACACTCCCAACAACCGCTTTTGGATTGGCTTTACCCTCATGCTTCAGCGCGTTTTCAAGTGCGTGCTTTTCAATAACCTGCTCTATTTTCATGCTGTTTATAGATTAAAAGCTTGTTTATAAATGTTTGGTAATAATAAAGCGTGTGTTATTCATCAATTCAGTCCAGACCCGCCAAGAGGCGGGCATAGGCCGGGCAAAGCTCGGTTATTACCTGAATTGATCACGAAAAACAACGAAAATAAAAAAAAAGTTATAAACAAACACCTTTTCCAGCAGTCTGTGGGCCTGTGGTGTATCGGTAACACGCAACCTTCGCAAGGTTGAGACACCGGGTTCAATTCCCGGCAGGTCCATGTTTCTACAGTTTGTCTTTTATTTCGCTTGTTGAAAAAAACAGGCACTATCTTTTGAGATTTAAGCAGTTTGTCATTTGTCCATAAATGGCAATTAAGTTTAAGTGCAAGTGCAAAGTATGGAACATCATTTTCATCCGGAGAAATTTGTTTTGCTTTTTCAATACCTGCATAGTCTTTTTTTGGAACAATCATTATTTCTTTTAAAATTTCTATTAGTTCAATCAATTCTTGTTTTGTTTTTTTGGTTTTCTTCAGGATAGTCTGCTCATGCTTTGTCAGCTCTTCAATAAAAAATTCTGGAACAAAAAGTGCCAACTCTTCTTTAAAAATTATTTCTATTGTGAAACTGTTTTTAATCAGAGCTGCAAATATTATATTTGCGTCTATTACTAGTCTTATTTTACGAGTTGTGTCTTTTGGCTATTGCTTTATTAACTTTTCTTCCCAGTTCCAGAGCATCCCCTTCAGTAAAGGTGCTATTTTTAGTAAACTCTTGAAATTTCTTTAGCATAGTTACCTTCTTTTTTATGGCCTCTCTTGCAACAGAACTCCAATTTATATCTACAAAAGAGTCCGTTTCCTGTTTTAAATCTTGAGGAACAGATAGTGTAATGCTAACCATTTTTTCACCTTTTGCTGTTTATGTGTAATACGTTTTATACGTATAAAATGTTTACATACTTAAAGTCTGTGGTTTATAATATTTTGTGAAATTTATTGTTGTATATAACAAAAATGCTGCTGCTCAGGCTTATCCCCAACCTCACGGTTGGGGTATTACGCCTTCGCTAATGGAAGGCGCATTTTTGGAACAAGGAAATCAAAGATTTCCGGTTCAAGAAATGCTTTAGCATTTCTTAGAATTGAAAATTGCGCACTAAAGTCCCGAAAGGGATGCCAAAAGCTCTGCTTTTCAGCATGCGGGGTGCAGAGCAATCAAAGATTGCTGGCATCACTCTGTGATATTCAACCCTGCGCAATTTTCAATAAAAAGTGAGAAGTCTGTGTGGTAAATCAAATTATACTAAACACACTTATTCAGTTGGACTTAGTATCTAGTCGAAGACTAAGATTGCTGATAGTTGCATAGCAAAACCAAGCACTAGAAAAACTAATCCTGCAAAACCCAACCATTTATCTTTTATGAAAGATTAAAGCAAATAAGGGTCATGATCCAAATAACCTGCACTTAAGTTCTCAATTTGTTTTTGAGTCTTGAACAGAGGTATTGCTAACACAATAGCCCCTACAATATTAGAAACAAGACCCATTATATTAATAGTTATTGCTGTTGCCAATTTTGTTCATCTTTTTTTATTGTTTTACCTCAGCCTCAGACAATCCAGCACTCTTGGCACAACTGTCTCTACTCTGAACTGCTTGTGGAGTGAGCTTGCCAGATCCAGGCATCTTGAATTCTCGCCATGGTTCACAAGAATCTTTTTGGGCTTTGGGTTGACCCTTGCAATGTAGTTCATGAGCTCTCTCCTGTCTGCGTGGCCTGCAATTTCGACCCTGGAAACGTCCATTTTCAGGTTGAGCACTTCAGGGTTTGGGGTTCCGTTGTTAAACACAAACTCTGTTTCTCCGCGCTGGATTCTTCTGCCAAGGCTTCCTTCTCCCTGGTAGCAGGTAAATATCAGAGTGTTCTTTGGATTGTCTCCAAGCTGCTTCAGGTATTCAACGCTTGGCCCTCCCACAAGCATTCCGCTTGTCGCAAGGATTATGCATGCTCCTTTGTCCTCTATGACTTCCTTCCTTTCCTTGGAGCTTCCAACCCTTTTTATGTTTTTTATCAGGAAAGGGTTGTTGTCCTTGTTGAATATCTGCTGCCTTACTGTGCTGTTCATAAACTCAGGATATGCTGTATGGATTGCTGTTATGTCCCATACCATTCCATCTATATATACATCAACATCTGGCAACCTTTTCTCCCTGAGAAGCTTTTCTATGATGGCAATCACTTCCTGGGCTCTTCCGCTTCCAAGGACAGGCATGAGCACTTTTCCTTTGCGCTTTATTGTCTGGATAACTGTTTCTGCAAAGTTTTTGTCCTCCTCTTGCTGAGGAGGCCTGACATTGTCTTTCCCGCCATATGTTGCTTCTATGAGCATTGTCTCGAGCCTTGGAAAGCTTGAGGCTGCAGGAGCCAAAAGGTTTGTCCTTGCAAACTTCATGTCTCCTGTGTACAGGAAATTATGCAACCCATTTCCTATGTGGATGTGCACCATTGCTCCCCCTAATATATGGCCTGAGTTGTAAAGAGTGATCCTTACATCAGGGGTTATGTCTGTGACCTCTTCATAGTTCAGTGTTATGGTGTGCTTTACCATCTCTTTTATTTCTTCGCTTGTGTAAATCGGCTCGTCGCCTTCATCCCTCTGGATCTTTACAAAGTCCAGCTGGAGAAGGGCCATCATGTCCCTTGAGGGTTCTGTGCAGTATACAGGGCCTTTATACCCATACTTGAAAAGGTATGGAATGAGTCCGCAGTGATCCATGTGTGCGTGGCTGAGTATTACAGCATCCAGCTCTTTAATGTTGAATTCAGGAGCCTCCAGTATTGGGTACATCTGGTTCTTGTCAGCCACGTTTATTCCGCAGTCAAGCAAGACCCTTGATTCAGGGGTCTGCAAAAAAATGCAGCTTCTTCCAACCTCTCTTGAGCCTCCTAAAAAGCTAACCCTGACCCATTCCTCTTTTTTGCTCCTGAGCCAGCCGTTGTAAATCCTTTCGCCTGTTTTGTTGAGAAACTTTTTCCTGTAGTCGTTGTTCTGGTAGAGAACTGCGCGGATGTTTTCAATAATCTGGCTTCTGATTGGAGGAGTTCTTCTAATTATTGGCACCCAGGCTGTCTTGTTTTTTATCTCCTGCAAAAGCTCTCCCTGCTTTCCGATTGCCATGCCTGGCTTTTCAGCCTCTATTATAACTATTGACCTTTGGGGGTCAAAGATTATCTGGTCTATCTTGGCATCTTTGCTGATTATCTTCTTTATTTCTTTTTCAGCCTTTTCCTCAGGCATGCATAAAGAAGGATCTGGCCTGAGCTCGATCCTTTTTTTTATTTTGTCAACTATCTGCTTTATTGTTCCCTTGTTGTCAAGAAAGAAATCCTTGTCTGTAGTGTAGAGCACAATGTTGGCTCCTTCAAAGCCTGCGTCAGAAATCTTGTTTTCAGGCAGGTCTTTCAATACTTCTTTTATTATTTCGCTAACCACTTAAGTCACCTTTGTTTTTTTCAGAATATTTTATTTTTATTTGCTTATTTTTTGCCTAAAAAAAATAAAAAAATTAATTTATTAAAAAGAGCTTATTGTTTTCTCAAAGATCTGCTTTACGCCTTCTTTGGTAATGCTAAAAATGTCTATACCGTTTCCAGAAGCGCTGTCTCTCTGAAGGCTTCCCTTCATTCCTTTTATGGCAAGTTCTTCAGCCTCTTTTATAGACATGTTCTTTCTGAAGTCAGTCTCCAGCACTCCGTAAACCATAGGGCTTCCGCTTCCGCTGCTCACAAAGTCGTCAACATCTGAAAGCGAACCATCTGGATAAATCTCATAAAGATGGAATCCATCCTGATCATATCCTCCGAACAAGAAATGGCTCACTCCTGGAATCACTGAAAAGCTCCTGATGTTCTGGTAAACCATGCCTGAGAGAAGGTTTGCAGCCTCTTTCACAGTTATATCCCTGCCTGTCTTCACAGACTTGAGGGAAAGCTCGGCTCTTATTAGCTTTACAATGAGCTGTATGTCGCTTACGCTTCCTGCAACTGTCAATGCCATCATGTCAGTTATTGGCATAACCTTTTTGGTTGTCTTGCTGGCAATAAAGTTGCCTGCAGTGGCCCTTCTGTCTGCAGCAAGAATCAACCCGTCCTTGCAGACCATTCCAAGGGTTGTTGTGCCTGTCTTTATTGTATCAATTCCTGGTTTTAGTGAATCCATTTTTTTACCACCTTTTTCTTCAAACATTCAGAATGAATACACCTGTTAAAAAGAGGTTATTTATAAATGTTTTGGTGAAGCCAGCAGTTCTGGATGGCTGTTTTGGACTATGTTGTCAAACTCTTTAAAGTCTTTCTGGTAAACGCTGTTCACGTATTCTATCCAGCTTTGTGTAGTATGGGTGAAAGGGTTTTCATCGGGCAAATTCTTTTTAATGAACTCCGCTGTTGCATCAGGGTTTATGTTTGAAAGCAGCCTTGCAAAAAAGAGCTTTTTGTCAAAGTACTCCACAAATGCCTTGTACTTTATAATTCCCTGCTTTTCATACAGGCTGAAGAGCTGTTTATGGTCTGTTTTTATTAGCTCTTTAAAGTCAATGTCTGAAGAGTCATCAACATTAAATTTTTGCATTGCATATTCCTGGGTCCTCATGAAAATCTGATGGAATGCTACATTGTCTGAGTAAATCTCTTGTTCGCAATTGTTAAGCAATTTCTGGATTGCAATGGATCTTGAGCTTTCTGAGTCCCATGTTTCCTTATTATCAATTATGCACTTCACAGCTTCTGCAAATGCCTGGACTGCTGACGCAACGAACCTGTAATCCTCTTCAAAATAATCTGGCTTTGTTGGCTGCAGTTTCATATTTTTCAGCGCATCATATGTTTTGAAAGAATCTGACAATTCTCTTTTCATAAACTCAAAGGTGTCTTTTGCAGGGTTGCTTATTTTGTCCAGGTTCTGCCAAAGCGCGGAAGTTGATATTTGCCTGTTTGCCATCTCTAAAAACCGCATCTGCATTGTCTTGATTAGATAGATATCAATATATTCTGACTCTATTGCTCTTCTTACCCCATTTTTTATGTAATTACTGTCATTTATCTCTATTGTTGCCAGCCCTTCAAGGGTTTTATAAGCTGACTTGGGGTTTATTTCTGCCAGCATGATTGCACTCTCCACCATTGCCCTGTAAATCTGTATTTGCTTCTGGGCAACAGGGTTTTGCATTGCAAGATATGCATACTGGATGCCTTCCCTTTCTTTTTTTGATCCTGAAAACCTTTTTTGCACTATCAGCTCATGGGCTTTTTCAAGCGCAGTGTATGCCTCAAGCAATTTTGATTTTTCCCTTGCCTGTCCTAGAATATTCTCCATTGTATCAACGTCTGCGTGGAACTTCTCCAAGTCTATGGACTCCCCTGTTTTAAAGTATTCTTTATTCACATTTACTATTTCTTGAGAAAATTCTTTGACCTTTCCAAAAAATGGTTCCTGAAAGCCTTGAAAAATATCCATCATCTCAACATATTCTTTAAAGAATGCTTCAAGGGAATTTTTGTAAAATCCATTGTTCTTTAGCGCAGGAAAAGATGATTTCATTGCAGCCGCAAGCTTTTCTTCATGAATCTTTGCAGGATACTGGAAAAGCGCCCTTATTCCAGAATATTTTTCACTCAGTTCTGAAAAAAGGGTGTTCAGCTTATTGTTTATAATTGCCATTTTGCTTATATTCTCCTGGTACTTCCTGGCAAGCGCATTAATCTGCATTTTCATCATTCTTGTCATTGGCGCATTTGCAAAGGTGCTGTCAGAAGAGCTTTGCTGCTTTGCTTCCTGCTTTTGCTTCTGAACAGCACTGTAAAGCTCGTTCAGCTTTTCAGAGCTTAGCTTCTGAAGCTCATCTATCAACTCGTTTGTCAGCTTGCTGTGCTCTTCTCCTTTCCAGGTGCTGTATATTTCCAGAAGCTTCTTTTTTTCAGCCCTTTTCTGGTTGTGGATTATTATCTGCCTTCTTTTTTCAAAGTCTGTGTTTTCCTCTGGTGTTTTTACAGGAACACCGAAAAGGCTCTCAATCTCATTCTTTTCCAAAGGAAGCTTGGCTTCCATTGCAGAAGCAATAAATTCTACTTTTTCAGCAATATCTTCGCCGTTTTGGTAAACTCTTGTCAGTGCTTTGATATACTGCTTGATAAGCTCTGTGTTCTGCTCTTCGTGAAGCCTTTCAATAGAAGCAAGCACTCTTTTGTAGAGGTCTTCATGCTCCAATCCTCTGATCATGTCTGAAAAAGTTGTGTATATTAAAATGCTGTTAATGTCTGAAGAAATTTCTGGCAGCCCCATAATTGATGCATCTTGCTCAACATTTATTGACTGGCTCAGCATAAATTCCAGTGTTGGGCACCTCTCTTTTGTAACTACAGTTACATTTACAGGCTTTCCTGTAGCCTGCTCAAGTGCATATTTTTGGGGCAGAACTGATTCAATGATATTTTCATAGTCATTTTTCCATTTTATTTCAACGATGCTGTCTGGCTCTACAAGAAAGTCAAGATATACTTCTCCGTGCTGTACCCCTTTGAGGTCTTTGTAGACAACTGGAAGCCTTTTTTGTGCTGTAATGTTTTTTCTGCCTTCTTTGCCAGCCAGATATACCCCCACAAGCGCCTCAAACAGGAATCCCTTCAGGAAATTGTTTTCTAAACCATTATGCGCTTTTGGCTGCTCAATTTTTCTCAGCAAGCCAGTTATGTTTTTTTCTTCTGCTGTCCTTGCAGTTCCGTTGCTGAAGTAAAGCCTTTTTTGGCCTTCTGAAAGGCTTATGTTGTAGTCATTTACTAATTTTTCAATTGCAGCATCTTTTTCCAGCTCTCCTTCTAAAAAAAGCTGCCTCATGCCAAGTATTCTGGTGAGCTCGTCCTGGCTGTGAGAAATATAGAATGGAACATCCCTCTTTCCGCTCTCAACAAGAATGTTTTCTGCGCTTAGCTTTTCCTGAACCTTTTCTACGAGGCTGTCGAATCCGTTTGGAAAAATCTGTTCTGCCAGCCTTGTCTTGTTGGTGCGCCTTGACACAAGAAAGTAAATGCTTCTTATCTTTCCTCCTTGTTCTCTGAGAGAAATAGTGTTGAACTTTTCAGGGATTATTCCATGCTTTATGCAGCCTGCTATCTCTTCTATTGTTTCATCTACAAGCTGTTCTGTCCAGTTTATGCTCATATATGAGTGTGGAGTTTTTATATTTATAAAGGTTTCGGTCTGTAACCACTTATGAGTGATTAATTTTGGAGATTTTTAACGCATCTCTATTGATGAGAGTTTTTATAAACTCCCTGCACATTCTGCAGATCATGGGATCAAGAGTTGCACTAGATGATTATTCTCTAAGAGTCAGACTTATCAATGTCGGAACTGAGGCAGGAGATAAAGATATTGTTAATATAGCTAAAAACGGATGCATTGAAGAAATAGCAAATGCCCTTGCAAAAAGCGAAAAATATGATGAGATAGTTACAATCTTTTTTAAGGGCTTTAGAGGCTCAGAACAAATAATAGATACCTTCCTCGCTTATAAAAACTCAAAATATGCTTTTGATGTGGCAAAAGCAATTGGCGCAGTTACTTATATGACAGAAGACATTGAAACAACTGAAGCTGTTGCAAAAACACTGCACACATATAAAGATATGAAAAGTGCTCGACAAATCGCAGGATTATTTTTTGATCGAGCGAATTTTGCGTATCCTTCTGCAGAAATCAAAAATACTGCCAAAAGGCTGAATAATCCTAATGCAATAAAGACAATTGCTGCATACCAAAACACTGAAGAAGATGAAACAGTTACAAGCATAATATGGGAAAGCACATCCTATACTAAAAACGATGCATTGGTTAATCTAGTTGCAAATACTTCCCTTAAATATAGAGATTTAAAAGGCAGAAAAATAATACTTGGCTATATGGACGAAACTATCTTTGACTCAAAGAATAATAAATCAATAGAAAATATAGTAATTCTTTTGAGTGATGAAAAAATGCTTGAAACTATGAAATCATATCAGAACTCTAAATACCTAAAACAAGTAGCAAGAATATTAGGCGAGACAACACATTATCAGGATGCTAAACTCGCTCAGGGAGTTACAGATTTGCTTCTAAAGCACAAAGGGCAAAAGTATGTCGGAACTGTGGTAAAACTGCTCTCTGACAATGTTGCCATTTCTACATGCAAAGATTCTTTCAAAAGTATTGTTCAGACACTGAACGCGTGCGAAAATGTGCAGGAGATAAATAAATTTGCAAAAGAATTGGAATCCCACATTCAAAGTATTGCAAAAAAAATAATCGCCAGAGATTATCTCAAAAAATTAAGCAGAAGATTGGAATCATTGAACTATAAAATTTAAAAATTCTTGAGAAAAATAACAAAAGTATGCCTTATGACTGAATAGCTCACCCTATCCCTTACCTCAAGGCAGGGGTACAGAGCAACCAGAGGTTGATGCACTCTGTGATATTCAACCCTGCGCAATTTTCAATAAAAAAAATCAATTCAGCTCCCTGACCATCTGTATCTCTATATTTCCAAAGTGCTTTTCCTGCAAAAGATCAACTTTGCGCTGGTTCTCGAGATGAAGCAATGGGACAAAAGTCATCACCTTGTCGATTGGCTTCTGGCTAGGAATTATCTGCTCGAATGTGAGCTTGAGCTTTGTTTTTTTGGCAAAAAAGCTCTTGACTTTTCCATACACAGTCTTTATAACCTGATGCATGTCGACCTTTTTTTCAGGCACAGTAACTTCTGGAGCATTCTTATATGTTGGAGACCTTCTCCTGTTTTCAACCTCAAGAGCCTTTTCAAGAGCATTCACAAGATCATAAACAGAAACCTTTCTCTTTCTTGGCTGAGGTGTTTTTGGGTAAATTCTTGGCTGCTCCTGCCTGTCCAGCATATTCATGTCTTCCAAATGCTCGTCCAGATCCTCCAAAAGGTCAACGCTTTCCTCTGTACTGGCTATGAGCTGGTCAAGCGCAGCAATATCTGAGTCTATGAACCGTTTGGATTTTATCTTCAAAAGTATTGCTGCTGCAAGCACCATTTTTCCACTTATTCTAAAATCCAGCTCTTTCAGCTCTTTGAGCTTTTCAAGAAATTTTTGAGAGAGTCTGGAAACATCTATGTCCCAGGGGTTCATATTCTCCTTTTGAATAAGGTCATAGATAATGGTCTGCCATGTTATTTCATCATTATCAAATAGTATGTTAAAAATCTTTTCCTGAGAATGTTGAAAGATTACAGTCTGTTCCATGGTAGGGTATTATGTATACTAGTATATAAAGTTTATCTTTTTTTATATTTAAAGGTATACTAATTAAAGCGTACAAATTATTTAAATATTTTACGGTGGTGTGTCCAGTGCAGGAGCAAATAGAAAAATTTATAAACAGACAAAACAAGAAAGAGTGCATCAGATAGGCAAAGAAAGACGTGAACTAATTCTTTTTTTTGGGGGGAAATATTCAGAAAGCTAAACAGCAACCTTTATAAAAAAGCTGCTTTTTCATTCTGAAACCGGACCCGTAGTCTAGCGGCTACACCTTTTACATTTACATTGCAGGAGATTCCGCAAATGACGTCGCCTTTACACGGCGAAGGTCGCCGGTTCGATTCCGGCCGGGTCCATACGCGGCAGTAGTATAGTGGTCATTACACGGCGTTGCCAATACAGAAGCCAAAATTTATGGAATATCTGTATGCAGACACGCTGTAACCCGAGTTCGAGTCTCGGCTGCCGCATTCTTAAGCGATTTTCGAAAGATTATTAACCAGAAATCCAACTCCTAATTGGCAGCGCATCAGTAGTTAAACGGTATAATCCGGGCTTCCCAAGCCTGTGTTCCGGGTTCAATTCCCGGCTGGTGCATCCAGCTGTAGCTTGTGGTGTTCAGCACCTGCTCTTTAACTCGAAGTACTTCTTCTTGTGCACGCAGAAAACCTTGTTTCCTTTAACCCATCTTTTTTCCTCATTCTTAAGAAATGTTTTCATGCCTTTTTCTTTTATAGAGTTCAGATTGCAAATCATGCTCATAGAGTACTTTGTCCTGTACCGTTTATCAAGGTGCTTAATGCTTGCGCACGGAAACTGGCTGCACTCAAAGCAGAAATTTGCCTTGCTGGTTTTAATGATTTTGCAGCTTCTTATTTTGCATCTTGCAATGCTTACAGGAATGTTTTTTCTCAATAGTCTGCAGCCAGGGCAGTTGTTTTTTTCTCGAAGGTATGCATAGCAAACCCCGCAATTCATGCCACAGGGAGCAACCAAATCTGCATTCATGCTTAGATTCCCAAAAATCTCAGCAATCCATAAACCACGAATACTGGCCAGATAATTGCTTTTAATACTCCCAGCACTCCGTTCCAAAAGCCTGTTGCGTGTACCAAATAGTATATCAGCGCTCCTATAAGGCCTAATCCGTAAACAGCTCCTGCAGGGCCGCAGCCGCACATGTCTTTTTTGTCTTTTTTAGTGTTTGTTTTAGGCATTGTTTCCACCCCTTATCAGCGTTAAATTCTTTTTGTATTTAAAGGTTTAGATTAGAGCATTGGCAGCTACCCTGCAAAAACTATATAACAAGATTAGGATTGATTCAACGAAAACATTTAAAAACAAACCACTGTTTCTTTAAAAGCAATGTGCCCATAGCTCAGCCTGGTTAGACCTCGTTGAGGGCAGAAAGCGCCGGTCTTATATGACACGTTTTCGAACAGCTAAGACAGCCGGAGGTCCGGGGTTCAAAACATTGTGAAACTCCCCGTGGGCACAGATTTTTATTTCTGTAAAAGCAACACATTTAAAAACAGTTTGCAATTCCTTTAAAAACAATGCTCCGGTAGTGTAGTCCGGGCACCTTTTGCAAAAAGCTGCACCAAAAGCAGGGGTTTCGCGCTTTGCGCTCAAGCCCCTTTGTAGAAACAGTTTTTTGATAGGTGGGACAACCAATCATACCGGATTTTCGTGATGCTTTGCCCAGCAAGGCGTTGAAAACATCCGGTGACCCGGGTTCGAATAGGCTTTTTTACAAAAAAGCTTGAGAAAGTCCCGGCCGGAGCATTTGCTTTTCTAGAAAAGGAAAATGTCCCAGTAGGATTCTTGGAGTTGTTGAGTCATGAACGAAAGGAGCTGATCGTAATTTTTATTTGTACTGATGAGACTTTTTTG
>JBFYMA010000043.1:0-41252 GCA_041305085.1 Nanobdellota archaeon | reverse complement strand
TAGTTTTTATTTTTCTGGAATCGCTTCACAAATTATTTTACAAAATAGGATTTTACAAAAAAATATTTGATATGTTTGTAGAGAGGACAAGAAAAAAAGCCCTGAAAAGCTGGAAAAAATATGAATACTGGGCACTCTTCCTTTTTGTGGCAATACCTTTGCCAATCACAGGAGCTTACACAGGAACTCTTGCTGCATGGCTGCTGGGTGTTGATAAAAAAAAGAGCTTTTGGTTTCTGGCATTGGGAGTTGTGATTGCTGGAATAATCATAACAATGGTTTCACTTTTTGGAATAAGCGCATTGGAGGTTTTTTTGAAAAAATGAAAACAAACAAATTTGATAACATAACGCTGATAATAGACAGCAATGGTGCAAGGATAATAATTGGATTAAAAAGCAATGGAAAGGTTCATTCAGGGGCATTTCCTAAAAATGAGCCGCAGCCAATGGTGCACCAAACAGAATATCAGCTTGATGAAAAGCAATTCAAAGAAATAATTGGCCAGTTTGAAGAGTGGAATCCTTTTTTGCTTCAGGATGAATACACTGGAAAAAGCAGTGATAAAAGCATTGAGCTGGTTTTTTCTCTGGGAAAAAGCTCTAAGCAGATAAGAATTTCAGCAGACAACGCCTCCATAAAGCCAATACCTGAAAAACTGCAAAAACTCATAATACTGCTTGAAAAACTCAGCAAATGGTAGAACAAACTATTCCAAAAAGATTTGAAATTGCTAGACAGATAATTCACATAGTTCTAGGACTGGCAACAGTCGTGCTCCTGTATTTTGGAATAATAAGCAAATGGTTTGTTCTTGGGATTGCAATAATTATCGCAGTTATTTTTTTTATACGCCTGAAATGGGAGCTTCCAATAATAGATAAAATCATTTCAAAGTTTGAAAGACCGAGAAAAAGGCACCATTACGAAGGCCCATTGGCATTTTTTCTCGGAATGTTTGCAGTGCTGTTTGTTTTTGAAAAAAATACTGCACTGGCAGGCATAATGATCATGGTTCTTGGAGACTCAGCCAGCACAATATTCGGCAGGCTGTTCGGAAGGATAAGAATCCCCTGGAGCAGAAAAACAATCATAGGAAGCGTTTCAGGAATTGTTTTTGGCTTTTTGGGAGCATTGCTGTTTGTGCCTGCGCTTCACGCAATAATTGCAAGTTTTGTCGCTATGATTGTCGAGAGCTTTGACAAAGACCTTATAGATATCAATGACAACATACTCATGCCTGTGAGCGCCTCTGCAGTGATCGCAGTGCTGGGATTTTTGGGAGCATAACATCCGTTAAATCAGTAAACTATTTATAGAAACAATACAAAAACTTGCATTATGGAAAAATTTGGGAAAATACTGGCTTTTTTTGCGTTGTTGCTTGGTTTCTTGCCGTTTGCACTTGCAGATCCCTCATTCATTGAGGAATACTCTCATGTCAGCGAGACTTCTGCATTTGTTTACTGGCAGTCCAATGAGTCCATGCACAGCTATGTAGAATATGGAACAACAGCAAGCTTTGGAAGCCAGACCCCTACACAGGGAAACAACTGGCTCACTCAACAAGGGGTAAGCACCCAGCACGGAATGTACACTCATGCACATTATGTGAGGGATTTGCAGCACAACACACAATATTATTACAGAAGAGTCATGGTTGACAAGAACAACAACCATTTTTACGGCATGACCCAGACTTTCACTACACAGGATTACGGGGGAAATAAGATAGAGGTTCCTGGAAGCCTTTCAGGCCCTGTATACGTGCTTAACCAGGACAACGCTAATTATGTGTTAACCCAGGATATTACAACTTCAGGAGGGGCAATACAAATAACAGGAAGCGGAATAACCTTTGACCTGGACGGCCATACCATAACCTATAACAATGTTCATGACGGAACCAGCAGCGGAAATTATGGCGTTGACTTAAGGTCAAGCAACATAAAAGTGTTTAACGGAAAAATTGTCCAAGGAGCCGGAAATGACCGCGCACCTGCCGGCAGCTCAGTCGGCCACAACCCTTTATACATAGCTCCCAACAACATAATCAATACAGAAATTGCAGGGGTTTACATGCAGTATTCAGGAATGCAGGTAAGCGGCTTGGTGCATGGGCAAAATGGAGGAACAAACCTGCATATCCACCACAATGTTTTGAATGATTTGGGAACAGGAATAGATGGCTTTACAGGAAGGGAAACCATGGTAAAATCTATATGGCTTCCTCCTTATGTTATCCCATCAATAGATCATAATCTTATCCTGAGGACAAGGCATACAGGAATTTCCTACAACTACGGAAGAGGTGGAGGAGGAGACATTTTCAGCAATGAAATATATACAGACTCCTATGCGACAAATGCTTTTGGAATATACTTTACAGGAGGCGCAAATGGAGGCAGAGTCTACAACAACAAATTCTTTGCAACAGGATACCATGCAGTAAGCCTGGCATTGATGGGTGGCACGACAAACTTTGACATCCACGACAACTATATAGAGATGTTTGCAACAGTTCCCAACTGCCGTTGGACTTACGAGTCAGGGCCTTTGTATGCCTGTCCTATGACAAGCATGAGCGGAGTCAGGGTAATGTGGGCTGCTCCTCAGAATGTTGATTTTTATGATAATACAATAATAATGCACGGAGATAATTCTGCAGGCCAGAACTCCCACGCAAGGGCTTTGTGGCTTTACTTCCAGCCAACCCCCCTCGGAATAGACATCCACGACAACGTCCTTGAAAGCTACGGATCAGAGCTTTCCAACACGTGTACTTTATGGATTGATGGAAACGAATACCCAAGCGGCTCTGGAACAGCACCTGTTACTATTCACGATAATATTATTGCTTCCAACACCTGCCATGTGGCACTAGGGGAATACTACGGAACAGGCCAGAACAGCATATTTGAAAACAACATATTCAGAAAACTGGACAACGAGGACTATTATTATACAATGAGGGTTGGCTATGGAAACCATGACAGCTTTGGCCACATATTCAGGGATAATGTTTTTGAAAACGGTGCAAGCCCTAGAATTATCTCCTGGGAGTGCCATGGAGAAGAAGGAAGGGTTCCCAGATGCAACTACAAAGTTGAATGGACTCTCAACGTAAACTTTGTGGATGGATCAGACAATCCTATTTCAGGGGCAAGCCTGCAGGTACAGAATGCGCTTGGAAGCCCTGTTCTCTCAACAACAACTTCTGGAACTACAGTTTCAGCAGTGCTGGAAGAATTCCTTAGGGATTTTGATGGGACAAACTATTATACTGAAACGAATTATGCGCCGTACACAGTAACAGTTGATTACAGTGGATGGCACCATGTTGAGCAGGTTGCTCTTGACCAGACAACAACTCTCAACATTGTCTATGACCCAAGCGCACCATCAATTGCTAACACCCAATGTCAGGTTAATAGCAACTGGCAGGACTGCAGCACAGTACAATACGGCAACACAATAAGCCAGATAAGAACCCAATGCACAGATCCTGACGGTGTTGGAATAACAAGCGCAAGCTTTGAGCTGAGAAACGCCTTTGACAATATACTATTATTGCAGGGAAGCCAGGCAAGCAGCGGAACACCAGCAACAGTTACCTGGAACAACAATGATTACACAATTGTTGACAGCGGAGGATTCCAATTAACAGCAGTCTGCACAGATGTTCAGGGAAAGACTGCAACCCAGACAGTCGAGTGGAGCCTTCCCTGGGGAACTCTCAGCTCCCAGCACAGCCTTCCAGTACAGAATCCCTATGAATTGAGCAACGGCCAGAGCTTCACATACAGAACAACCCTTACATGCAATGGAGGGGAGTGCGGAACAGTATCAGCAACTCTTGATCCATTTGATGATTCAGGATGGGAAGAGGTATACAGGGAAGACTTCAACACCCCTGCAACATACACAGACGGCCAGACATTCGGAACAAATAATTGGCTGACAGCCCAGACCAGCAACAACGGGCAGATAATAGTGCAGAATGGCTATGCAACAGTTGACACTTCTTCAGGGTTTGCAGACATGGCAATGATAAGGTCAACAAATGTTCTTCCTGAGTTCCACAAAGTCAGGGTAAAAGTTGGATTCATAAACTATGACCTTTCAAACTATGACAGCTCTGACTATGATAACCCAGCTTTTAACAACCACCAGGGATATTATGAAAATGGAGTGTATCTTGTTACGCTTACAGATGATGCCTGCGAAAGCACAGAGTGCGAAGAGCAGTGGTGGCACTTTCATAGAAAAGCAGTCATGGATGTTGACAACCATCTTGAGTGGGGAACAGGAACACTTGTTAACCATCCGCTTTACATGGTTTATTTCAGCCCTGAAATAGATACAGCTGGAGGAGGAAATAAGATAAGATCATGGGATGGAAGCATCTGGCACGAAGAAGAATGGAACTGGGAGTCAGCATACACTTACCAATCAAATACTTGGTATTATGCAGAGATAGAAAAAATGTACAACAAGCTCATACTCAGGTTATATGATGAAAATCAAAACCTTATTACAGAGACAAGCCCTGTAAGGGACGGTCTGGTATATAAATTGCAGGATGCAATAGAGTATGCATACTTTGGAGAGCCGCACATTGATGATTACAGGGGAAGCGCAAGGTTTGACGAAATAACTCTGCTAAGCCACGACAGCTACAGCTGCGGGACCTACTGCCAGGGGAGTAATGGATGCACAGATTACAACGCAGGACCATCCTGCAGTATTTCTGCAGCACAGTGCGACGGCACAAATGTTATAGATAATATTTATGTAAATGTTGACCAGAGGGTTTTGCCAGGCAGCCAGGTAACTGTTGGAGTGGACTATGACTGCTGGGCAGACCAGTCAGGAGGCTCAACAGATGTTGTCAGCATCTGGTATCATAACGGAAACTCCTGGAGGCTTATTGAAAGGTGGACAGAACAGGCAGGAGAGCTTACAGGTTGTGACAGCGTTGCAGGAGACACTGATGGAACACTCTTTACAACTTTCACGCTGGACAGCAATGTTGGCCAGCACACAATCAGAGCCATTGAAAATGATCAGGACGTACAATGGCCTGAAGAAACAAGCGCCTGCCCCCAGCCATCAACCAGTCCGCAGACTCCTTACGGAGATTTTGACGATTTAGTATTAACAGTGAGCCCTTACCAGTCAAAAGGAGTTGTGCCTGTTGGCTCAGGAAGCCCATTTTACACCACTGACAATAACCCCCAGCAGTGCACAAACATGAAAGGAGGAGATTCTTGTACAACAACATGGAATGTTTTTGTCAATGAAAATTCAGGGCTTTACGAATTCTTTGCATTCTATACTCCATTAAACAGCAATATTGCAGGAACAACCAGCCCTCTGAGAGGCGTTAACATTACTGCACAGCCTGCGTGCCCATTGAAATATGACACACAGCCGTGCAACAGCTGCATAGAAAACAGCGAGCTTTTGGGAGCAATAGCAGATTGGTTCAGCAATTCCATAAGTATTCCTGTTCTTATGGATACAATCAAAGCTTGGAAAGCAGGTTGCTGAACTATTTTTGTTTCGAAATTTTTATAAATAGCAGACTCTAAAAGAAATCAGAGGAAAAAATTATGAAAAAACTTGCGCTTTTACTTGTACTTTTTTTTGCAGTCTTGCTGTTTCTGCCATTTGTGAATGCTGCTCCAACAGCAAGCGATGACTGGAGCTTTGCCAGCGAGACTTCTGCGAGCATCTACTGGAGGACAAGCGAGTCCGTAAGGGCATATGTAGAGTATGGGCTGACAACTGCCTATGGAAGCACAACACCAATTGAGAATGACAATGTAATTTATTCCCAGGGCTTTTCTTCTCATAGGGGATATTACAGCCATATGCATCAGCTGGAAAACCTGCAGCAGACAACAACCTACCATTACAGGTATGTCATGGTTGATGATTCAGGAAACACATTCTATGGTTCTGACAGGACTTTCACAACGCAGAACTACTCCTCAAGGCTTGATGTGGAGTCTGAAAGCTCGTGTCAGGAGTCAGGAGGAGCCACATATCAATTCTGCCTGAACAACGCAGGAGCAACATATGTTTTGACAAGAGATATAACAGTTGACCAAGGAGGAATCTGGGTGCAATCAGATGACATCACTGTTGACCTCAACGGCCACACTCTCACATATAACAATGTTGCTGATGGCACAAGAAGGCAGAGAATAGGTGTTTATATGAGCGGTGCAAGAAATGTTAAAGTAATAAATGGTATAATAAAGCAAGGTCTTGGAAATGATGGTGCAGATTCAGGAGCTAATGATAACATAGGCCACAACCCAATATTTGGCTCAACCTGCAATGGGCAGGAGTTCTTTGGGCTGAAGCTTGAATGGACAGGAGTACAAGTAACAGGGCTTATGTGCAATTATGGATCTGATGTTACATTGCACCACAACCTGATAAATGACTTAGGAACTGGTGTTGAGGACAGGGAAAGCCTTATGGGAGCAATAAACCTTCCAAATGGCCTGGTAAACCTTCACGACAATATTATAACAAGAACAAGGCAGGTATGTTTCTCAACCACACATTACACCACTGGAAACTTTTATGAAAACGAGTTCTACATGGACTCATGGGCTACAAACTCAGAGTGCCTGAGCTTTAAAAGCGGTACAAAGAACTATGAAGCCTACAACAACAAAATATTTGCAACAGGCTACTATGTAGATGCAATCTATCCCTCTGCAAGCTCAACAAACGGAGAAATACACGACAATTTTGTTGAGATGTGGACAGGCCCTTTTGGGTACAGGTTTGGAGAGTACAGCACCCAAAGCACAATGGTTGGCTTCAGAGTTACCTGGGGACCTCTGCACAATGTTCATGTTTATGACAACCACATAGTGATTCACCATACAGGCGTCGGCAAGTCAAGAGGCATGTGGATAAGCCAGACAGCAGAGCAGATGGGATTGTTTTTTTACAACAACACTGTTGAGCTTTACTCTGATGGTGTTCCTGTGGGAGCCTATCCTCCTCTTTGGGCAACTGTGTGCACTGTGGTTATGTCAGGCCTTGAGGGAGTGATAAGCGCTCCTAATGTTGCGCAGTTTGCAGGAATTTATAACAACACATTCATTTCAAACGTCTGCCATGTAAATTACAAGGATGACTATTATCCTCCTGGAAAAAACACGCTTTTAAAAGACAATGTTTTCAGAAAAATAGGCAATGAAGCTTATTATTATACTGTGAGGCTTGGATTCACAGGAAGCCAGACCTATGACAACATTTTGCAGGACACAAAGCTTGAGGGAGGAGCAGACCTTTCAAACGTGCGCTATGACTGCAATTCTGGAGTAAATGCTGACTATGCAGTTGACTGGACGCTTGCGGTCAATGCTTTTGACTGGCAGGGAAATCCTGCTCCTGTTGGACAGGTAACCATAACTGATAAGTACGGAGCAATAGCATATCAGGAGTTCAGCGAAGAAACAAGTGTTTATCCTGTGTTGAGAGAGTTTTGGAACAACAACTGCGGCTCAACAATTACAGACTACAATCCTTACACTGTTACTGTAAGCCCTTTCGGAAACCCTGTAACAGATACAGTTACTGTAGATTATACTAAAAGCATTGACTTGCAGCTCACAACAATGGTTCCTTTGGCTCAAAGTATGCAGTGCGAACTCAACACTCCTAACAACTGGCAGGACTGCACAAGCATGCAGTATGGGGATACTGTTCTCAGGGTCAGAACAACATGTACTCAGGGAGACCTTCCAGTTGCAAGAGCAAGCTTTAACATCACTAATGTTCCTGATTCAAACACTCTGGCCTATGACCAGCAGTCAGGCTCAGGAACAATAACCTGGGATAATCCTAATCTTTTGGTAAGGGACAGCGGAAACATAAAATTTATAGCAACTTGCTATGATTCTGCAAACAAGTACGGCTCAAAAACAACTCACAAGTTTATTCCATGGGGCACATTTGCAGTAACCAGCAACCCTTCTGACTTTATCGTGAGCAATGGACAGGAATTCTTTTACAGCTTGACCTTTTCCTGCCAAAACGGAGAATGCGGAAACATCAAAGCAACTCTTGATCCAGAGCTTGGGCTTAATGCAACAACAGGAGACATTCTTGATGACAGCTATTCCAGGGTTGATGGAAGCAGCAGCCAGATATATGGAGACAACACATACTTGGTTGCTGGCTGGCTTGGAAGCAGGCAATATTATTCCTGGATAAAATTTAATCTCTCATCCAAAATTCCGCCAGGTTCAACCATTGCAAATGTTTCACTTAGAATGTACCATTATCTTGATGAAGATGTGAGCAGCCATTCAGGACAGACTTACAGTATTTATGGCTCAACAACACAGGATTGGGATGAGCTGGACTGCTATGACCATGTAAACTATCCTGAAACCTGCCCTGTGCTAGACGAACTTCTGGGAAGTGGAATAACTCCCCAGGGAGCAGATGATGGGGCATATTGGCAAACTTTTCCTTTGACAAATACAGGATGGCTTGAGGAGCAGACAAACGCAAGTCTGGACACAATCACTCTGGGAATCACTAGAACATCAAGCGGAGGAACCAGCTATTGCCGTTTCTATACAAAAGACTTTGGTGTTGGAGATTTAGCAGCGCACTTGGAGATAGATTATTTTCCACCAGGATACAAAGGAGGAACAATTCCTATGAACACAGGAAGCCCATTTTACACAACAGACCAGAATCCTGTAAATTTTAATGACTTCCCATGCCTTCAGGACATGAGGGATGGGGATTCCTGCCAGGTTTCATGGAATGTCACAACAAATACCTCTCAGGATGGGCCATTTAACTTTTTAACAATTCTTGAATCTGAAACCTATCCAGATGATGTAGAAGTATATAACACTCCTGATGTAACAGTGGCTATTGGCGTATGCTCCAATCCTGCAAGCATTTACGACACCAACCCATGCAATGGAAGAATTGAAAGCTCAGAGCTTTTAGCAGCAGTAAGCGACTGGTTTGCAGATTTGATAACAGTTCCAGAGCTCATGACAAATATAAAGCTCTGGAAGAATGTCTGATTTTTCTGAAATACTGGCAAACATTTAAATATAATAAATACAAAAAAAGGTTATAATATCTTTAACAGGGAAAAAATCACCAGAGTTTTGTGAAAAACAATGAAAAAACTGATTATTGCTTGGGTGTTCATGCTTTTTCTTCTGCCATTTGCAGCTGCGGATCCAACAATAAATGATGAATGGAATCATATAAGCGAAACTTCTGCAGTAATTTACTGGGAAACAAGTGAGCCAACCTGGAGCTATGTGGAGTATGGAACTGTTTCAGCTGCGCATGACAACTACCAAAACACATCTTCAATGTTGAAAGATAACATGATGAATGAGTTTTATCCAGAAATAGGAAGGGGATACTACAGCCATTTTCACATGATTTCAGACCTTCAGAGAAATACACAGTATTATTACAGAATTGTTTCAATAAATGCAACTTCTGACCAGGAATTTGTAAGCAGTGAAAAAATTTTTTCAACACAAGACTACACTTCAGCAACAGATATTGAATCGCTGGACTCATGCAATTTTGAAAGCAGCCTGTTCTTAGGGGATATGGCACGATATGAGTATTGCATAGATCAGCCAGGAACATACATTTTGACAAGAGACATTACTGTTTCCCAGGGGGGAGTTTGGATAAGAGCCAGCAACGTTGTCCTCGACTTGGATGGCCATACAATAAATTATAACAATATTGCAGGAGAAAACCCGAACGGAAGAACAGGCATATTTATGAACGGGAATTATAATAGCATAAAAATTCTGAATGGAAAGTATGTCCAGGGAACAGGCAACGGACAGGCAAATGTTGACTGGGCATGTCCAAACTGTGGTCACAACCCTATACTTATTTTTGATGCCAGCACAGATATCGAAATTGCAGGAAATTATTTGGATTGGTATGGGGCTCAAGTTGGAGGACTTCAGGTTATGAGGGGAGAAGCAGACATTCATAACAATTTTGTAAATGACAGAGGAACAATCATACTTGGCGGAGGAATAGGCTACAGGGACAGGCTTCCTTCAGCACTGCAAACACCTGTCGGAAACTCAAATAATCTTGTACATAATAATATTATCAACAGGAGCAGGCACTGCGGAATTATGGCAAGCGGTAATCTGGGAGGGAGGGTTTTTGACAACGAAATATATATTGATTCATGGGCAACAAATGCACAAGCCATAAGCCTTCAGGAGAGGGATATTCAGGGAGTCGCACATTTAGATGTTGAGGATAATTTGGTTTTTGGAAGAGGCTACATGGTCGAGGGACTTTATCCCCATAACGCCTTTAATCTGGATGTCCATGATAATATTGTCAGGCTGTGGTCTGATGAGCCTTTTGACAGATATGCAGAATATGGTCCAAGAAGCAATATGTTTGGAATCAGGATGTTTGGGGAACTAGATGATGTCTATATTTACAACAACACGATTATTATCAAAAGCAAGGGATATGGAAGGATAAGGGGTGTTCTTTTAGACCAGACAGATGCGCCGATAGATGTTCACTTTTTCAATAACACAGTAAAATTTTACAGCGAAGGGCTGCCTCCAACATCTGAAGAAAACGCATGCGCTCTAGTTATTGCTGGAAGGCCTGCCACGCCACTTTTTACAGAGGCAATATACAACAACACAATAGTTTCTGACACATGCCATGTACATTTTGGAGACTTTACATATGACGCTCCCAGATACAGCCTCTTGAGCAATAACACTTTTGTGAAAGAGGGAAGCAATTCATTTTATCACACTTTCAGAATAGGAACAGGGGCGTATCCTAGTTTTGCAACATTTGATAACATTGTAAGAGATACAACTCTTGTTGGCGAAATAAATTTGAGGAGCTATTTGTGGACTGCTTGGAACAGTGCAGTGCCATCCAACTATGCAATAGAGTGGACACAGCCAATAGATGTTGTTGATGGAGGCGCAAGACACCTTGACGGCGCCATAGTTACAATAACTGATAGGTACGGCTCGACCGCTTACAGCACAACAACAACAGGCCAAAGAATTAATCCTGCTCTTAGGGAAACGCTAATAGGCTGCACTGTTGCCGCATGCCAAAGCAATATTGTAGTTACAGAATACTCTCCATTCACTATTAATGTAAATTATGGAGGGGATTTCCAAAGCAGCAATCTTAACCTTAACGGACGAACTTCTCCGCCTCCCGAAATCACTTTTGTTTTTAATTCAGGGATTCCTTATGCGGAAAATTCTTTGTGCGAGATAAACACTATAGGAAACTGGCAGCCATGTGACTCTCTACAATTTGGCAACACACTATTAAGGGTTAGAACTGACTGCAGGGATGATGACGGCACAATACAAAGTGCCCGCGTTACCCTTTATAACGCAGATGATAACAAATTTATTATCAACCAAAGCCAGGCAGGAAGCGGAACACCTCAGGAAACTATCATAATAGATGTTCCAAATACCCAGATTATCGACAGCGGAGATTTTGAGCTAATAACATTTTGCTACGACAACCATAATTTTTTTGGAAGAGAAGCTTTTCCCTTGAGTCTTCCCTGGGGAATTCTGAGTACCCAGCAGGTTACAGGAAATTTGAATGTTCAGGATCAGCAAACATTTAATTATAAAGAAAGAGTTCTTTGCAGTGTCGGAGAGTGCGGAAATATCATAGCAACCCTTGACCCTCAACTAGTGCTGGACACTCCTTCAGGGGCAATTTTGGAAGACACCTATTCGAGGCAGGGCGGCTCGACCAATTATGACGAGTCAAGCTATGGTCTTGTTACAGGATTTTCAGGCAGCAGCCCATATTTTCTTTGGATAAAAGTAGACACAAGCAGTATTCCTGCAGGGTCAATAATAAACAGCGCAACTCTACAGCTTTATCATTATAATGATGCAGGCAGCCATTCAGGGGCAACATATAATGTTTATGGCTCAACAACACAAGATTGGTCTGAAACACAGTGCGCAGATCATGTAACCAGACCACAGCAGTGTCCTGTTGTGGACCAGCAGGTTGGTTCTGCTACTCCTAGTGGCGGAGACGCCGGGGCGTATTGGCAAGATTTCCCAATTACGAATATAGCATGGCTCCAGCAACAGCACGACCTTGGAATAACTAACATCACATTTTTGATTAACAGAACAGACAACACAGGAAGCTCAAAATACTGCCAGTTTAGGTACAGAGAGTACGGCACACCTTCATCAGGACCAAGATTGGTTGTTGATTATTCTCCTCCAGGTTATAAAGGAGGAACAATCCCAATGAACAATGGGAATCCTTTTTATACGATGGATCAAAACCCTTCAACTTTTTCGCAATTTGCATGTTTGCAAAATATGCTTGCAGGAAATTCCTGCGAAGTTGACTGGGATGTTGTTACAAACACAAGTTCTGGAAGTTATAACTTTTTTGTCATCTTTGAGCCAGAAATATATTCATCTAATGTAAACACTGCAAACAGCCAGACAACAAGCGTGAGTATTGGGAGTTGCACTCCTGCCAGCCCTTACGACAACAACCCCTGTGATGGAAAAATTGGAAGCTCAGAGCTTTTGGCAGCAATAGGCGACTGGTTTGCAGATGCCATAACAGTTCCAGAGCTCATGACAAACATAAGGCTCTGGAAGAGCGGATAAGCACAACACTTATATACTAATTCTTGTTTTGCTTTTGGCTATGGCAAACAACAAAAAAATCAATCAAAAAATCCTTGAGCTGAGCTTTGAGTCAATATACGGCCAGGAAGACACAAAAAAGCAGCTGAAGTCTGCGCTTCTTACAAACAGGCACGTAATACTTGTGGGCCCTCCAGGGGTTGGAAAGACAACTATTGCAAAGGAGGTTGCAAAAGCGTTTGGAAACAGCCAGTCTTTTGTCAGAGTACAGGGCAGCCCTGACCTGACATCAGAAGACTTAATAGGCGATATTGACCCTGTCAAGGCGTTAAAGTTCGGCCCGTTGAGCAAGGAGGCGTTTGTCAAGGGAAAGATTTTCAAGGCAGAAAACGGCGTACTGTTTTTTGACGAAGTAAACAGGTGCAGTGAAAAATTGCAGAACGCATTGCTGCAGGTCTTGGAAGAGGGAAAAGTGACAATCGGCAGCTATGATGTTGACTTTCCTGCAAGCTTTGTATTTATTGGCACAATGAATCCTGAAGACACTTCAACAGAGCCTTTGAGCGATGTTTTTCTGGACAGGTTTGACCTTATAGAGATGGGCTATCCTGAAAATTTGCCTATAGAAAAAAAAATTGTGCTGCAAAAAGGAAAAAAAATCATTGGCTTTCCTGATGGGCTGCTGGATTACTTCATAAATTTCATCAGGTCTTTCAGGGATGATGAGAGGGTTGAGAAAAAGCCAAGCGTAAGGGCAAGCCTTGGCGTCTATGAAAGGGCCCAGAGCAATGCCTTGTTAAATAACAGGGAAGAGGCATCCATGGATGACATAAAAGCAGTGCTGGTTTCAGTGCTGTCTCACAGGATAAGGCTGAAGCCAAGCATAAAATACCTTTCCTCGACTGAAGAGTTTGTAAAAGAGGAGTTTGAAAAGTACTCGAAGAAAAAGGGTGGTTATCCCTAACGTGCATTCTGAGTCTGAAGACCAGGAAAAAACAGCAAAGATTTCTGATGAGATAAGCGAATATTCCGGCAAGCTGAAAACACAGACAGATGAAGACAAGCTGATGAAGTCTGTGCTGGAGTCTGATGAAGAAATGGTTAATGACGGCAGGCTGCTTGCTGATGCAATAACTCAGGGCATAGGATTTTTCACTCCTGATATGATGTTTGAAAACCTTGTAAAGGATTATAAAACTGCCAAAAACCTTTATGGAGATGTTATAATAAGAGAGCTGACAGGCTATAGCTCTGAGTTTGTGAAGAAAAACATAAACATTCCAGAGTTCAAAAAAGAGATGAGCCAGAAAATCAGGGAAAACATACAGGACCTGAAGCAAAAAGGGCTTATTGACAATGAAGGAAGAATTTCTGACAAGGGCTTGCTGCTTAGCTCGCTGATTCTGTACACAGAAGAGCTTGACCATCTGCTTCCAAAAAAGCTCGGGGAAAAAGAAAAAAAAGAAAAAAGCGCCTATGGAGAAAAAGATGAGGCTGTGAACTACAAAAAGTCAAGATACAGGGACATTGCCATAAGGCAGAGCATAAAAAAGGCTTTGCGAAGAGGGCATGCTGAACTGTCAAAATCTGATTTAAAAATTTTTGAAAGAAAAGGCAGGGGAAGGATAAGCATTATTTACGGCATTGACGCAAGCGGAAGCATGCGCGGAATAAAATTAAAGACTGCAAAAAAAGCAGGCATTGCGCTTTCTTTCAAAGCCATAAACGAAAAAAACAAGGTGGGAATAATCATATTCGGAAGCGACATAAAGCATTCCATAGCCCCTACAAATGACTTTCTTGAGATATTGAGAAGGCTGTCAGCGATTTCTGCAAGCAAAGAGACAGACATAGGAAAAACAATTGTAAAGGCAGTGGAGCTTTTTCCAAAATCAGAGACAAAGCACCTTGTGCTGATAACAGATGCCATGCCCACAAAAGGCAAAGAGCCTGAAAAAGAGACTCTGGAGGCTGCAGGAATTGCAAGGGACAAAGGAATAACAATCTCTGTTATAGGGATAAACCTTGAAAAAGAAGGAGAGAAGCTTGCAGAAGGCATTGCAGAAATAGGCAGGGGAAGGCTCTACAGGGTCAGAGACGTTGCAAACCTTGACAGCGTTGTGCTGGAAGATTATGGAAGGGTAAAGAAATGAAGCTATTCACTTCCTTCCAGGCTTTTTCTTCTTGCGCTTGTACTCTACAGGCCTGTGCCAGTGGACTGGCCTTGTGAATGTATGTTCATGGCTTTCCTTTTCCAGCTTGTTGTTTTTCCAGACATAGATTGTGGGCTTGCCTGTTGGCAGCTCAAGGTTGGGAATGTCTTTGTCAGAAATATTGTCAACATGCTTGATGATTGCCCGCAAGCTGTTGCCGTGGGCAGAGACAATCACTGTCTTGCCCTGCTTCACAAACTTCATTATCTCTTTTTCAAAATAAGGAATAACCCGCTTGCACACATCCTTTAATGATTCTCCTCCAGGAGGCCTTATGTCAAAGCTCCTTCTCCAAATAAAAACCTGCTCCTCACCCCACTTCTGCCTTGCATCGTTTTTGTTGAGTCCCTGCAGCTTTCCGTAATACCTCTCGTTGATTGCGTCACTGGAGTAGATAGGGATTTCAGGAGGTGTAAATTCTTTTGGATGGAGGCTCCACTTAAACCTCTTATTGCTCCTGTGCAAAAATACTCCTGTAAAATCCTGCTTTGCAAGTATTAGCAAAAGGGTTTCCTGAGCTCGGGTAAGCTTTGAAGTAAAGGCAACATCTATCTGCAAGCCTTCCAGCTGTTTTGCAGAGATAAGCGCCTCGTTTATGCCAACCTCGCTCAGAGGAACATCGACCCAGCCAGTGAACTTGTTAGCAATATTCCACCTGGACTCTCCATGCCTCACGAGTATTAAGTAGCTCATGCACTGTTTTGAAGAAGAGCCATTTAAATAGTTTTAGGATAAGTTAGTGATTAGCCTAAACTTGGCCGGGCTCTGCCCGGTTTAAACCAGCCTCTGGCTGGCAAAAGTCAGGCTAATGAAGAAAAGGATGAGAAGAAAATCTACAAGATTACACTCAGCTAATAGCTCTTCCCAAAGTACATCATCATCTTTGCAGGCTTGCCGCAGACACACTTTTCATCATTGCTTACTTTGCTGTCAAATGGACTGTTGAGTGTTTTTGCGCCAGTCTTTTCCTTGATTGCTTCTTCGCACTCTGCAGTGTTGCAGAACACCCCAAATCCGAGCTTTTTATTTTTCACAGCTTTTTCTATGTCTTTGATGCTTTTTACACTAACAACTGACTCTTTGAAGTATTTTTCTGATTTTTTGTATAAATCCGACTGCATTTCCTGCAAAATGCTTTTGGCTATTCCAGCAATTTCGCCTGTTTTTGCGAAAACCTTTTTTCCCGTATCCCTTCTGACCAATACTGCCTGGCCTTTTTCAAGGTCTTTTGGGCCTATCTCTATTCTTATTGGCACTCCTTTTAATTCGTAATTGTTGTACTTCCAGCCTGGAGTGTATTCATCCCTGTCGTCCAGCTCTGCGCGAAAATCTTTCAATGAGTTTTTTATTTTTTTGGCCTGTTCCAATATTTTATTTTTGTTTTCTTCCTTGTATATTGGGATTATAATTATCTGTATTGGAGCAATCTTTGGCGGAAGCACAAGACCTTTGTCGTCTCCGTGCATCATGAAAAGCACGCCGAGCATTCTTGTGCTGATTGCCCAGGTGTTTTGGAAGGCAAATTTTTCCTTTTCATCCCTATCCCTGAATTTTATGTCATAGGCTTTTGCAAAGTTCTGTCCGTCAAAGTGAAAATCCGGCCCTTGTATTGCCTTTCCTGTTGGCAAAAATGACTCCAAAGACGCTGTATAGACTGCTCCTGCAAATTTTTCCTTTTCAGACTTAAAGCCTTTTGTTGCGTATATTGCCAGAGTGTTTTTTAAAACATCCTCATAAATGCCCAATATTTGATCCCTTTCTGCCTCTGCCTCTTCTTTTGATGCAAAAACAGTGTGCCCTTCATTCCACAAAAACTCCCTGGTTCGCATCAATGGAACTGGGTGCTTGAACTCCCATCTCACAACGTTGTTCCACTGGTTCAGCCTTAATGGAAGGTCTCTCCAGCTCCTGATCCATTTTGCATAGGTTGGATACATTATTGTTTCAGAAGTAGGCCTCACTGCCAATCGTTCAGGAAGCTTTGTTTCCCCAGTCTGGGTTACCCATGCAACCTCTGGCGCAAACCCTTTTACATGCTCCTGCTCCTTCACAAGGTGCTTTTCAGGAATTAAAAGAGGAAAATAACAGTTTTGGATGCCTATTTCTTTGAACTTTTTGTCTGTTTCAGCCTGAATTATTTCCCACATCTGGTAAAGGTATGGCCTGAATACTATGCAGCCTGAAACATCAGTATATTCTATAAGCTCTGCCTTCTGGACAACCTCTGTATACCATTTTGAGAGGTCATCCTCTTTTTTTACGCCTATTCCAAGAGTTGACTCTTTCTCCTTTTTTGCCATCCTGCTATTGAAATTAGCGCATTTTTTAAATGTTTAGTTTTTTAAACCGCAAAACTTAAATACAACCCTAACAGAAACTAATCCATGGCGCTCAACCACATAAAAAACGCTTTTGAGAAAAATATTGACTCTCATACCCATCACTCTTTTATAAGATACAGCCTGGGCGAGTTTTCAAAAGAGCCTTTTATAATAAAAGTTGGCTCTGCTATCAAAATTTGGGGAAGCTTTGAGTACGTGAACGTTTTTGCCAGGCTTTTGGCAAGACTTGCAAAAGCAGAAATCAGCGTAAGCGGAACCATCCCCACGGTGAAAGACATCAAGAGCAATCTTGAAAATTCTGGGTTGAATGTTGATGAAAAAAGAAGAACCATGGGAAAGAAAGGAATGCAGTACATGATTCAAGGAAATATCAGCCCTGAAAAAGCGCAAAAATTGTTTGAAGAGCTCTCTGGATGTTATCTTCTTGTGGATCTTTCTTCAGGAAGTCTCAGCATGAAAGTCAAGAAAAAGGAAACACCAAAAATAGGGTCGCCCAGCGACAAGTTTGCAACACTTACACTGCCAAAAGAATTCCTCAAGGATGTAATAGATGAGTTCTTGTTTGACCACGACATCGAATCGTTCAAGGATGCAGAGATAATGCACAAATACAGAATTGACGACATAAAGGTTGATGAAAAGCTGGTTAACCAGGAACCTAACAGGGCAAGGGAAGAAGCAGTAAGAAAAGGAGTTATCAAACGGCTTGTAAAGATTGACGGAGAAGAGTACAAGTCAGAGTTTGATTTTTCTGCGTAATCACCAGATTCCCGGAATAAACCTATACCTGACTTTTTTGCAGTAGGCCTGGTAATCAGGATCCTTTATAAGATGCCTCTCTTCTGTTATTGCCCTGAAATAATAAATGACTGCCCATGCCAGCACGCTCAAAAACGCTGCAAAGCTGAAAATAGGTATTATTGTTATTATCCATGCAAGGTTTTTTGCGATGTACGCAGGATGTCTCACAACTGCATAAGGCCCTTTTGTGATTATTCCCCTGTTTGTAAGGTTTGAGCACCTTGTGCCAAGAGCTATTGATGCACCGACATAGACAAAAAACAGCAGCACAATTATTATTCTCACAGCAAAAGTCACTGTATCGTTGAAAAAGTATGCCATGTCGTTTGCATACCATGAAACATAGTTGGAAAAAAATCCGTTAAAAGGAGGGTAGCATATAAGCGCAACAGCCCAGCCAAAAACTGTAGGCTCGACGCTTCTTATTGTATTTTTCAGAAACCTTGCCTCAAACATGTATCCAAAGCTGAAATACAGCACATCTATAAGAAAGACAAGCGAAATAATGGCTGGAAAAAACACATTGTTGAATGTCTGGATTGAGAAAGTCCAGTCAAATCCCTGAAAAAAATTGTAATAATCCTTTGCTGCAAAATAATTTCCAACCAGAAAGTTCAGCATTATGGGCAGAAAAAAAAGCTTTACAAGCAGGAACAGCAGGGCAGTTTTCTCATGCTTTTCCAGCTTTGGAAGAGGATGGGCAGGCTTCTGGGTAAAGGTTTTAAGGTACAAAAATATCTCGCTAAAAAACCTCTTAAAGCCTATCAGCAATATGTGGCCTTTGCTCTGGAGCTGAACGCTTCTTGGAATAATCCAATAATAGAAAAATCCCAAAACAGTGTACGCAATTGCAAAGTAAAGCAGGATTGCCTGGGTTTGTGGCATCAAGAAGCCTGCATAGTAAGGGTTGTACCTGTAGATAAGAATGGCAAGCCAGGTAAGAAGAACCGTTGAAAGGTATTGCTTCAGCGTAAATATGATCTTTGACTTTGTGAACATTAAATGCCTGGAGAGCCACTGTTTTTAAAAAGGTTTTGGGGCTTTTGGCGATTTTATTGCTGAAAAGCCGAGAGAGATCAAGTTCCAAAATACCTGTCTCCAAAGTCTCCCAATCCAGGAATTATATATTTGTTCTCATTCAGCCCTTTGTCGACAAATGCTGTAACTATTTTTATTTCAGGATGGCTGCTAAAAACCTTTTCCAGCCCTTCAGGACAACTTACCAGGTTGACAAATATTGTCTTGCTTTCTTTTACTCCATAATCTTTGAGTGTTTGTATTGCACTGCATGCGCTTCCTCCAGTTGCCAGCATAGGATCCAGCAGCAACGCGTATCTTTCTGAAGCATCTTTTGGAAGTTTTGCAAAGTATTTCTTGGGCTGGTGGGTTTTTTCATTCCTTTGTATAAGAATTTTTCCAATCTTTATTCCTGGACAAAGCTCGTTAACAGCTTTTTCCATTGATTCGCCAGCTCTCAGTATGGATACTGCAAATATTTTTCCTTCATACTCGCAGCCAGAAAACTCTGAATCCGTAGGTGTGTAAACTGTTTTGGGCTTTGTCGGCAAAAGGTTGAGCGATTCCTCCAGCAAAAGCCTTGTTATCCTATCAGAGGCAAACCTGAACTTGTTTATCTGAGTGTCTTTGTCTCTGACAATTGTAAACAATGCGTGCAGCTGCGGAGTGTAGTCAAGAATTTTTAGGTTTTTTTGCATCCTAAAAAGGCTAGAAAAGATTGCAGGTATTTAAGGGTTGCTATATTTTTACCCCGACAATATATGTCCAAACGTCTGCCAGTTTTCCTGAATCTATTGGTTTTATCGAGTTTTTTTGATAAATATGTTCCAGTTGAGATATAGGAATTCTATAATAGGTTCCTATATTTGTCTCTGTTTCAAATTGATTCATAGAGTCTATTTTTGCACCCAGATTTTGATAATAGTAAGCCAGAAATGCTGTTGTTTTTGAATCGTTTGCCCAGGTTATTGTTATGATTTTTCCTCCTTTTTTTGTTACCCTTGCTTTTTCTTTTATCAGGCTGTTTCTGTCTTTTTTGTCTATGCTTCCAATAACATTATATGTTGAGTATGTAATATCAAATAAATTATCTCTGAACATTGTGTTCAGAGCGTCATCTTTTATTATGAAAACAGGCAGGTTATAAATTCTTATTTCTCCTTTTGCGCACTTAAGTATTTCGTCACTTATGTCTATACCAATGTACTGCTTGTCAGGATGCTTCTCTGCTAACGCTGCCAGTGGCCTCACAATTCCGCATCCCATATCCAGTATTTTTGAGCCTTTTGGAAGCTCTTCTAAGTACTTGTCAAACAGGTCGGCCTCTGCTTTGAACGCATTTTTTAATAGTTCTGGTGGAAAGTTAATCGCCTGTTGATAAGCTTTGGCTATAAGCTTTTCCACATCTATGTTCTCATTCATTTTTTCACCATCTCCATAAATTAATATTTACTATTTATAAGTAGTTAATATAAGAATATATTAAATTTTCTATTAATTATTTTATTAAATCGAAAAATTTATATAATATTTTTTAGATAATATTAATATATGGATTATTTAGGCTTAAAAAAAAAGGATTTGGCAATACTAAGAGAGTTAGACCTGAACGTAAGAGCATCCTATAGCAAGATAGGTAAGAAAACACATCTAAGCAAAGAAGTCGCACAGTACAGAATTAAAAAGTTAGAAGAAAAAAACATAATCACAGGGTATTGGGCAGTTATAAACAAAGGGTTTTCATATGCCTACAAGATTCTCATAAAAAACAGAAACCTAACCCAGGAAAAAAAACAACAGTTCATAAGATACGTTGCAAATGAAAAAACAGCATCTTGGTTTGCCAACACAGAAGGAAATTTTGACTATGTGATAACTGTTTTTGCAGACAACGATGAGTATTTTGTCAAATTTGCAAACAGCTTGCTTGAAAAGTACGGCTCGTTTTTCCAGGAAAGGCACATTTTAAAGATTTTAAACGCTGGCATCACAAACGAGAAGTACCTGTATCCTCAAAACAAGTTTATCTATAATTATAAAATTGACATTTACAGCAACATAAAAGTCGAAGATGAGACGGACGAAAAAATCTTAACAGAGATTTCACTCAATTCTAGGGCAAAGATGACAGAAATAGCAAAAAAAGTAAATCTAACTTCTGAGGCAGTTGCCTACAGGTTTAATAACATGAAAAAGAAAGGCCTGATAGTAGGACTAAAGCCAAGGCTAAACTTTGAGAAGCTTGGGTTGAGTTATTATCATCTGTTTGTTGCTTTGCAGAATCAGGAAAAAAAGAAAGAAATAATTTCGTATTATACTATCCACTGTGACTCAAACGCTATTCTGGAACACTTGGGTTTTTATGATTTGCACATAGAATTCGTTATTCAGCGTGACAAAATCCAAGATGTTATGGATGATTTTACTTCCAAATTCGGGGCATTCGTGAACAGCTATGAACTGCTGAGAATAAGAAAAGAGCATGTAATAAGCATGATGAAATAATCACAGCTCGAACTCCGTAATGAATCCTCTAATCATGTTGTACTTTTCCAGGTATTTGAACCCCTTATCAGTCAGAGTGATAAATTTTCTTCCTTTTTTGTCGAGCAGCTCTTTTACAAAAGATTTTTTCTGCAATTCATCAAAGTATTCAGCAAAGCTTTGGGATGAAAGGTTTGATTTTCTCAGCAAAGGAGTTGGCTTTATGGAGTTGCTGCTCTCCTGAATAATCTTCAGTATGTCATAAATCACTTCCAGCCTGTCTCTTTTCTTGCTCATTTTAGCCACTTTGTTATTTTGTAAAGTATAACCATAAAAACACCCAGCGATACCAATTGCAGACCAGCCTTCAGCTCAAAAGCAATAAAAACTCTCGGAAGGAGCAGAAAAATGTTCATGAACCAGAACACAAATATAAGAGAATATATCACAAGTGTGTTTTTCAGCTTTTTGGATTTTTGGTGGAATACTGCGCTTAGAATTATTGCCCCCACAAGGAGTATGAACTGCACCAGTACAAGTATGTCTATTGACCTGAAAAAAATTGTAAAGAGCACTACAGCAAGCGCAAGAATGTTTGAAAAAATCACATAGTACTTTTCTTTGATGCTTTTCCATATCACACTGTAAGCCATGCTGGAAATCGCCAGTGTCCCAAAATAGGCCACCAACAGCAATGACAATAATGAAAGCAGGCCTCTTGGAATAAAAAAATCAAAAGTAATGCTTGAAAGCGTCAGTATATGGAACAAAAACCTTGAGATGTATGAAACACCCAAAAAAAGAAAAATATTCCTGAAATGCTTAATTCCCTTATAGCCAGTTAGCTGGAAGGACTCTCTGGTCCTGTAATAGATGAAAAGGCAGAAAAATACAACTATGAGTGTATAAATCAGCTCGCTTATGGGTATTATTGGCTGGAACTGCATCATCTGAAAATGCATTGGGGGAGGAGCCATTTTTGTCACCAATATCTTATTGTTTTTAAATATTTAGCAAAAAAAAGCCTAAATACTTGAGGGCTTGCTATTTAGTTTTTATAAAAAGTGGACTTGAAGTATACATTTGTGCTTCTTTGCGGTTATAAACAACAAGAGTTTTTCCTAAAAAAAAGCATGGAGGTAAAAAGCATGAAAAAAACAGCAATTTTTGGTATAATGGGAGTGCTGCTGGTCGGAGTGCTCTCCACAATGGCATTTGCAATGCCCTTTGGAGGAAAACATTTTATGGGTCAGACAGAAGAAATGGCCCATGCGCTCGAATCAGGAGACTATGATGCATACATTGGCGCACTGGACTCAGCTGACAGGCAGTTCATGGCGCATACACTGACAGAGGAGCAGTTCAATGCCAGAGCTGAAAACTATCAGCAGATGCAGCAGAGAATGCAGGAAAGAGCGCAATTAATGGAAAATGCAGCAGAAGCCATCCAAAACCATGATTATGCTGCATGGGTTGAGGCCGTGAGCTCAATGGATCCACAGCCAGCAATTCTGGAAATGGTGAACGAGGACAATTTTGACAAGTTTGTAGAGCTGCAAAATGCACGGATGAGCTGGGATTTTGAGACAGCAAAAGAGCTTTCTGAAGAGCTTGGAATTTCAGGCCAGGAATACAGCATGGGTTTTGGCAGGATGAAAGGAGCTGGCAAATGGTCAGGAGTTGGCAATGGCAGAATGCATGCAGGATGCCCATTTTCTGAAGAATAATTTTTATTTTTTTGTTTTTTGAAAGTGGACAATTAGTCCATTCTATTTATAAACAAAACAACAATACTGATGGCTATCTGTTGAAGCAAAACTTTAAAATTGAGAATAAGATGAGAGTAATAATTTATATAATATTTGTTCTATTTGCAGCAAGCATATTTCTTATTTCAGGATGCTCTCAGCACGAAAGAAGAATGGAAAAAATTCCCTGGCAGGAATTCAATAGGACAAAAAACTTTTCAATAAATTTTTCAGCCAATCAAAGCAGAGATCAAATGTTTGGTGAAATGCAGGAAGCGGCTGTGCAGGCATGCCAGAACAAAAATCAGGGAGAAGCCTGCGCTATCCAAACGCCAAGAGCAGAAATTGAAGGCAACTGCACACTTCAAAACACAAGCCTTGTTTGTATAATTCAAGGCAGACCAGGGGCGAGGCCATGAAAAGCTCTATTCCAATACTTCATCTGGAAAATGTCTGGAAAATATATAAGATGGGGCAGGTGGAGGTACCTGCACTCAGGGGAATAACAATTGAGATAAACAAAGGAGACTTTGTTGCAGTTATTGGTGCATCCGGAAGTGGCAAATCAACTCTCATGAATCTTATAGGCTGTCTGGATATGCCTTCAAAAGGAAGAATTTTTTTAAAATCAAAAGATATAAGCGCTCTTTCTGAATCAGACCTTGCAACGTTCAGGGGAAACAACATAGGATTCATTTTCCAGCAGTACAACCTGATCCCTTCAATGAGTGCACTTGAGAACGTTATGCTTCCTCTGGAATTTCTGGAATACTCTGACAAAGAAGCCACAGAACAGGCTGTAAAAATTCTTCAGATTGTGGGCCTTGGAGACAAGATGCACCACAGGCCTGCCCAGCTGTCAGGAGGGCAGCAGCAAAGGGTTTCTATTGCCAGAAGCCTTGCAGGAAATCCTGAAATTATTTTGGCTGATGAGCCAACAGGAGCATTAGACAGCGTAACAGGGAGGGAGGTTATAGGGATTCTTGAAAGGCTCTGGAAGCAGGAAGGAAAGACAATAATACTTGTAACCCACGACCTTGGCCTTGCAAAATATGCCCACAGGATTATAGAGCTAAAAGATGGCATGATTATAAATAAAATTTCGAGGTGAAAAAATGAAAAAGATATTTTTGTTGACAATTATTGGAATATTGATTCTAGTGAACATCTTATCTGTGCACGCAGCAACAAGCAGCCAGGATGTCAATCTTGAATTCAGTGCCATAACAGCAAGCCTGGTAAACCAGGACCCTGATCCTGCAGCTGCAGGAGATGTTGTCGAGATAAGAATAAGCGTTGAAAACAGGGGAAGCAATCCTGCAAACAATGTTATTGTAGAGATAGAGCAGTCTTATCCTTTCAGCCTTTTGGCTGGGGAAAGCGCAACCCAAAATATTGGAACCATAAAATCGCTCCAGGGGGATGAAAACGCACAGATTGTCAAATTCAGGCTAAAAGTTGACAAAGATGCTACAGCAGGCAGCTATGATCTAAAAGTGTGGAACTATGAGCAGGGCTCGGCAGCAAAGACAAGCAAAACACTTTCCATAGACGTCCAGAGCAAAGAGAGCGCAGAAGTAATATACATCGACCAGACAGTACTTATTCCAGGAAAGCAGAGCACGCTTACATTTACTGTGAACAATGTTGGAAAAGCCCCTTTGAGAGATCTGACTTTTTACTGGGAAAATGAGGAAAATATAATTCTTCCGGTCGGGAGCGACAACACAAAATACATAAAATACATTGATGTTGGAGAAAGTGCAGAGCTCCAGTACAAAGTAATTGCAGATACCAATACAGATGCAGGGCTTTACAAGCTGGACCTTTTCCTTGCATACGATGATCCTCTTACAAGCGAGGAAAAGCAGATTTCGACAATCGCAGGAATATATGTTGGCGGAGTAACTGATTTTGATGTTGCTGTTTCAGAATCATCTGGGACAGACGTTTCCCTAAGCATTGCCAACATCGGAAGCAACCCTGCTATGTCTGTATCTGTGATTGTTCCTGAGCAAGCCTCGTGGAGTGTTTCTGGACCCAATTCTGCAATAATAGGCAACCTCAATACTGGAGACTACACCGTTGCAAGCTTTAGTATACAGCAATCATTTATCCCTCAAAGAGGAACCAATCAATCCATGAATTTCTCGAATTCTGGGCAAAGAGCTGCGAGCAATCCTTTGAAAGTACAGATTGCATATACTGATACAATGGGTGAGAGGCATGTTATAGAAAAAGAGGTTTCTTTGAGCTCGACATCAACATCTTCTCAGGCAACCACTCTGTCTGCAGATGCCTCATCCGGATTTCCGCAAGGATTTGGAAATAGGTCAAGAGTTTCACAGCAGCCAAGCTTTTTTTCCAGGTATGGATGGTACATCCTGGGAATAATAGTTCTTGGAGCAGCAGTTTTTCTTCACCAAAAATACAGAAAGAACAAGCTTTTGAACCCAAAGTACAGGTTTTCTGACCTGTTCAGAAAAAAACAAACCAAAAAAATGAGCTAGAAAAATGAAGGTGTCCAAATGCCTGAAGCATGGATTTAACCTTGTGCTGCACAGCAGGCTGAGAAGCTGGCTCACAATAATAGGAATAGTTATAGGCGTGGCTGCAGTCATCGCAATAATGTCGATTGGCGCAGGGCTTCAGGAATCAATAGACTCCCAGTTCAACAGCCTTGGAGGAGATATTCTTACGCTGGCAGCAGGCTATTCAAGGGGCGGAAGCATTTTTGGAGGTGGAAGGTTTGAGTTCGGAGGAGGTGGTGGAAGCCAAGCAACTGAAGAGGAGATTGTTGTTGACAGGTCAGATGTCCAGACGTTAAAAGGAATAGCAGACATTGCACTAATAGACACCAACATAAGAGGAAGCGTGGATGTCTCTTACCTTGGAAAATCTGGAACAGTATCCCTGACAGGTGTTGACCAGAAAGTGTGGGCAGAAATCACAACACTCGAAATTGATCAGGGGAGAATGCTGGGGACTGCAGACCAGAATGTAATAGTGATAGGCAACAGGCTGGCTGAGTCATATTTTGACCAGCCTCTTGGGATAAACAAAATGCTCACAATAGAAAACAGCGCGTTCAGGGTTGTGGGAATACTTGATGACTCAAGCACAAATATTTATATGCCAATCCAGATAGCTTACCAAATATTGGAAGATAAGGAAAATGGAGTATATGATTCTGTTGTCATAAAAGTCAAGGATCAGGATAAGCTTAATGAAACCATTGCCAAGATTGAAAAAAGCCTTATGCTGAAAAGACACGTGACTTCATCAACAAAAGATTTCACAATCAGCTCAAATGCACAGTTCCAGCAGACCAGGGCAGACGCAATGGCCTCGATGAGGGCTTTTCTGCTGGCAATAGCAGGAGTAAGCCTGATTGTTGGTGCGGTTGGAATAGCCAACACAATGTTTACATCTGTTGTTGAAAAGACAAAAGAGATCGGAATAATGAAGGCCATAGGCGCAAGAAACAGGGATATACTTCTAATATTTGTGTTTAATGCAGGGCTCATAGGCCTTGCAGGAGGAATAATTGGAGTGCTTTTAGGAGCAGTTCTTTCAGGAGCACTGCCAGCGCTGATGGGAAGCACTGATCCCATATTAAGAGGAGGCACGCTTGTAACACTGAATTCTGTAATACTTGCGTTGTCTGTTTCTGTCATAATAGGCATAACCGCAGGAATCATTCCTGCATACCAGGGCTCAAAAATGAAGCCTGTAGATGCGTTACGTTACGAATAGTAGCGTCAATGTCAAGGAACAAAGTGACAGACATTGCGTTATGAGTAATAACGCTAATGCCAAAAGAAAAAAATCTAAAAAATTATCCAAAAGTAAATGTATATGCCTGCAGGCCTTTCTGGGCTTTTATTTCCAGGATGTGTTGTCCTGATGAATGCTCATCGACCAATGTATAAAGGTCGTGCTCCTGGACTGTCAACTCTTTGTAAAACTTTCCATCCAGAAATACCTGTATTTTTGTTGGAGTGTCGCTTCCTGCAACAATGTTTGCCTGTTTTGCAGTGTAAACCAAACTGATTGTTCCGCTGCCAATGCTTTCCATGTTGTCATTATTGTTCTTCCAGCTTCCTTCCAGATAGAAAAGGTTTGGCTTTAGTGTTTTTGGAAGCGTGTAGTTCACTGTTGCCTCCTGCTTCCATCCTTCAGCATTTCCAAACTGGTTTCTGCTGAAGCCGTATCCAAAATAAATCTCAGGCGTTCCAACAACACCTGCTTTTTCAGCATCAGGATTGACAGTGCCTGTTGCAATAGTGATATTTTCATTCAGCACTGCTTTTCTTTCCTGCAAAAGCTCCTGTATTTTCTGCTCTGTCTCTGCATAGCCTCCTTCTCCTATGTGGTCATAGACAATGAATCCGTCTATGTCAATAAGATACTTTCTTGGCCAGTACCTGTTCTGGTAGGCTCTCCATGTTGCATAGTCGTTATCCAAAACTACTGGATACTTGATGCTATACTTGTCCGCTGCTGCCTGAACATTTTCTATTTTTTTCTCAAAGTCAAACTCAGGAGTGTGTATTCCAACTATCAAAAGCCCTTCATCAGCATATTTGTTATGCCACGCGGTTACATACGGCAGGGTTCTCTGGCAGTTGATGCAGGAATAAGTCCAGAAATCTACCAGTATTACTTTTTTTCCCACATAGGATGACAGGTTAAAGCTGCCATTTGCATTTATGAATCCTGAAGGGTTCACTATCTCAATTCCCGGATCGTATTTTTGGGCTTTTTGCTGAACCCTTTCTTCTTTGGAAAGAGTTGTCAGCTTTTCTGAGCTGACTTTTTCAGAAGGCACTGACGACTTGTTGAAATAAACAAAAAGAACAACCACAATTATTATTACAATAGTCCAGAGTATCATTTTCTCGTACCTTATTTTTTTTTGTTTATTGCTGGGTTTTAGTTTCATTTTTAGGTTTTGTTGTGACTGATGCAAGGAAGGACAAAAATCCGGGCACCAATGGCAAAACACAGGGGCTTAAAAAGCTGACAAGGCCTGCAAGACCTGCAATAAGAATGTTTACGATGCTTATTCCCTTAATATTCTGCCCTAAAGTGTTGTCTCCTGTTCCAAAAAAATTTGTTATGGGATCTATATTTGCAACTCTTGTGAGGCTTCCTGTAAAAATAAGCACTCCAAGAGCAATTAATATAATTCCAAAGACAAAATTCACATACTTAAGCCATGGAGCTGCTTTTCTTATTATACTTTGGGCTCTGCTGCTGAACAATCCCACAACAAGGAAAGGCAATCCTAAACCAACTGTGTATGCCATCAAAAGGAAAAATGCGCTTCCTGGCTGGCTTGCAGCCAATCCAAGAATTGCTCCAAGTGCAGCAGTAACACAAGGGGTCCATCCCACTGCAAATGCTGCTCCAAAAACAAAGCTCGTGATGTAGGTTGATGAAAATTTTTTTACTTTGAACTTGTGCTCCTGCTGCAGGAATTTTGGCTTTATCAGCCCTAAAATGTACAGTCCAAAAAAGATTATTATTACTCCTCCAACATAGCCTAGCCATTGCTGAACTGTATATCCAACTTTGAGCAGCACTGTCTGGAGAAGAACACCCACAACTGCAAAAACAATGCTGAACCCAAGCACAAAAAATATGCTTGCCTTGAAAATTCTCCAGTTGGTTGTTTTTGTTTTTTGTTCTTCAGCCATTTTTTTCACCATTAATACCTGCTTTTTAAGCCAGAGTGTCCAGTACACTGTCTGAATCAAAGGTTCCTATTTTTCTGTAAACTTCCTGGCTGTTCTTTAGGATTACTCTTGTGTGCTGTGTTGTTATGCCGAACTGCTTTGCAAGGCTTTCTTCATTATTGTTTGTGTCTGAATCTTTATAGTTTACGCGGAACCCCACAAAGTCAGAGTTTTGCTGTGCATCAAAAAATGACTTTATGTTTGGGTCGTCTGCACTGCAGTAAGGGCACCAGTTTGCATAAAACTCAAGGTATACTATTTTTCCGTCTACCAATGCCTGGTCATATGCTGCCTGGTCAAACTCATAATAGGGAGTCGTTGTTCCTGCCAGAAGCACTGCATCGTAAGAGTCTTGCATCATCGAGCCATCATCTTTTTCCATGGATCCGTCGTCCATCATCGAGTCATCACTCATAGAATCATCCTTAGCCATAGAATCACCATCGTCCATCATAGAGTCTTTATCATCCATTGCATCGTTTTGCATGGAACCATCATCCATCATGCTGTCATCCTGCACGACATTGTCATGCATTGAGTTGTCCTGCATCGCATCATTTGCGCTGTTGGTTGTTGCACAGCCTGCTGTCAGGAATGCAAGTACAGCAATGCCAATAAAGGCAAACATTTTCATATTATCACCTCATTGTTTTTTTGAACTATCTCCAGGTAATGTAGTTCAGGACTGCGAATGCTGCTGTCTGAAGAAGGCTGAAAACCATCGTAAAAGAGTCAGCAGCTTTGTCCATAACAGGTATTACGTGCATGGTAAAGTATAATAGTGCAATGTTTTGTATTAAGAATACTCCTGCAAAAATTATCAGTCCAAGAGTAAACCCTGATCTAATCTTTGCAAAGTTCCTGATATAGACTACGAGCAGCGCAATAACTAAGATTATGTTGAGTATGTTTACCCAGGTTGAAAACATAGTAAAGTATGACATTTAGTGTTGTAAAACGCTTTAATTTATAAGCTTATTCCAGGTTTTTACCCAAATCTTTCCCAAATTTTGCCAGAATTTTATTCAAATCTTCTTTGTTCTGCTCCAATTCCTCAGAAATAATAAACAATGCGCCATATTTTCCTTTGTTTATGGTGCTTATCAAATGGTTTTCTCTCAGCACGTTTATATGATGCTGGACAGTCTTATAATCCAGCTTAAGCTTTTTGGAGAGCTGGTGCATATTACACGGAGATTTTTCCAGAACTTTCAGAATCCTCACCCTTGTGATTCCTCCTCTGCTGCCTGCAAGTGCAAAAAGCAGCAAATGCTTGATTGGCGCAATCATAAAAGCAAACAGGAACGCTAGAATAAAAATGTTTTGGAGGAGAAATAATACTTGCACGTCAAAACCTTTTTAAACACAAAATCTTCCCCCGCAGGGTATGGCGCTTGCAGGAGCAGTTAACATTGTTTTGTCAACACTTACACTTATTGCAGGGATTATGATAGCTGCATTCTTGCTGCTCGAGGCATTTTCAACAGTCTTTAAAAAAAAGCTCGCGTTCTGGGAGTGCATAAAAAGTTTCTTCAGCAAACATGCATTGCTTTTCGCTTTTTTGCTTGCGCTTGTCTCTACACTTGGAAGCCTTACCTATTCAGAGATTCTGAAGTATGCGCCCTGCAAGCTGTGCTGGTACCAGAGGATAGCAATGTATCCCCAAATTATTATTTTGGGAATGGCTCTCTGGAAAAAAGACTTTAAAGTAAAAAATTATGCAGTTCCCATGAGCATTATCGGAGGCATAATTGCGGTTTACCAATACATCACCCAAAGGATTTCTTCAGCAGTGTGCACAGGTGAGGCAGTCAACTGCGCATTCAGCTATGTGTTTCACTACGGCTACATAACCATTCCTATGATGGCCATGACAGCGTTTGTTGCGATAATTATCTTGCTTCTTTTGAAACGGGGGAAGAGAATTACAAAATCTCAAGATTGAACCCATTTTGCATATATTTTACTAGGTTATAGCTGGTGTTGATTTTTTCTTCTGTTTCTGTGCATTTAGCTTTATTCATGGCTTACGCCTCGTTTTGAGCTTCTGGGTCCTGTTTTTCCATTAACATTCAATACGCAGCCATATTGGTCGAACATAATATCTCCTATCTGTAGAGAACCAAATTCACCAATTCTGCATCCAGTCCCGTACAGCAGGCTAATAATGGCTTTGTTTCGAGGATGATCACTTACATCTATCAGCTTTTGCACCTCTGCCTCGGTAATTAAATCAGCTTGGCTCGGTATGTGCTTATTCTTAAATTTCAAGGTGGTTTTAAGCCACTTTACTTGCTCTGGAAACTCAGTTTCATTGCCCAAAAGCCATCTATAAAACCTTTTTACAAGAATGGCATAATCTACCTTAGTACTTAGTGCGATGTCATTCCTTTGGTTTAATGCTAAAAAGACTCTCTCAACATCCTTCTTAGTGACAGTGTCAAAATCAACCCCAAGCCAACCAGCAACTCTGGGCAGCTTGCCGAGATATTTTAGAATTCTCGAACACGTAACACCAATCAGTGATAGGTGCTCCTGAAAACTCCAAATGAGCTCTTTATTTCTCTGACTAATAGCTCTTTTCCACAACAGCACTTTCTGCTGTTCAAATCTCAACTTATAGCTATGTAAATCCAACATTTTATTCCTCCAATAATACAAAAGCCGAAGAAGTTTATAAGCCTCAGGGTACAGTTTGGGCCCACCCAACCCCTGACGGCGTTATGGGTATAGTAAGAACGCCGCGGCCCGGCTATATGGTCCCGTCATGTGTTTGGCTATCGTCGATAACGCAAACACGGCTACATGATAGGAGCATAACGCCGCGGCCCGGATTTTCAGATGTTTTTGAACCGGGAAATCCCGAAGGAAAACGGTTTTCTGTAATCATTCGAGACCGTCGCAGTACCAGGCTGCACTCAATCCGAGACGTGTGTCGGGCTTGATTGTGCCACCGCGGCGCAAAGTCCTGAAAAACCAATACCTTTATAAATAACTCGTTTTTCTCTCAATACTACCCAATTGCACTACGCGCAGTAGGAGGGAAATATGGACAAAAATACTATACTAAAATCATTGCAGGAATTGCGCAAGGATCCAAAAAAAAGAAATTTCTCGCAGTCTGTTGACCTTATAATAAACCTTCAGGACCTGGATTTCAAAAAGCCTTCTGACCAGCTGGACTTCTTCATAACCCTTCACCATCCTTTGGGAAAAAAAGTCAGTGTCTGCGGTCTAGTAGGCCCTGAGCTTGAGGAGGAGTCAAAAAAGGTCTGCGACTTTACTGTTCCCCAGCTGAAGTTTGATGATTATTCCGGCAACAAGAAGCTTTTAAAAAAGCTTGCCAATGATTATGACTATTTCATCGCCCAGGCAAACATCATGCCAAAGATTGCACAGGTGTTTGGAAGGTTTCTAGGCCCAAAAAACAAAATGCCCAACCCAAAGGCAGGCGCTGTTGTGCCTCCAAAAGCAAACCTCCAGCCGCTCTATGAAAAGCTCCAGAAGACTTTGAGGGTGGTGGCAAGGAAAAATCCAATATTGCATCTTCTTGTGGGCAAGGAATCACTGAAGGATGAGGAGCTTGCAGACAATATTTTTACTGTCTATGACCAGCTGATCCATCATCTTCCAAAAGAAAGAAACAACATAAAATCTGTTTATTTGAAGTTCACCATGAGCAAGCCTGTAAAGGTTGAATAAAAATGGCACACGTATCTGAATCAAAAAAGAAGGAAGTTGCAGAATTGGCCAAACTCATAGAGAAATATCCAATCATTGCAATTGTGAACATGGAAAACCTTCCTGCAAAGCAGCTCCAGGTGATGAGGGAGAGCCTCAGGCAGAAGGTGCTTATAAGGATGAGCAAGGCCAGGCTGATAAAGCTTGCCATCCAGGCCTCAAAAAAGGAAAACATCTCAAAGCTTTCAGAGTACATAAAAGGAATGCCTGCGCTTTTGCTCACAAACGAGAGCCCCTTCAGGCTTTTCAAGACCCTTAAAAAAAACAAGTCCAAAACAGCCATAAAGCCAGGCCAGAAGGCTCCAAACGACATAATAGTTCCTGCAGGCCCCACAAGCTTTGCACCAGGGCCAATAATTGGAGAACTTGGAGCGCTGAAAATAAAGGCAGGCATAGAAGGAGGCAAGGTTGCCATCAAGGCTGATGCGCTTGTTGCCCAGGAAGGGGATGTGGTTAATGAAAAGCTTGCCAGCGTACTGTCAAGGCTTGGAATAGAGCCTATGGAGATAGGCCTTGATTTGGTTGCAGCCTATGAAAAAGGGGAAATACTAACCAAAAAAGTGCTGGATGTTGATGAAGGAAAATACATTCAGATGGTTATGCAGGCCCACAGCGATGCATTCAAGCTTGCCATGGAAACAGGCTACCCAACAAAGGATACAATAATCCTGCTATTGCAAAAAGCTTTCAGCGAGTCAAAGACCCTTGCAATAGAGCAGGGAATACTTTCCAAAGACACAGTCAACGAGATAATAGCCAGGGCAGAAGCCCAGGCAGGGGCATTGAGCTCAAAAATAAATAAATAATAATTTTTTAGGAGGTAATGCAAAATGGAATACGTGTACGCAGCAATGTTGTTGCACAAAGCTGGAAAAGCTGTCGACGAAGCCTCTGTCAAAAAAGTTGTGGAGGCTGCAGGAATAAAGGCTGATGATGGAAGAATCAAGTCACTTATTGCAGCGCTTGACGGAGTGAATATTGACGAAGCAATAAAGAATGCTTCTGTGATGGCGCCAGCAGCAGGTGCAGCAGCAGCAGGGCAGCCTGCAAAAGAGGAGAAAAAAGAAGAAAAGAAGAAAGAGGAAAAAGTAAGCCAGGAACAGGCAGCAGCAGGTCTGGGCGCGCTCTTCGGTTAAACGCCTCAAGCATATTTTTTGTTTTTTTAAGCCTGTTTTTCTTGCTTGCAAAATGACAACGCCAAAATGCCTATGGATGAAGTAAAAGACCTTTTAAATGAGCTTGACAAAGTCAAGAAAGAAGTCCTGGAAATAAGAAAAAACCTTAACATTATAGATAGGGCTAAAGAAGCCAATTTCAGCGCCCACAGTGCGCTTCAGGAATCTATTTCTTCAAAAATAAGAGAGATTAAGGAGCTTAAGGATAAAAGGAATAAAAAAACCGATGAAGTCAAGGCCTTAAAGCAAGAAAGGGATTTCCTGAACAAGGAGATTGGCGAAAAAATAAGAGTTGTCAGGGACAAGAAAAGAGTGAATGAGTCAGGAGAAAAAGGAAAAAGAGAGTCATATTCAGCGATAAGGGCAAGGATGAGAAAAATAGAGGAAGACATAGAAACATCTGCAATGCCTTTCAAAAAGGAAAAAATTCTCATGAAGGAGCTTAAAGACCTCAAGAAAAAGGCTGAAGAACTCAAAAAAGAAGAGGAAAAGTTTTCAGAGTTCAGGGAGCAGGAAAAAGACATAAAAACCAAAAAGTCCAAGGCCGACGAAGCACACAGGCAAATACAGGACAATGCAAACCAGAGCCAGGAGTGGCACGAAAAAATAATTCTGCTATCCAAAGAGATTGATGAATTAAAGGAAAAGGAGCAGAAAGAGTATGAAGAATTTTCAAAAAAGAAAAAAGAGTTTTCTGAGATAAATAATTCATTAAAGGAAAAGCTTGAGCAGCTCAATAAAATCAGGGATGAGCTGGACAAGAGAAACATCAAGCTCAAAGAGGAAAGAAAGAGCCAGGAGATTGCAATCCTGAAGAGAAAGGATGAGGAAGTGCAGGAAAAGCTCAAGAAAAAGAAAAAGCTCACAACTGATGATATACTCATTCTTCAGAGTTTTGAAAAGGATTGAGAGCTGTCAGAAACTCTCTTTTCGCGCTTTTCTTCTCAAAGGGCTTTTTCTAACGTTACAAGTGTAAGGGGGAGCTATTACAACATCTTTTCCGGATTTCAAGGCGTTGGCCATATAGTCAAAGCACAAAAGGTTTGTTTTGTGGTTGAAAATGTTGCTCTGCCTCCCAAGATAAGGCTCTTTGTGCAAAAGAATATTTTCAAAAAGTGATATATAGTCCAAATAAAGATGAATATTTTTTGCTTTTTTCATTACAGGAGTAAGCAAAAAAAAATCATTTACAGAGTTATGCGGAGTCAGCAGCTGCACACTTTTGGCGTCATAGTTTGTAAGCAAGACAAATGGTATTTTATCTCCATTTTTTGGGATAATCTCGAGCATATTTATTTCTTCTCGTGAAGGATGCAGTTTGTAAATAAGGTTATTTTCCTGAACTCTCATAGTTTGGAGCACGTGCGATTCAGCCACGAGCAGGTCAATTCTTTTCCCAGAATCACTTGTTATTGTTGGGGATGAAGATGTTGCTGCCTTGACAAGCTTTTTTATTTGCGGAGCAAATGATTCAAACGCAGCATCAAGGTATAGTATTTTTGTAGGCATGGTTTTTGGTAATGCTGTTTATTTAAAAATCTTTCTGTTACTATGGCATAGTAAATAATATTTTTGGCAATATGTCAAAAGCTCAAGGCCACCCAAGTCAATAGACAGGAGCATGCCCGCTTCGCTCGGGCCTCCTGCTTTTTCTCCTTTTGTTTTTCACCACAAAGCCAGTCAGCAGGCTGGCGAAAAACAAAGTTTTTATAACAATAAACATTCGCAGGAAAAATGCCAGAGCCAATACCCCAAAAAGCAGAGATAAAAGAAAAATTTGAAGAGCACTACAAAAAAATCCTGGGAAAAGAGTATGAAAAGTTTATGGAGTACTCACTCTCATATATCAGAAAAGCTATAAGGGTCAATACACTCAAGGCAACTGTAAAAGACATAAAAAACCGCCTAAAAGACAGGTGGATTCTTACCCCTATACCTTGGTGCAACGAAGGATTCTGGATAGAGTACAAAGACGGAAAGCGCTTTGACATAGGAAACCTTAAAGAGCACATGCTTGGGTACATATATATTCAGGAAGCCGCCAGCATGATTCCTCCTGTTGTGCTTGATCCAAAGCCAAACGAAACAGTCCTGGACATGTGCAGTGCTCCTGGAAGCAAAGCAACACAGATGAGCGCAATGATGCAGAACAAAGGAATATTGGTGAGCAACGATGTAAGCGGAGACAGGATAAAAGCTCTTGGAATAAACATCCAGAGAGGCGGATGCACAAATGTTGTGATTACAAAAATGCACGGCGAATCAATCCAGCAGGAGTTTGACAGAATACTTGTGGATGCGCCCTGCTCAGGGGTTGGCACAATAAGAAAAAGCCTGAAGATTCTGAAGATGTGGAGCTTTGGGCTGGTGGAAAAGATGAGCAGGATACAAAAAATACTCATACAGAGGGCTTTCACTATTTTAAAGCCGGGCGGAGTGATGGTTTACTCGACGTGCACGCTCGAACCAGAAGAAAACGAAGGGGTTGTAAGCTTTTTATTAGAAAAGTTTCCAGAAGCAAAACTGGAAAACATTGAGCTTCCAATCAAGCGCGCCAATCCAATAACAGAGCTGAACGGAAAAAAATACCATCCAGATGTTTCAAAGTGCCTCAGGATTCACCCTTACCATAATGACACAGAAGGGTTTTTTGTCGCAAGGATTCGAAAGAGTGGGTAATTATTTAAATTTAACAAAAATACTTGCTTTATGGCAGACGAATTAAACATTCTGGACAGATTCTGCACAGAATTCTGCAAAATAGTTGAAAAACACTGCAAATACATCATCGTTTCAGGGTTTGTAGCAATAAGTTCTGGGAGGGCGAGGGCAACAGAAGATATTGATATGATAATCCCAAAAATTCCTAAAGAAAAATTTGTTGAGATTCACAAAGATATTGCAAAAAAGTTTGAGTGCATGCAATCAGACAATCCTGAAACAATATACAATGATTACCTCAAAGATAACTTGAGCGTGAGATATATTTATCCGGGAAAACAAATACCTCAAATGGAAATTAAGTTTGCAAAAGACGAGCTGGACCATTACCAGCTCCAAACCAGAAAAAAGATCCTGCTCACAGGACTGAATGTCTGGTTCAGCAGTATTGAAATGAATATTGCTTTTAAAGAAGAACTATTAAAATCAGACAAAGATATGGAAGACGCTAAACATTTAAGGATTGTTTATAAAGATGAAATTGATGAAGAAGAAATACAAAATATCAAAAAATTAATAAAAAAATACAGATTAAGCTAAAAAATGAGAGACAAAACACACATTGAAAGCCTAGAAAAGTGGGCTGAGTATGTCAGAACCCACAAGTGCTGGAAAAAGCTGCACACAGAATTCATAAACGCGCAGTATGAGAAGGCTTATTCCTTTTTTGAAAAGCTGAAAAACCAAAAACAGAAAAAAAACTGACTCAGTAAGGCAACCCCTTTGCCCTTGCTTCTTTGAGGGCGTTTGCATACCACTCAAGCTCATCAAGAAATTTCTGTATTTTCTCCTCATATGAATTGTCCAGATGTTTTCCCTGCTCGTCAAAGGAATCCTGCACTTTTGGCACAGAAAATATTGTTGGAATTGGGGACATGCCAACCTGCGCAAGAATTGCGCGCCACTGCATCGCAGCCCTCATGCCTGCAAAAGCGCCTGAAGAATAGCTTACAATGGCGCTGGGTCTGAAAAAATACTCTTTGAAAAAATAGTCAATCATGTTTTTAAGGCCTGGCTGAACTCCATGATTATACTCGCCGGCGATTAATACATAAGCGTCTGCTGTTTCAACCATCTTTGCAAGCCTTTGCAGTCCTTCAGGCACAGAATCCTTTTCATAATCCTTGAAAACTTTTTCAAGAAGAGGAATATTCAGCGCTTTTGCATCAGCAAAGCTCACATTATGGCCTCTTTTTTCGAGCTGGCTGATAACAAATTTTGCAGCCTTTATTCCCTGCCTATTAGGTCTTACAGAGCCATACATCACAACAATGTTGAGTGCCATAAACATGGGAAAATATCTATTTTATAAAAAATTTATGAAAGCAAAATATTTGTTTTGGAAAAAAGCTTGTTTTTTTTCTTTTCCCCTCATCGAGTGAAGAACAAACTTTAAATAACATATTCTCCAAACCACCTTTATGAAGCTCATATTCCACGGAGGGGCGCAGGAGGTAGGCAAGAGCTGTATAGAATTGGCTGTAAAAGGCGATCAGTACATTCTGGATGCAGGAGTAAAATTCACAGAGTCAGGCTATGAATATCCAAAAGGAATTTTTGAATACCACAAAATAGACGGGCTTTTTCTAAGCCACGCCCATCTGGACCATTCAGGAGCCCTGCCATTGTTTGAGCACAAAAACATGCTCTGCCCAATATTCTGCACAGAAGAGACAAAGAGCATGATAAAAATACTTCTCAAAGACTCGTACAAAGTTGCGAGGATAAGGCACATAGAGCCTGCATACGAAAACTTTGACCTGAAAAAGGTTAACAGAAACACGCGGATCGTCCAGTTCGACAGGCTCTACAATTTTAGGAACATAAGCTTCAGGTTTTTCAATGCAGGCCACATTCCCGGAAGTGCATCCATATGGATAAATGCAGAAAACAAAAAACTCGTTTATAGCGGAGACATAAAAACAGCAGATACAGCAGTGATGCGAAAAGCCAGCACAGACTATGGAGAAGTGGATGTGCTTATAACAGAGTCCACATATGGGGGTGTAAAACTGACAGACAGGCAGGAGATAAAGCAAAAGTTTCTGGACAAGATAGGGGAAACAATATCAAGGGGAGGAAGCGTTTTGATACCAACATTTGCGCTTGGAAGGTCGCAGGAAATACTTGTGATGCTGTCAGAAAGAAAATTTAACGCACAGGTATACTTTGACGGAATGTGCGTAAAGATGACAAAAACAATACTCAAAGGCACAAATGCCTATCTCAACAATGAAAAAAAGCTCAGGGAGATGCTCAGAAAGTGCAAAATAGTCAAAGGAGAAAAGCAGAGAAACCAGATTGCCCAGGGCAAAGGAAAAATTTTTATCACAACCTCTGGAATGCTTCAGGGAGGTCCAGTGCTGCACTACCTCAAGCATATGTGGGCAGACCCAAAAAATTCTGTGCTGCTGATGGGTTTCCAGTGCAAGAGGACAAACGGAAGGCATCTCTACGAGGATGGATACTTTTACCTCAAGGGATGGAAGACTTTTGTAAAGTGCGAAGTCCAGAAGTATGACTTTTCAGGACACTCTGATGACTTAGAGCTCAAGGCGTACATAGAAAAAGTAAATCCTAAAATTCTGATAGTACAGCACGGAGACAAAGAGCACGGCCTTGCAATTGCCTCATGGGCAAAAAAGCACCTGACATGCAAGGTATATTACCCTAAAGTTGGCGACGAGATAGAGATTTGAGGAAAACCTGAGAAATTATTTATAAATTATTTCTTTCTTCTGCCAGGATAGATTTTACTGTCTGCTTTATACAGCCAGCTTATGCTGAGCTATGCTCAGGCAATGCCGGGCAAAGCCCGGTTATTTCCCGCCTTTGGCGGGCTAATCCCTTGCACTGCAAGGCAACTCCTAACCTGATAAAACATATTCTTATAAAAAAGCCGAATCGAACACTATATGTGCATATATAATGCATAAACAACACAAAAATAAACAAAAAAGAAAATGCTTTTATATCTCATACTTCTTCTACTTCTTCTGCCTCTTCTACTTCTTCTACTTCTTCATCTTTTCAAGGAGCTCTGCAATCAGCCTTACCCCAAATCCTGTTCCTCCTACTGGCTTGTAAGGCTTTTCCTTGTCAACATTTGCAGTTCCTGCAATATCCAGGTGAGCCCATTTTGTGTCTCCTACAAACTCTTTGAGAAACATTGCAGCTGTTATTGCCCCACCCCATCTTTCTCCCAGGTGCTTTACGTCTGCAATATCGCTTTTTATGTCTTCTCTGTATTCATCAGTCAAGGGGAGCTGCCAGACTTTTTCTCCAGTGCTCTGGCCTGCTTCAATTATTTTTTTTATAAGATCTTCATCGTTGCCCATTATTCCTGCATAATAATAGCCCAGCGCCACCATGCACGCGCCTGTGAGGGTTGCAAAATCCACAATAAAATCAGGCTTAAGTGTTGTTGCATAGTATAATGCGTCTGCAAGTATCATCCTGCCCTCTGCATCTGTGTTTATTATTTCAGCAGTCTTGCCGCTGGCCATTTTTATGACATCTCCAGGCCTGTAGGAGTTGCCGTCTGGCATGTTTTCAACAAAAGGAGTTATGCCAAATGCGTGAACATCCAGCTTGAGCTCTGCAATGGCCTGCATGCTTCCAAAAACTGCTGCTGCTCCGCTCATGTCAAACTTCATGCCCAGCATCGAGTCACCAGGCTTAATATTTAGTCCTCCTGAATCAAAAGTCACTCCTTTGCCAACAAGGCAGATTTTTTTCTTACCTTTTGGGTTGTATTCCAGAACCACAAGCCTTGGCTCTTTTGTGCTGCCCTGACCAACGCACAGCACTCCATTAAAACCTTTTTTTTCAAGCTCTTTTTTGTCCCATACGCTGATCTTGAGCTTGTATTTTTTTGCAAGCTCCTTTGCAAAGTTTTCCATAAACTCGGGGGTTGCAGCATTTGCAGGCATATTCTGAATGTTTCTTGTAGTATTTACTATTTCGCACATCTTCTTAGTTTTTTCAAACGAGTTTTTTTGTACTTCTTTTCCAACCACAAAAACCTTTTCCACCTTTTTTATGTCTTCCAGGTTCTGGGTCTTGTAGTCAAGGAACTGGTAAAGCCCCAGCATAATCCCTTCTGTAACCGGAACTATTTTATCCTGAAAAGGAATAATCGAGAATTCCTTATAGTTGTGGGTTCTGAGGTATTTTGCAGCATTTGCAGCAGCAATTCTTGCAGACTCATCGCTGAACTCTTCTTTTTTTCCCAAGCCTGTATGCAGAATATTGTCTTTTAAAAAGAATTCATCCTTTTTTCCTGAAAAGTTCTGATTTTTTAATTCTCCTTCAAAGAAGCCTTTGATCGTTGTTCCTGTCTGCTTTAGTGCGAATACTGCCTCCATACTTATCACCCAATAAAGCTATTAAGATGTTGTTTATTAATGTTTCTGTTGCCCTGCAAACATTCGGGCTCTGTCCGGAATGTCTTTTTTGCCATTCCTGCGAAGCCTATAATGGAATACAACTCAATAGGCAAAGGGGGTCGGCCCCCTCGGGGATGATCTTGCTGCACCGCAATACAACGTTAGGCGAGCCCGGCAAAAAGCGAGCCT
>JBFYMA010000042.1:0-34732 GCA_041305085.1 Nanobdellota archaeon | reverse complement strand
CGAAGCCTTTCACTTCATTTGTCGCTACACTCCAGAGGGTTGGCTTGTGCCGAACAAGGAGAGCGCACATTCCAGAAACAGAATGTTTCTCATACCTTCGGAGATGGAGTGTACACTCACTCATTCATTACTAGGCGAGCCCGGCAAAAAGCGAGTCTCTGGTGAGATTCGGGACATAGCTATCAATTTCAAAACATTTATATAGCACCTGTGCACCAACTTCTGGTTAAGACAGCTACTTTGCTAGTTGTTTTGCTAATCAGGGGTGGTTAGTGTATTTAATAAAATTGGGGAAAGGGGTGTATTTGTAATGGATAAAAAAGGAAAATCTTTTCTGAAAATGTTTCTTATTTTTGTAGGTCTTTTTTTTGTGCTTTCAATCAGCTATGTGTTTGCGACTCATATTGCAAACCCTTCTGTAAGCCCGGCATACAACACGAACCTGGGAACTATTCAGGCAAATTTTTCAGTGCTGAACAATGCAGCCTCCTATGATAATATAACCTCTTTTAACATAACCGCCCTTAACGCCTCTGAATTGAACTTTTCAGCTATTCTGATGAATGGATCAGAATTAGAATGCGCCCTTGTTTCTGATTCCCTGATGCAGTGTAATGCCACTGATACAAACATAACCGCAGCAAGCGCCAGATGGGTTTATATGAACCTCTCTGCAAACAGCGCAGGCAACTATTCATTTAATGTTACAACTTTTGACACTGCTTCAGAAATAAATTCATCCATAGTTTATTTCAAGACAGGCCTTATGTCGGAATTCCAAGTAGATAAGACAATTGTTTCAGGCTCTTCACCATTTAATATTGGTGATACTATACAATTCCTTATTAATATCTCAAACGAGGGGGAAGCAAATATTACAGAGATAAATATCACAGACACTTACTCAAATAGCTGCGTAAACTTTTCGTGGTCCAATGTCTCTTCAACTGAAAACGGCACAGGAAGCATAAACTGGACAGACCTTAACAGCATTCTTGGCATAACCCTGACTTCTGGAAACAATATAGAAATACTTACCAACTTTTCAGTAATTGCAGAGTGCTCCAATGCCAACAACACAGCAACTGTTTCAGGAACTGATGGAATTTCTTTCCTGACAAATGACGGGTATATGACTTTCTCTGCCCAAAATGTTTTCTCTTTTAATGTAACAAAAACACTTTTGACATCAGGCACAATAACAACAGAGGATACACTCCAATTCCTGCTAAATATTACAAACAACGGCACTGCAAACATCACAGGCATAAACATAAGCGATGTGTATAACGGAGCATGCCTTGTTTTTAACTGGTCAAATGTCTCATCCTCGGGCAACCAAAGTGGGCTTATAAACTGGACAGACCTGACAGGAATAGTAGGATATAATCTCAGTTCAGGAAGAAGCATTGAGATTTTGGCAAATTTCTCAGCAGGCTCAAACTGCTCATCCACTAACAACGCCAGCGTTTCTGTTTCAAACTCTTCAAGCGCATCATCTGCAGACGCTTCAGCAGCTTACACAATAGTGAAGGCTTTTGATTTCATTGCAACAAAAACACTTATTACAAGCAGCCCTTACACTGTTGGTGACACAATATCTTTTGTTATAAATATCACAAACACAGGCCAGAATAACCTTACAGAAATAAACCTTACAGATACCTATAACTCTGCATGCATAAATTTTTCGTGGTCCAATGTTTCTTCTACTGCAAACAGTTCAGGAAGCGTAAGCTGGACAGACCTGACAGATATTTTGGGCTTAATCCTGAGCGCTGGAAGCACAGCAGAAATAACTGCAAACTTTACAGTTTTGAGCGCCTGCTCAAACACAAACAACATTGCTAACTTTTCAGCAACAGATGGCACAAATATTGACTATGCAGATGACTTAGCAGCATTCACAACCCAGATAGATTATTACACATCAGTGGACATCACAAATACAGAGAAAACCTCAGGAGGCTATACCCAGAACAGCCCTATACAGTTTGAGATAAATATCACAAACAACGGAACAGTAAACCTTACAAGCATCAACCTTACAGATACGTTCACAGGATCTTGTATGAACTTTACATGGTCAAATGTTTCCTCCACTGAGAATGGCACTGGAAGCATAAATTGGACCGACCTGACAGGCACCCTTGGCTTTAATCTGAGCCCTGGAAGCGAGATAATAATATTGGTAAACTTTACAACCCTGTCCAACGATTACTGCTCTGCAATAAACAACGCAACAGCAAGCGCAGGAAACACAACAAGCTCTGCATCAGACAATCACTGGATTTCAATGCAGCTGGGCAACAATTTTATGCTCTCAATAAGCCAGTCATTAAACAATCCTTTATTTTTGCCACAAAAAGCAGTGCTTGCAGTCAACATTACAAATACAGGAAATACAAACATTACAGAGCTGAACCTGACAAACACCTACAACGACACATGCGTTGATTTCAACATATCAAACCTTGGAAGCGCCAACTACTCGGCAACAGGGCTTGTTGAATGGTGGGATATAAATGACGGTGTAAGCCTTGAGCCAGGAGAAAGCATTATTGCTCGCCTGAACTTTACAGCGTTACAAACCTGCGCCAATGCTTTCAGCAATGTGTCAATAAATGCCACCAATGGAACCGACTTCCAGAATTTTGTGGAAGTAACATATTATAACATAGAGCAGCAGGAGCAGGATAGAGGAATAAGCCCTTATGAGTCCTCATTATATGCTCCTTATATTTACTACAACACTTCAAAAGTGCTGAATTTTACTCTTGCAAGGCAGTCCAGTGAGATCCAGTGCATGCAAAATCTTACAATAACCATTCCAACAAATTACACTTTCAATGGCTATAACTTTACCACTGCAGAAAATTATACATTTACAACAAGCGGCCAGGACCTTATCTGGACAACAACAGGAGCAGGATTCTTTTGCGGAGGAATGGGAAACCCAACACAGGATTTCCTAATAAATGTGACAACAAACACAACCCACTACGGGCCTGCAGCAATAACAGTGACAGCATTCACAGATTCTGCAACCAACAGCACAATGAATTTTGCAGTGTGGACAGTGACAAACTTTGCATACAACGGAACCATCTACAACTCTTCAGGAAGCCCTCTGCCAGGAGTCAATGTTTCCTTAACAATAAGGTCATTTTATGATGGGAAGGACTATTCTTTTGGGGTATTTTCAGACCTTTCAGACTCAAATGGAATATTTAACATAACTGCAATAGGGTTGAATGCCTCTCAGCAGGGAGGAGGAACTCCTGGAGGTTTGGAATATCAGCTCAGGGCAGTGCTTTACAATGACTCACAGAGCAGGTACGGAATGTTTGTAGGGCCGAACTTCCCAAATTTTCCTGAATCTCCAATAAGATTCATGCTCGACCAGCCTGAAATGTATCTGAAGCCTGCAATAGTGTTCCACCTTATGGTTCAGGGAGAGAACCTGGGATCAGAGCCAAACAATACAGGAGATATTGGGCCTGGATGGACTCCAACGTGGAACATCACAAATCTGACTTTTGGTTATGGATTGAGGGACAAAAGATTAGGATACACTGTTTCTCAATCATTTTCAAGAACAGAGACAGAAAGGTTTATCTCAATCCAAAGGGACAGGAATTACTCGCTGGTCGTGTTCCCTGATTATTCTTTCCCATTGAGTATAGATATGGGAGGAGCAGCAGATGCCTGCAATTCAACAGGCGGAAATATTACAGCTGCAGGTCCGGGTGTTGATGCATTCTGTACAATTAAGAATGGCACTTTTGTTGTTGACGCAAACATAAGCGCAGCAAAAAATATAACCAACCTCACAGGATATGCAACAAACAGCTCAGGCGACCCTATTACAAGCCTGGACGACTTTTTCATAGTCGGATTTGTATTCCAGGGAGGCAACATGCTGTTTGAGAGCTGGTCGCTTCCATTTAATATGGGCAACATGGAAAGGTGGCCTGCAAACGACTCATACAATGACCTTTACAACCTTACGACAGGCTATTACAACATAAAGCTTCCTGCAACAGAAGCCACATCTTATATTATGCTGAGGGCTTATGCGAAAAAAGGCTCTGTATACTACATGGGATCATATAAGCTCAATGCATCATCTCAACAGCTTGGAGTTTCAGAGCTCAACTTCACAATGCTTCCGCTGATTGAGGGAATAAGCAAGACAGTCACAACCCAGAACGTTTCCCAGCAATGGAACGATACAACTGTTGTAAACACTACTGCTGTAAAGTTCAATCTTGTTGATGAATCAGCAACATTCCTGGACAGCGAGCAGTCATTTGTTGAGATGAAAAGAACCCTGGATGGACAGGAATACCTGTTTATGGTTGATGCTCAAAACGGAACATTTAATGTGCCTCTTGCACAAGGAGAGTCAATAAGAAAACTAACTATTTATTCCCAGTCCTACGCGCCATTGAGCATGCCTGTAGGCTCTGCAATACTCGCAGGAACAGCTAATGGAACAAGAATATTTTGTGAAAACGGAACCTGCAATGTTACACTGGCAGATTTCGACTCATTTGATCCGGAAACAAACCAGAGTTTGGGCATATCAATGAGCATGTACAGGTCTAATTCAACCTGCAACATTCCAAACCCTGCTGCAAACTGCCTTGTAGGAGGAACAGAGCTGAACAAGACAGAATTTTCTCCATTAAAGGCAATACTTGCAGGAGATATAAGCCTTAGAATTGGATTAGGAAATATATCTGTGCACTATGTAAACACAGACCTTTTGGCTTCAGGCCCTCCTGACGCAGCATTCACAAATGAAAGCGCAGGCAGTGATTTGAGCGCTGCATGGAAGTTTGGAAGCTCAGGTCCTGAAATCTATGACTCAATCATGATAAGCATGCCCTATGCAGACTCTCTTCAGGGGCAGACAATAACAGTAAGCATTCCAGTGCTTTACGACAATGACTTCAATGTGTTCTGGAATTCCTCCTCAAATATCACTTCAGACCTTACAGGAACGGATTATGAGGATTATCTGGGAAATATATATGAGGCGTATCTTAACGGAACAGGTGTTGTCTGCAATGCAACTGATGAAAACCTTACAAGCGGGCTTTGCTACAAGGACACAACAAATAAGGTTATCTGGATAAAGATTCCTCACTTTTCTGGAGTGGGGCCTCAGGTTACTGGAAGCGGAGTTGACTCAGCTCCTAATGTTTCATTGGGTTCGCCTGTAGACAACGCAAACTCTACAAGCCAGTCAATAACATTCAATTGCACAGCCAGCGATGACATCAACCTGTCAAACGTTTCATTGTACGGCAGCTGGTCTGGCGGATGGCATCTGAACTCTACCAATAGCTCTGGAACCAACAACACTGTATACATATTTACCAGAACAGTTGCTGATGGAAGCTATAATTGGTCATGTAGTGCATGCGACAATGCAAGCAACTGCACTTTTGCATCCAACAGGACACTGAATATTGACTCTACAAGCCCAACAATCAGCTTTGTGCAGAACTACAGTATAACAAACGATTCAGTGATGATAAACTGGTCCACAAATGAGAACACAAATGGAAGCATAAAGATAGGCACAAACAGTTCATCGCTCAGCTTTGCCAATGGCTCGGCATCGTTTGCATCTGTCCACAACTACTCTGTGTATGGACTGCTTGACAACACAACTTATTATTTCAATGTCACGAGCTGCGACTCTTTTGGGCTATGCACTAATGCAGGACATTACAACTTTACAACAGACGCCAACTCTTCTGACTCATACCCAACAGTAACGCTGAACTCTCCTGAAGACACGCATAACCAGTCAGGAACCAGTGTTACTTTCAATTGCTCTGCTACTGATGACATCAACCTTACAAGCGTTGCACTGTATGGAGATTGGGTTGCTGGATGGCATCTGAACGAGACCAACAGTTCGGGAGCAAACAATACAAATTACATATTTACAAAGACAATAAGTGTCCAGGGAACCTATACCTGGAATTGTAAGGCTTTGGACAATGCTTCACAGGCCACTTGGGGAACCAACAGGACATTTACTATTGACAGCACAGCACCTGTTGTAAATATTACAAGCCCTGCCAACAACTCCAATGCTTCTGGCACAACCATTACAGTGGTATACAGCATTACTGAGACTAACTTTGTGAGTGCTTTCTGGGAGTATACTGCCACTGAGAACGGCACGCTTTCAAGCCAGTCAGGAAACTTCACAGCAGATGTTGGTGAAGGAATAAGCCAGAACATTACAATTACTGCAACTGACGGCACTGGCAATAGTGGTTCAGAGTTTGTTGTTTTCGGCATTGACAATACTGCTCCAGTAATAAACAGCATCTCTCTGAGCGATTCAATAGTGCAGAACAACACAAACGTTACTGTTACTGTGAATGTTTCTGATGCAGGAGTGGGCGTTTCAACAGTTACTGCCAACGGCAAAGCCCTGACAAGCCAGGGAAGCGACATCTGGAACGGAACAATCAACCTGAACAATACAGTCAGCAGTGTGACTGTTGTTGCAACAGACGCTGTAAGCAATTCAGCTACAGACAACTCAACAACATTCACTATTGACTCAACAGCGCCTGTTGTTACAATAAATTCTCCAGCAAGCGGCTACAACACTTCAGCTGTAAACATAACTATAAATTACTCAATAACTGAGACTAACTTTGTGAGTGCTTTCTGGGAGTATAATGCCACTGAGAATGGCACGCTTTCATCCATAAGCGGAACTTTTGTTGTAAACGTCACAGAAGGCATGAGCCAGAATGTTACAATCACTGCAACTGACAATGCCAGCAGGACAGGCACAGAATATGTTGTTTTCAACGTTGACCAGACCAGCCCTGTCATAAACAGCATAGTTCTGAGCGATTCAATAGTGCAGAACAACACAAACGTTACTGTTACTGTGAATGTTTCTGATGCAGGAGTGGGCATTTCAACAGTTACTGCTGATGGCAACTCGCTCACAAGCCAGGGAAGCGGCATATGGTCAGGAACTATAACACTTGAGGACAGCGTCGACTCAAACATCACTGTGTATGCGGAAGATGTTGTGGGCAATAATGTAACAAACTCCACAACAACGTTTACAATTGATGACACAGACCCGTCCATAAACACAATAGCACTTGCAGACTATATAGTGAGGAATGGAACTTCAGTTGCTGTTACTGTGAACTCTACTGATACAAACGGCGTTGCCAGTGTCACTGCAAACAGCGTAAGCCTTACACAGGCAGGAGACATCTGGACCGGAAGTGTAACTCTTACAGGAAGTGATGGCGGAACTGGAAACGTGACTGTTGTTGCAACAGACAACGCAGGAAACACAAAGACAAATTATTCATCGGATTATACTGTTGACAACACAAACCCTGTTGTAAACATCACGAGCCCTTCCAACAACGCAACGTTCTATATAGAGAATGTTACTGTCAACTGGACATACACAGAGGCAAACTTCAGGAACATGAGCTACAAGCTTGACCAGTATGCATATGCAGCTGCATCTTTCAACCACACAAACCTCACAAACCTGAGCGCAGGAAAGCACAAAGTCAGAGTAAGGGTTTATGATGAGGCAGGCAATGCTGGCTATGGCTATGTGAACTTCACTGTCAATACTCTTGTGAACGCTTCGCAAAAGCTTGCACAGCTCCTTGCACAGAACTCAGGAACATTTGGATACAATCTTACTGGCAATGATTCCACTGACTACTCAGCAAACCATACGCTAAACCTCACAAACAAGACTTTGACGCTGACAGTAAAAGTGAACAAGACAGGAAATATCAGCAACACGACTGTGAAGCTCAAGAACTTCCCAGGCCTCAACGTCAATTGGGGAGCAAACTTCACTATTGTTAACCAAAGCACAAATGCCTCTGGCAACATCACAAAGTTTGGAAGCAGTGCACTCTCAACTGTCGGCATACTTGGCATATCAGACTTTGTGGATGATGAGGACTATTATGGAGAGATAGTGTTTGATACAACAGGACTGACATGGAGCTATGTGTACTATTGCACAGATTCAGAAGAGAGCCCATGCACAAAGCTATCACAGTGCCCAGACAATAATTTTACTGGAACAGACGACCTTGACTGCTACACAAACAGCTCCACAAACATAACAGTGTATGTTGACAGCTACTCAAGCGTGTCCATAACGCTTGACAATATTGTGGGAGAGGCAACAGTAACTTCCCCTGAAAACAACACAGCTCTTGCAACAGGATCGGATGTTTACCTCAACTTTTCAGTAACTGAGGAGGTCAACGCGACATACAGCGTAAACGATGGAGAATGGACAAGCTTGAGCAACGGCACAGACTTCAGCACAAAGCTGAACGGAACACTCAACTGGAGTAGCTTTGATGACTATAAAGGAATCTTTGCAAACGGAGACTACAACATCACAGTCAACCTTACAGATGCATACGGCAACAATGATTCCTTTGTGATAAACTTCAGCGTATCTGATACAACTGCGCCAACAATTACAAACATCACTGCGTACAACACTTCCCATGCACCATCCTCAGGAACAGCAACTGTTGTTGCCTTAACAGATGGCTATGCAACCTGCTGGTACAAGACTTCAGCATTCAATTCATCCAACACAACAGGGGCAACCCTGATGAGCGGGTCAATGACAACAACCCACTCATTCAATGTTGCATATACATCAACCAGCAGCATAGGGCCATACTACATCTCGTGCAGTGATGCGCCTGGCAACAACATGACAACAGCAAACACGACAGGAGCAATATCTGTAACTATAACATCTGGAAGCTCAAGCTCCAGCAGCAGCTCTTCAAGCAGCTCATCAGGCAGCAGCTCTGGAGGAGGTGGAGCTGGAACAGGAACAACCTCTCAGGCACAGAACCAGACCCAGGAGCAGAACCAGACTTCACAGGACAAGACGCCTGCAATAAAGAGCAAGAAGTTCAGCATTCCTCCAGGAAAAGGGCTGCAAGGAAATGAAAAGCTTCTTGCAGCAATAGAAAAAGTCCTGCTGGCAGGAAAGCTCAGCGACAGCGCAATAAGCAACCTTTTGGGGTTGTCAGAGGCAATATCAGGCAATGTAGATGCAGAAAGAAGCATGGTTACCCAGGAGGGCAGGACAAAGGCAACGCTGAAGATAAAGAACAGGGAGCAGTACAAGATAAAAGACTTTATAGTGTATGATGTGGTTCCAAAATCATTTGCAGCAAACGCAGACAGCATAACTGTGACCACAAACGGAAAATATGAAGTTGTGAACCCTGACCCAGAATACATGTTTTACTTCGATGTATTGAGCCCTTCAGAAGAAGTGACAATAACCTATGATGTTGATGGAGAGGTTTCAGGAGATACAATAGATGAGTTCAGCACAGAGCTCTACGCAACATCAGAAGAGGAAGTGCTGCTGGATACTACAAACAAGCAGCTAACTCCTGAGCCGGAAACAAAGAAGTTCCCATTGACACTGTTCATACTGCTCGTTGTGGCAGTCGCAGTGGCTGTGATAGCGTTTGTTTTCATCAAGAAGGGAAACAAAAAAGACCTTGGCGGAGGAGGAGCCTTCAGTGAGCACCATGCAAAAGGCCATGGCCATGTAGAGATGCACAGAGAGCATGAGCACCACCATGAACACGAGCATGAGCACCATAACAAGCATGAAGACAAGACCGATGAGTATCATCCTTATGGGAAAATCTGAAAATGGACAACAGAAAAAACAACAACAAATTTTTTTTCTTTTTTGCAGTTCTTATTATTTTCGCTTTTTCAATAATTATTTCTGGATGCGCTTCACAGCCTGAAACGCTTCACAGCAACTCGATGCAAACCGGAGAACAAGAACAGGCAGCAATGCAAGAAGCAGTAGAGACAGGAGAGCCGGGCGTTTACAGAAGCATCCAGAAACAACAGGACGAAGTGGTTGTTGAGCTGAGCGTTGTGCTGCCAGCTAATGCAAAGTATTACTTTTTTGAGGAAAAGCTTCCTGAAAGCTCAGAAATAGTTAAGTCAGACATTGAGTCATCGGGAAAAAGCCTGAAGCAGGTGGTTATAGGCGCTTCAGAGAGCAGGAAATACTCCTACACAATAAATCTGCCTCCAGGCAAGCACACATTTTCAGGAAGCTATGCAATAGACGGCATGGAAAACCCTGCAGACATCAAAGGATTGGCTGAGATTACTGTGTAAATTCTGAGTGGTTTGATTAGAGCGAATATTTTAAATAGTAAGTGTTTAATAGCAGATGTTAAGCAGATGTTAGATAGTATGATTGATTGCTTTGCCATGACTGTTATGACCACGCTGCGCGTGGCTTAAGCCCGCCGGAGGAGGGTGAAGACCGGGCAGAGCCCGGCACTATTCGCGCAGTCCCTGTGCGATGCATGCCTGGCTGTTGCTCCAGCCAGAGTGTGCAGTCATGGAGAAAACAAAATAAGCTAAAAAAAAATAAGAGAGTAAAAAACAGAACTTAATAAAAACAGAAATAAATATTTACACAAACACTCCGCTGAGCGTTCCCTGCTGGCCTGGCCTTGAAGTAATTTTTACTTTGCCTTTTGCAGTCTCGACAATTGTTCCCTTTGTTATTATGTTTCTCCTGACAAGCTGGGGGTTTGCAGGATTCTCGACTATTGCCTTGATTTCTTCAACCATTGTTTTTTTTGTCTTTGGGTCAAAAACAAATACCTTGTCTGCAAATGCAAGCATGGACTTTGTATGGCCTCCCTTTGTTCTCTGCGTCCTTACCTTTGTTTCATTAAGCCTTGTATGGGTGGGAGAGTTTCCTTTCTGGGAAAGCCTTTTTTTGAACAGTACAGACTTGTACCTTCCTCCTGAAGGCTTTCTTTTGCTTCTTTCCTGTGTGATTGGCATAATCATTGAGGAAAAGCAGTCCATTTATAAATATTTCGAAGCAGTTTGATTTGATTGTAATAGACGCTCAGCACGATTTTTTAAATCAAAACTTTTATAAACAACTCCTTTTTCCATGAAAAGCATGAACATTGCCGTACTTTTTTCAGGAGGAAAAGATTCTAACTACGCTGTAGAGTTTGCAAAATCAAAAGGGTGGAACATCCAGTACCTTTTGAGTGTAAAGCCATCGCGCAAAGACTGCTACCTGTTTCACTTTGCAACAGTTGAGCATACGCCAATACAGGCAAAGCTTCTCGAGTTGGAGCATTTCCTGATTGGATGCGATGTTGCAGACCCTGAAAAAGAGGCAGAGCTTGTTAAGGAATTTGTAAAAGATAACCAGGAAGAGTTTCCTGTTGATGCAGTAATTCTTGGAGGAACAGGGCTTCAGATGACCCAGATAAAGTCTGTGCAAAAAGCCTTGAGAGTTATAGGGGTAGAGGTTTTTGCAGCCCACGCAGGTATGGACCACGAGCAGGTGTTCAAAGAAATGATAAGCAAGGGTTATGAAATAATGCTCACACAGGTTGCAAGCGACGGCTTATCAAAATGGCTGGGCAAAAAAATCACAAAAGAAAATTTTGCACAGCTTGAGGATGATTCAAAAAAATTCGGCTTCCATATAGGGTTTGAAGGAGGATACGGAGATACTTTTGTTCTGAACAGCCCGCTCTTTGCAAAAAAAATATCAGTAAACAACATAGAAACTGTTTTTGACGACAAGTATTCAGGCCATGTATTGTTTAACACTGTGAATGTTGTGGACAAGGCAGTCGCAAAAAAATAAAAACCTTTATAAACAATTCAGAAATAATGATTTAACATTAAATTTTTTTTTGGAGGGAACAAAGATGGAAGCATCAAGACCACTGGACGCATTAAACAATGCAAGAAACAAGAAAGTAATTGTAGAGCTGAAAAACAAGTGCCAATACGTTGGAATCCTGAAAGCATTTGATATACACATAAACTGTGTGCTGGAAAACGCCGAAGAAAGAATGGATGGTGAGCTTAAGAGAAAGCTTGGCGTTGTTTTCATAAGAGGAGACACAATCACGATTCTCTCACCAGAATAAGCAAAAAGTGGAAACATGACAAAAGGAACAGCATCCAGGGGAAAAATGCACAAATCGCTGCACATATCCTGCAGGAGGTGCGGCAAGACCAGCTTCCACAAGAAGACAGGCATATGCTCAAGCTGCGGCTACGGAAAAAGCGCAAGAAAAAGAAGCTATTCCTGGCAGACAAAGAAGAGCGGCGAAAGAAAGTAGAGTGTTCTGAATATTTTTATACTTCAAAAATATTCTGCTGGTTAGAATGGCAGGAGAAGAACAATTTTGCATGAATACTTGGGCTAAGCTGGGAGACATTTATTTCCAGGACAAACAGCTTATGAGATTGGCATCAAGCTCTTCTTTTTCTCAGAAAATATTTGGAGAGTATTTTGCTGCAAAAATTGGTGAGCTTAATTTTTCCATGCACTTTGATGTTGTGGATGTGGAAAAGGCAATATCTGAAAAGCCTGAACTGCACTTTCTTTACCAAAAGCCGACCCTTGCAAGCATTGATTTTGTTCATAAGAATGAGTTTACCAAAATATCTTCTTTCAGAAGCGCAAGCCATGCACTTCTCTCATTTTTATTAGAGACTCCAAAAGACTATTTTTTGGAAAAGCCAGAAAAAAAGCCTCTTTCAAAATCCATGCTAAAACAATCGTACAGGCTGCATCTAAGGGCTGAAAACAGCCATTTTTTGTCTGTTCCTGTGTTTGACTATTCCAGCGATACAAATTCTTTTTTGTTCTCATTCAATGATTGGTATAATAACCAAGGTATAAAAGCAAGGCTGTGCATACAAAAAGATTACGAAAAGATCAAATCAGCAGAAGTCTTGTTGGAAGAATTGATTAAGCATTGACTGAATCAATGTATTTCTAAACAAAAGAATATATAAATAAGGCGCTTTTTCAATAATTCTCAGCAAATCCTTGCGGGGATGCCGGAGCGGTCAATCAAAGCCAGCAAAAAAACGTGGCTGGTTTTGCGGCCATACGGGACAGGCTTAGGCTGGTGCACAGAGTAATGGATTATGCATTGTGCCCAGTGGATACCTGTTAGCTTAGTGCTTACGGGGGTTCGAATCCTCCTCCCCGCATTATTTATTTCCTTCTTTTTCTATGATATAATCCTGAAGTTCCTTGAGGTATTCATAGTAATCGAGTGCTTGATTATATTCTTCTGTTGAAGAGTTGTGGCCTCCCATTACTCCAAGCGCTTCTCTTGATTCCATCTTCAGAAAGCATTCTGCAGTATTAACATCAAGTTTCAGAATCTTCTTTGTGAGCTCGACTATTTTTGGAGTATTCCTTTCACCATAATTAAAGCGCTTGTGGTATAAAACCAGAATATCTGCCATGTTTTTGTCTGAAACATCGTAGCCCCTGAATTCAAAACCCTCACTTTCAGCAACTTTCCTAAATTCATTTTCTGGAACTGGGCTAGTGTATTGCTTTGCATCCAGGAAAATTTCAGGAAGCTTTTTTACTGTTGTCTTTATGCCGTACTCTTCTGCAAGCTCTTTTAGATACGCGAAGTACTCCCACACAATCTTTGGGCTTGTTATGCCTTTGGAATAAAAGACCTTATTGGCTTCTGGATAACGCGGGTTGTGCCTGGCGTCTGTCAGCGCTATTGCAGCAAGATCCAGCTCTTTTTGCAGCGCTTCCCCTGTTTCTCTTGGATAGAGCTGCATTATTTCTCTTGCAATGGCTCTTGATTTTGGGTCTCTGAAAAAAAATCCCTGCCTTGCAATTACTGAAATGTCTGATGCCTGCTGATTGGTCTGCATTGTTGCAGGAATGCATTTGTTTTTTAAAACGTTTCTGAAGATTTGCCAAAATCTTTTTAACGACATAGTTGTTTCTGTTTTTGATGGCTAATCCAGAGCTGGAAGAAATAAGCAGAAGAGTGCCGATTAAAGATATTTTAGAGCATTACTTCCCAAACACAGGCATTAAAATGACAGAAAGCAACACCTATAAGCTGCTCTGCCCTTTTCACACTGAAAAAACTCCTTCTTTTATTGTCTTTAGGGACTCAAACAGTTTTTACTGCTTTGGTTGCGGAGAAGGAGGAAATATATTCAAGCTTGTCCAGCATTTTGAAGGAGTAAGTTTTCCCTATGCCCTGGCTATTCTGGCTGAAAGAGCAGGTGTAAGCATCTCAGGCTACAGAAAAACTTTCAAAGAGCAGAACAGAAAGATGGCAGATATTTTTTCTGCAAACGAGTCTGCTGCAAAATTCTTTTCTAATTATCTCAACAGGAGTTCTGATGCACTGGCCTATGTAAAAGAAACCAGAAAGATTAATGATGAGATGATTTCAAGATTTGGCATAGGGTTTGCTCCAGGCTCATGGAATGCACTCATAGACTATTTAAGAGATAATTTTTCCAAAGCCACACTGTTAAATGCAGGGCTTGTCAGAAAAAAGACTCAGCTCTCTGATTATGGAGATGATATTTATGATTTTTTCAGAAACAGGATAATGTTCCCAATACACAACAGAACTGGAAAGATAGTGGGGTTTGCAGGGCGAGCTCTTGACCCAGAAGATGATATAAAATACCTGAACACAGGGGAAACAATAGCTTTTAAAAAAGATTCGATGCTTTACGGGCTGGCCCAGGCTCTCAGGCCAACCTCAGATATTAATTTTAGGAAAACAGGCGATATTATACTGATGGAGGGCTACACAGATGTTATCTCATGGTTCCAGCATGGAATAGAAAATACCCTGGCAACAGGTGGGACTGCGCTCACAGACAACCAGGCGAGAACAATTGCTCAACTGACAAGAAAGCCTGTTGTCTGCAGGGACAGCGATGCTGCAGGCATAAATGCAGCGTTGAAAGATGCAAAAAAGCTCCTGCAGTATATGCTCTCGCCAAAAATAGTTCTTTTGCCTGAAAAAACAGACCCTGATGAGTTCATAAGGACTGTTGGATCTGAAAAGGCTCTGAGTTTTGTGGAAAAAAACAAAAAAGACCTTTTTGGGTTTGCACTTGAGAATATCATGAAGCAGACAGACGCCTCAACGCCTGACAGCAGGAGAAAGATTGTGGAGCAGATGACTGGCATAATCCTGGCTCCAAGGGATTCCCTGCTGAGATGCTTTTACATTGAGGATCTTGCAAAAAAAATAGGCACAGACCCAAAATTTGTTTATTACCACATCTTTAAGGAGCAAAAAGACCTCAAGCCTGAAATTCTCTACACAATAAACCCCTCACAGTCTGCAGAAAACGAGCTTTTGCACATTCTGATGAGATGGCCGGACCTCAGAAAGACAACAAACCTTGCTCTTGACAAGTTCAGCACTCCTGAGCGTGCAGCAATATACTCATACATCATGAGCACTGACAAGATTCCAAGGGAGATGGGGGTTGTTGCTTCCAATGGGAACAGCCAGCAAAACCTTTTTTTCAAGACAGAATCAGGCCTTTTGCTGGACAAAGTTGTGAACCACTCTAAGAATATTCCAATAAACATTGACAGCCTGATTGACCAGCTCGCAGATATAGTCTTTTCACCGCTTCAGGATACATCCATTAAAAGGTATGATGTGCTCATAAAACAGGTAAAAGAGTTCCGCTACTCAGGAGAAATAGCAGATATCCACTCAAAAATACTTGAAGGCAAAGACCTTGAAGCCAGCCTTAGAGCGTTGCTAAGGATCAGGCAAAAAGAGCAGGAATAATAATTCTTATAATTCTTCCAATAAACTGTAAACAATAAATACTTGAAGTGTTTTCTGTTTTTTACAAGTTGAATATTGGTGGGTAGATTGGCAGAAAACAAGAAGACAGTAAAAATAAGCTATGGTGGCAAGAATTTTTTTCTTCCTCCTGATGAAAAAATAAGACAGATGGTGATTGATGCAGGCTTTCCAGAAGGCCAGCCTATAAACTCTTCTGAAATACTCAAAAAAAGAACTTTGAATCAATATTTAGGGTTTAGAGGATTCATTGAGTGTGGAAGCAGAAGCGCTGAAACGGGAATAACTGCTTTAGGTTGGAAGTATGTGAATCCTAAATATCTTGCAAAGGAAGCAGATAAAAAACTTGATAATCTGCTGCTTAAAGAGTACTCTTTTTCAAGAGTCATGAAGGCACTCAATGGAGAATTAACCCTGCTAACACCTACAGAGTTCAGAAAAAAGTATAATCCTCTTGTTGAGACAGTTTTGAAGCGTAAACGAAATGGAGATAAGCCCGCAACTCTCAGAGAAAGAATAGAAAAACTTCATATAGAGTTGTTTGAAGATGATGCAGCAAATAAAAACCTTTACCATTTTATCTCAAAAAAATCAGTATTTATAGGAAAGGAAGATTTAGGGAAAGTGTTGAGAAGAAGATATTTTTCAGGTCAGGACATAAGCTTTTCAATGAGCAAAGATAATCATGTGGGGGATACACTCTACAAACAAGCATTGCTAGGAGCAAAAAAGATTTCTTCAAATATTCCTGGCCAAAGGTCTTTAAATTTGGATGTTGATGCCTGCTTTACAGACTTTGTTGAGAAGCTAACTGGCATAAGCTCTCTTCATTTTGCAAGGAGTGGTTATGGAAAAGCAAAAATTTTTGGAAGGCTTGGAGAGCATTTTACAAAATTTCTGCTCTACTGGGCAAGGGCTTTGGAGGATTCATTGAAAAACGATTTTGAATCCAGAGAGTTTTATAGGTATTTTCCCTCAATAAAATATATTCATCCAGAGCCTGAGAAAAGGATTGCAATGCTGGGTTATGCAAACAGCAACTTCATCAAAAATACCATTCTGCATCCAGACCTTTTGCTTGGAGAAGGCTGGGCTGTTGAGATAAAAACAGGGCTTGTGAACCCTGCTAACAGTAAGTTGGCCAGCATGAGAAAAGCATATATTGACAATCCTGAACTGGGTTTTGTTTTTAAAAAGCCTGCAGATAGAGTCTGGCTGCCTTCCTGCTCTCAAGAAACCCTTAAAAATCCTGAAGACGCAAAATACATAGAAGGGGCAACGTTTGTGCTCCACAGCCCTGAAAAGCTTGTAGAAAAAGCTGTTTTAGTGCTGGAAAGTGACGGGTTTCCTGTTTTGACCTATGAAACATTCAGGGAATACTTTGAAATCCTTATGAATAACTTGGATAAAAAAGGCTTTTTTGACGAGTTAAGGAGAGCCGCGCCAAGCCTGAGAGAGCCCTATAGTATAATGGATATTTATGATCAGGCAGCAACCCAGCCTCACAGGCTTCAGCCCTACTCGAACCTTCCAAAGCTGGAATGGTATGTTGACCTAATAAAGACTATTTCAGAGCTTGGAAGGACACTTTATGAAAAACAAAAAAAGAGTCCAAAAATATTCACATATATTGGTGGCAGCTCAGCTTCATCCAGCCAGCAAATAAGCTCAATCAGCCAAAAGTCCAACAGCAAAGGGCAATATGGGGTTTTCAGGAAAAGCATAGCCAAATTAGAGCCTGCAAGCATTGTCTCTTATCTGGAAAGCAACTCATCCATCATAACAGACCTGCTGGAAGACAGGCAGTTTTTTGAGTGTTTTGTAGAGGATGAGCTTCCTGCAGAAAAGCTGAAGCTGGATGACATTGTTTTTATTGACCTGGAGTGCGCTGCACCATCTGAAAACAGGTTTTCAAGGATTATAAGCATGCCTTTTTTAGTAGGAATGCTGCATTATGAGCATGGCTTTGCTGTCAATTCATACTTTTGCAGCACTCCAGAAGAGGAGGCTCCTGCACTCTTTGCTTTTTCAGACGCTCTCAAAAAAGCCAGGCTTGCGGTAACTTTTAATGGAAAAGCCTATGACTACAAGATTTTAAGGGAGAGAATGATCTCGAATTATATAAGGCCTGAGTTGCCTGCCCACCTGGACATTTTGAATGTGGTAAAGAAATTTCCAAAAAAGTCTTTTCCAGACAACAAGCTCCTTACTTTTGAGAGAATAATATTTGGCTACAAAAGAAAAGGGGACATCCCTGGGGATGAAATTGGTCAGGTATACGAAGATTTCCTGAAAACTGGCAACACAGATAATGTTTTGAGGGTTTTGGATCATAACTCAAAGGACCTGCTCTCAACAGCTGCACTTCTTGCATATGTTGGGCAAAATAAGGGCAGGATAATCTATTGAACCAACTTTCTCTGTATTGATTACTCTACCACCACAAGCTTCCACTGCTTTACATAGCGGTGTTTTGCTCCTGCAAATCTCTCCCTTATTTTGGAATACCTTGTTTTGGGCCTTATTTGGAGGTAATAGACTTTTTTTCCAAGTAGTTTTTGCAGCTTTTCGAGCTCTTTGTCCTGTATTCCCATAAACCCTTTGAGCTTTTCAAGAAAATAGCCTGCATAGTTGCAGAGCTTTTTTTTGCCGTATCTTTTAAGGTATTCAAAGAGCTTTTTTGTGTTGAGCTTTGTATTTCCCATGATTCTTGCAAACTCTTCCAGGCTTTCGAAAAGCTCTATGTTATCAAGGCAGTCTATAAACGTCCGTTCTATGTCGCTAACCTTTGCCTTCTGGTTTCCAATAATTTTTTCCTCTACTCCAAAAAATCTTTTCGTCCTGACAAGGTTATAGGTTGTGCTGTATATCCTGAGTTTTTTGTTTTTCCTGCAGGAAATGAATATTTCTTTGCTTTCTGCAAGGTCGTGTATATGGAGTGCAGAAAATAAGGAAAAAAAGGATTTTTTCTCAAGCTTTGAAGCTATAAGCAGGGGCTCGGGAGCATAAAGAGTGTAATCCATCGGCACTATGTGGTATATGCCTGGCAGGATTCTCTTTATAAGCCCTTTATGTTTCAGCCTTTGAATCTCGTTTTTTGCAACTTGATAGTTTTTTGTCAGTTCAAAGGCTTCTTTGAGGGTAAAAACCCTTTGCTGATAGAATGATTTGTATATTTTATTCATTTTACCGTCGTGAATGTATTTTTTTTGCAGGTTTTATATACCTATAATTTAATTTTGGTAATCTTAAATGATTACCTTTTTTTGATGAATAGGTATAGGTAGTTTATAATTTTTGCTATTTTGCCTCAAATTTAGATGTTTTTACTGGACGATGATGAATGTCTGAAATGGCTGAAAACGAGTGTTTAAAGCCTTTTTCTCTAAAAATGTATTTTTTATCCTCTAAAAGCCACCAAAAACTTTATAAACAAATATTGACCATCAAAGAATAGTTAGCTTTACGCAGATATATGAAGGCACAAAGTATGACTGCCAAATACAGTCAGAGCGCAAACTTTATATATGTGCACGAAAAACCAACAAAGAAGACATACGGGTCTCAAAAGAAGACACGGAGGTGTTTAAACAATGAAAGTAAAAAACGCAATAAAGAGGCTAGTTGCGCTTGGAACCGGAGCAGTTATGCTCGGAGCAACAGTAATGGGCGCAGCAGCATACGACTTGGGGGATTACCCAACGCCGATATTTATTGATAGCAACGGCAACTTCAACGGCCAGATCGTTGTAGGAGCTGCAGCAAGCAACGCAGACCTTTTGGGAGCGCTTGACATTTCTACAAGCCTTCAGAGGGCAGCCACGCAAAAAGTGCAGGTATCAACAAGCACAGTAAGCGTGTCAGACGGAGATGCAGAAGAGATAATCATAGGAAACAGCGTCCTGACCACACCAGGCCTTGACTCTGAATACCTTGATGATGACCTTTCTGTGCTTCAGGACACATCAATAGAAGTAGGAGACGACACAATAAACGTCCACGACGAGATCCAGATTGGAGCTCTCACAGTAACAACAAGCCTTCCATCAAATGATGAAGATTACCAGCAGGACGTTGTTCTTACAGCAGCAAAAGATACACTGACATACTGCTACGAGATTGATGAGCTTGTAAACCTGTCAGCTGCAACAGACCCAATAAAGATTAGCTTCCTGGGGCAGACGCTTGAGATAACAAGTATTGGAGCTGCTGACCAGATAACAGCACAGGTAGGAAAAGAAGTCTATCTTGAGGCAGGAGGAAGCACTGTTGTTGAGGGAAAAACAGTAACCCTTGTGAAGACAGGAACCAGCGCAGCAGTTGTGGATGTTGATGGCCAGCAGGGAACAGTAACTGCAGGAGGATCAACTGAAAAAATCAATGGCATAAAGGTAAAGATTGATGCAGGAGATGTCTTTAACGAGGACGGAATCGAATTCGACTCTGCAACCCTCATAGTTGGAAGCGACACCACAAAAACCTACAGCAACGGGGAAGAGTTCATCGGAGAAGATGAAGGAGACCCAGACTGGGTGTGGAAACTTTCAGCACTGACAAGCACAACAGGCCAGGTTTTGTGTATAGAAAACGACTTTGACAGGCAGGGTGCAAACAAAGACCCAGCAGGAGTTGGAGAATTCTATGCATTCCCTAATGACTTTGTCAAATTAGGAATAGAGAGCCTGACGCTTGGAGATGACGACTACATGACATTTGATGTAGGCACAGAGACAAACGTTGAGCTGGACACATACGGTGGAGGCCCTGCAAACGCAAAAACAATTGTCATAACTACAGGCGAGGAAGAATCCCTGGTAATCCAGAGGAACAGCCTTGACGAAAAAACAGGGACCACAACTGTGAAGACAGACACTGTTTACCTTGAGCTGACAAGCGCAGAAGTAGGTGTGTTCTACAAAGATGCAAACGACTACAACAGAATAAAGAACGCAGGAAACGAAACCCTGAACAGCGTAAACGACAACATAACCTTTGCATACGTAGACTACGGCAAGACCCAGAGCCCAGACCTTGCACTGGTATTGTGGGGAAACGCAAGCGCAGCAGAGAGCACATTGTGGCTTGGATTGGTTCCAGACAGCTCACTTGCTGACAACGATGCATTATGGATCGACCTTGGAGATGACGGATCCGACTTTGACGGATTTGGAGCAGCAGATGACCAGGAAGATACAGATATAACCTACGGAAACGACGCAACCCCATTGACATCAGTGACAAACAAAGGCGGATTGGACGAAGACCTGCTTTCAAAGTATGGTATAAAGATTGCAGATCCAAAAGCTGGCTCAGCATCTGATGAGTTCAACTTCTGGATACCAAAAGACCAGCTGAAGGCAAACGTTGTCATTGTGCCAGGAGAGAGCGCCATTGCAGGCGGAACATCCGGAACATACGACAAAATAAAGCCAATCACAGTTGGATTGGGAGTCCTTGACACCAATGCACAGGCAAACCTTGGCGGAGCTAAGCCATACATAGTTGTAGGAGGTCCATGTGCAAACGATGTAGCAGCTGAGCTTATGGGTAACCCAGCAAACTGTGTAGAAGGATTTGAGGCAGGAAAAGCAAAGATAAAGTGGTACGACAGCCAGAATGCACTATTGGTTGCAGGATTTAATCCTGACGACACAGTAGGCGCAGCAAGAGTTGTTGCAAACTACGATGACTACCCAGCAGAATTCGCAGCTGGAAAAACAGAAATCGCAGTTTCAATACCAACCCTGAACTCTATCCAGGTTGAAACAGTATAAGGCTGACAAAGCCTTTTTTTTCTTTTTTTAACTTTTTTTCTTCAAAAAATTAATTTCATTTGATTGGTTTTCTGGGCTTTTTCGAAATATTTATAAAACTGCAGCCCCAAAAAGCTTTACCATGAAAAAGAGAGGCTTGATTTTGATTCTTGTTATGCTTTTTGCCCTGTTCTATTCAATAATATTTGCAGCCCAGCTTTCCTCAGCAGTTGACAGCTTTGACGGCTGGAAGTACAATTACGAGACATTTCTTGTCGGAGATGACATCTTCAGCATAGTTGCATACAATGATTTTCAGCAGATAAAGCTGAAAGTAAATGGGGAAAAAACATTTCTCATAGACTTGGGAGATTGTGTCGTTGACAGCCTGGATGAGTACTGCTTTACAGAGATAGACTGGGAAAAAAAGACAATCGACCAGTTTGACCATCTGACTCCTGCCCTAAAGCTCAAATTCAGGGAGCTTGCTGCAAAGATTACAATAAAAAGAACAATCTTGCCAACAGAAATGGAAAAGGATGAGTCAGGAGTAGTCACTGTTGTCATAGAGAATACAGGCCAGAAAGATGCAAAATCATTGATCTATAAGGATGAGCTGCCCGACAATGTGCAGGTTGTAAGTGCTTCAGGAGGGGCATTGTTTATTGGAAATACTGTCAGTTGGAGCTTTGGAGCCCTTTCTCCAGGAAAGAAAAAAGAGTTTTCCTACAAAGTAAGGCCTGTAAAATACAAAACAAGAGACAACACTGCAGTTGTTTCATACACATATGAAGGAGTGAATCAAAATGCAACCTCTTCCAAGCTAAGCTTCAAAGTCAAGAGCCCTTTTGAAACAAAAGCCTCATTGAGCAATTCAAAGCCTCCAATAAGGCAGCCAATAGACTACAAATATACCATTACAAACAAGGAAATTGATAAAGATATAAGCACATATACAACAATAACTCTTCCTCCTGAGGCAGAGGTGCTTACTTTTTCCACAGGCTTAAAAAGGCTGGCACAGAATGTTTTTGTGCTGGACACCACACTCACTCCAGGGTATGTAAGGGACGTCACCATAAAAATAAGAGGTGATTACACTGGGGAGTACAAAATAACTGCTGAGAGCAGGATTTTTGCCAAAAACAAATATATTTATGATTATGAAGAAACCAAATATACAATAAAGACAGATAGAATAACCCCTTCTATATACCTGAATGTCCAGGACATAAGGTCAGGAGAGCCTTTTGAGCCGACACTCGTGCTGAAAAATGATGACGACACAAAAACATACAAGAACATAAATGTGCACTTTTACTCTGAATACTTTGATGAGAACCTGAAAGTGGACAATCTTGTGCCTGGAAAAGAGTATATATTCTCAAAAAAATACTACGCATCCCTGACAGATGAAAAAGTCAGCATCCCAATAATAGCAAACGGAACATTCCAGACACTTGAAGGTGAGACATTTGACTTTTATACAAAAAAATCCCTCGCAGTAGGGCCTATAAACAGCTCGCTGTCTATTTCACAGACAACAAACGCCAAAAACATAGAAAAAGGCCAGGAGTTTACATTTGAAGTATTTGTAAAAAACCTGAAGGACGACCCTCTTATTAATGTTCAGGTAGATGATTATTATCCTGAAGAGCTGGAGCTTGTCCAGGGAAAGCCAACAATACTTTTGCCAACAATCAAAAGGGATGAGAACGCCAAAGCCTATTCTTATAAGCTGAGAATTCCTTATGACTTCCCTGACAACCAGATAAAAATAGTTACAGCAGCATCAACAATTATACAGGGCCAGCTTTACGAGTACTCTGCAGAAAAAACAATAGCTGTTCTGAACGCAACCAATCCTCCAGACAGCCAGAATCAGACAACAGGGAAGGATGAACAAAATGCTTCCCAAGCTGGAAACCAAAGCACTGAAAACAGCAGTATGGGAGGCACTGGAACAGGAACCAGCCAGCAGGAAGAAAAACAGGGCTTTTTTTCAGAGCTCTGGAATGGCATAAAAGACTTTTTCAACGCTATTTTCTGAAAACCACAGCAAAATATAAAAGCAACCAATGATTCGTTGTTTTTTATGGGCGAGGGAGTGATAATAACCTATGAAACCCTGTTTGACATCCTCAGGAGGGAGAAAAGCAGGGACGAGCTTCAGGAGCTTGACCAGGATTTCTATAAAAATGTGGCTGGCTACTTGGCAGAGAAAAAAGCCCTGCTTGAGAGCTCTTCAGATGAGTTTATGGACGAGCACGAAAAAATAAGAATACAGATCACCAACATAAAAAAAATAATAAAAGAGCTATACGAAAGAAGGGAGCGAAAAATAGTCAACCTTGCTATGTTCAAGGCAAGGCTCAAGAACAAGATTCTGGACACAAGGGCGCTTCTTCCTGAAGAGCAGGTGCTTTTCCAGGAGCTGACAGAAAACCTCAGCCAGAAAAGGGAAAGCCTGCTGGAATCAATAACAATGAACTCCCGCAACGGATTTGCAAAAAAAGAGCCAAGCCAGGAAAGCAGCGAGACTAACAAAAAGTCATACGAGCAGGAAGATACTGGAGAAGAGCAAAGAGGGCCGACTGCTGCTGTTCAGCCAGCAGACCAGGATGAAGAGAACAAAATGATCAGGTTCACAAACCCTGTGCCAAAGTTTCTGGGCACAGAGCTGGAAGTGTATGGTCCTTATGAAGAAGAAGATGTAGCAAACCTTCCCAGGCAGATAGCAGATATTCTAATACAAAAAGGAAGGGCTGAAGAGATTGCGAAATAAATGAAAGTAAGAGCATTTTTGATATTTAGGACAGCCCAAAAGTCTCCGCAACCTTTATAAATAGGCACCTTTTCCTTGAGGCTATGAAAATTCCAAAGACAGTCAAGAGGCATTGCCCTTTTTGCAAAAAGCATACACAGCACAAGGTTTCGATTGCCAAAAAAAAGACTCCTGGCTCTGCACACCCATTGAGCCACGGCAGCAAGAAGAGAAGGGAGTTTGGCAAAGGAATGGGAAACCTTGGCACAAAAGGATCCAAGCCTGCTCTTACAAAATGGAAGAGAACAGGAAAAAAGCTTACAAAAAAGACTGATTTCAGGTATGAGTGCAGTGTCTGCAAGAAACAGCACAGCCAGAGAAAAGGGATAAGGGCAAAAAAAGTGGAGCTGATATAAGAATGAGACCAATTATTCGCGAACCATCATCAAAATTTATAAAGCTGAGATGCCCGAAGTGCAAGAATGAGCAGATAGCTTTCGGCAAGGCAGCATCAGCAATAAGGTGCCTTGTGTGCGGCAAAGTATTGGCAGAGCCTTCAGGCGGAAAAGCCAAGATAAAGGCAAGAGTCCTGGAAGTTTTGGAATAAAACAAATAATTTTAAAATGCTTCTGAAAAGAATAGGGTTTCCGGAGGAAGGGGAATTTGTGCTTTGTACAGTAACAAACATACAATACAATTCTGTATTTGCAAAGCTGAACGAATACGACAAGTCAGGGCTCATACACATCAGCGAGATAAGTCCGGGAAGGATAAGAAACATCAGGGATTATGTGGTAGAAGGTAAAGTTATAGTCTGCGTTGTTCTAAGGATAAACGAGGAAAGAGGATACATTGACCTCTCGCTGAGAAGAGTTAATGAGAGGGAGAAAAAAAAGATTATTGAAAAGATTAAGCAGGAGCAAAAAGCTGAAAAAATAATCGAGAACTATGCAAAGGCAAACAAGCTCGAGATAAACAATTTTTACAAAATCCTCTCAACACCTCTTTTAAAAAAGTATTCCTATTTGCACACAGCTTTTTACGATGTTGTGGAGAAAAAAACATCGCTGGAAAGCCTTGGTGTGCCTAAAAACATTGCAGAAGGCTTTGAAAAAATAATTCTCGAAAAAATAAAGCCAAAAACTGTCTCTGTTTCAGGTACAATAAAAATAGTCTTTTTTCAGGAAAACGGAGTAGAGATTGTAAAAAAAGCGCTTTCAAAACACCTCGACAAGAACACGACAATTAAGTATGAAGGAGGAGGAAAGTACAGAATCTCTATTGTAAGCGACGACTACAAAAATGCTGAAACAATGCTCAGCCAGAAAATTGAGGAGATGCAGAAGTGTACTGAGCAGGATAAGGGATTGTTTGAATTTAAAAAAATAGATAAAAAATAAAATGGTGCAGATATTAAAATGCCCTTTATGCGGATCATATTCTTTGGATGAAAACTGCAGTTGCGGAGCAAAACGAATAAGCCCCAAGCCCTCAAGATTCAGTCCTGAAGACAAATATGGCGAATACAGGAGAAAGGCAAAGTATTCTGATTGAATTTTCCAAACATTTATATAACTCTTTGGACATCCTTTTTTGATGGATTGGGAAATAAAAACGTTTCAAACAGCGAGATTGAAAAAGCCCATCATGATAGAGGGCCTGCCAGGCATAGGCAACGTCGGAAAGATTGTCATGGATTTTCTTGTTGAAAAGACAAAGGCAAAAAAAATTATGCAGTTCTATTCATATGATCTTCCAAATTCTGTGTTCATCTCGCAGAACAATCTTGTCGAGCTTCCAAAGCTTGAGATGTTCTACAAGCGAATAAACAACCAGGACTTTTTGTTTCTCACAGGAGATGTCCAGCCTGTTACAGAAAGGGCTTCTTATGAATTTTGCGAAATAATTGCAAACCACTTCAAAAAAAACAAAGGAGACCACATAATAACTCTTGGCGGAATAGGCCTGAACGAAATACCTGAAAAGCCGCTTGTGTATATTACAGGCAACTCCAAAAAAATTGTTGACTCTTACAAAAGCCTTAAAATGGAATCCAACATATACGGCGTGGTCGGTCCAATATTGGGAATTTCAGGACTTTTGCTTGGTGTGAGCCAGAAAAAAGGGATCCCTGCGGTGAGCATGCTTGCAGAAACATTTGGGCATCCAATATATCTTGGGCTGAAGGGCGCAAGAGAGATTTTGAAAAAGCTGAACCAAAGATTTGGCTTCAAGATACCTTTTGATGATCTTGAAAAAGAGATAAAATCCATGGACAGCCAGCTGAAAGGGGCACAGACAGCCAAAAAGTCAAAATACCAGCACAAATACCAGCACGATGTTAACTACATTGGCTGAATATGCTGAATCGGTTTTTTTTTGCAGTTCTTTGTCGCCATTTTATTGTTCTTGTCGAATAGTTACAACAAATTTATATACTCCTTTGCTCTTAATTCATCTATGGGTAGAGGTATGGCTAAAAACCAAAAAAAAGGCCAGGTGAGCATTGAGTATCTTATAATAGTGGGGTTTGCTCTTGCAATGACTCTTCCGCTCTTATTGATATTCAATTCGCAGTCCAAGAGCATAAACGAGGAAGTGACGTATGCCCAGACAAACAAAATAGCTGATGAGATAATAATAGCTGTGGATTCTGTCTATTACCTGGGAGAGCCTTCCACAAAAACAATAAAAGTTTATTTTCCAGAGTTTATAAAAGATGTGCAGATAAACAACCATTCAATAAGCTTTTTTGTGGAATCATCTGCAGGCGACTATGAAGTTGTAAAGTGGGCAGCAACAACCATAGACGGAGAAATAAAGAAATTTCAGGGGCTTCATGTTCTCACTATCAGGGCCAACCCTAACAATGTAACCATAATTGATGATTAGCAGACTCATATATAATTCAACAGATTAGAATGCCAAGTGTTAAACTCAGCCAACTGATAAAAATGCAAACAAAAAAATCCCAGTTATCTTTGGAATTTGTTGTAATGATGAGCATGGGAATAATTTTTGTCATGCTTCTCCTTGTTTTTGGAAACGAAGTGCTTCTCGGCCAGCAAAACTACCAAAAATATGCAGCGCTCAGGGATTACGGCTATGTGCTGCAGTCTGAATTCATACTTGCAGCAAGCTCTGAAAGGGGCTATGAAAGGGTTTTTTTTGTCCCTCCAAGAATAGACAACATAGACTATGAGCTCAAAAACACTAATAATTCATTTTATATAAATTACAAGGATATGATATTCACATATTTCATTCCTGAAATAAAGGGCAACATCTCCAAGGGGTACAATAAAATAATTACAAACCAGACGGCAATAAGCATAAACGCCACATCGCATTAGGAAAAATAAGATGAAAACAGAAAAACGAATCATAAAACCAGGAAAAAGGAAAAAACAAGCCCAGTCATGGTCTCTGGATTTTACAATAGGCCTGCTAATATTCCTGCTAGCAATAGTTCTCTCAATAAAATTCATAAACCAGGCAGACAATACAGACATATTCCAGGACATGTACCAGGAGGCAACGTTTATTTCAGAGCACTTGAAATCTGAGGGGTATCCTGAGAACTGGACAAGCTCTTCACTTATAAAAATAGGCCTTCTAAGCGATGGAAAACTAGATTTCTCAAAGCTTCTTAACCTCTCAGAAATTGGCTACAAAAAAAGCAAGCAATATCTTAATACACAGTTTGAATATTTTGTGATGTTTGAGGATGAGCAGGGCAAAAACCTGAATATTTCAGGGGTCTGTGGTTTTGGCTCAACAAATATGAGCCTTGGAAGCCCTCCAAACAGGATTGCATATTATTACACAAATGAGGACTACCTGCAGTTTGCTCTTATGAATATCTACAGTCTTCAGGCAGCAGATGTGTATGACCAGACAAGGATAGATAATCTGCTGGATCCTTCCCAGCTCAGCCAGTACAACTTTTTGCTCATGGAAAACCCCCAGCTTGACCAGTTCTCTTCCCTGTCTGAGAGCCAGATTGTTGAAGTTCTGGAGAACTGGACAAAAAAAGGCAACACTATTTTCCTGACTCAAAGCGTGAACATAAACCAGTCTTTCCTGAACATGAACTTTTCAAAATCCCTCTCTGCTCCGCAAAAATATGCCAATGCCTCTACAGCAGAATTTTTTGGCTTTCCAAACACAAGCCTTATAAACTTTTCAGATAAAAAAACACTTACAAGAATAAACCCTGACAATTTTTTAACCATAGTTAATTATATAAATACTAGCAAACCAGCAATAGCCGCATGGGCTTATGGGCATGGAAGGGTTTTTTATGTCTCTGATGTTGCTCTTTCAGAGCCATATGAAGGAGTGATGAATCTGACACAATGGATAATTCCTGCAATAGAGCCTTATGTATACTCCCATTGCGGGAATGTAACACAGGCAAGCTTGGACAGAAAAAACCTTGTAAAGCTTGTAAGAATCCTTCCGTATGAAAGCCAGATGGCAAGAATGAATATTTATGTGTGGTCATTGAGGTTAGACCAGTAACAGTGTAAAAATATGAAACAAAAAACAAAAAAAGCATTCCTTTTCACGCTGGACGCGTTCCTGGCATCAGTTCTTTTGGTAGGGACACTTATGCTTTTTTCCAGCATAAACGTTCACAAGCAGAGCACAGAAAACCTGGAATTTCTCTCAAGAGACATACTTGCAACTATGGCAAAGATAAAGATATATGAAATAAGGGATACTAATGGCTTTGTAAAGCAGGAAATCCAGAGTGGAAACATAACAAACCTTAACAACTCTGTGCTCGAGCAGATAGGGGAGTTCTGGGCAAAAAACCAGGACACAAAAGCAAGACAACTGGCACATTCTGTGCTGAAAGATATTATACCAAACGGATACGGGTTTAATTTGACAATCGGGAATGATGTTGTGTACAATGTTTCTAAAGGAGAATACTCAAGCGAGATAACATCCAGAAGAATGATTTCAGGAATAGAAAAAGGAAAGCCCCTGACAGGCTCCACTTCAGACGCATTTCTCAAAACAGTAAGAGACAAGCCAAGTTCTGTATACCTTTACTTTGGAGGATTTGTGGGTCAGGGAAACATTACAGGACAGCTCTTTGTCCCTCCAATACAGAACATCACTGACATAGTGATGGAGCTGCAGGCAGGAAATGATTTTTCACTCTTCATAAACGGAAACCAGTGCGAGGAGTCTTCAGGAGATACAGTGTTTAACCCTTCTGCTCCCACGCCTGACAACAAGACCTCTGACTTTTGGGACATAACCCACTGCAACGCATCCATATCAAAGACAGGAGGATTCAACAACTTCACCCTGACTTTTCCAAATGTAAACGGAGCATACGTTGCAGGAGGATATATAAAATTGAGCTATAAGACAGACGAATTCAGGGAGCTGGATTACGGAACAAACAGAACAAGAGTCTATCTTCCGGGAATTTATGGAATAGTAAACCTTTTTGACTCTTTCTATGTTCCAGGGGAGCTGAACAACCTTACGCTGAGGCTGCACTATCTTGCTGATCACACGATCAGCAACTACACATTTTATGCAACAATCGGAAATACAATTGTTTATTCAGACAACGATTCAACAACAGAGATGGACGTCACGCTGACTGATGCCAATTTTTCTGCTTTGGATTATGATAATTTCAACTCAACAACTGTCCCGATAAGAATAGGCTTTGAAAATGTATCCTTCCAGCAGATAATCACAGGAGGAGAAGGGTTTGGGGATATTGTGCTTATAACAGACAACAGCGGAAGCATGAGATGGAGGTTTGATGTAAACAATGTAGATGGTGATCCAAGAGACTGCGACAGCGATATGCTTTACGATGACTCAACCCAGAGAATAAGTGTGGCAAAGTGCACAGACAAGACTTTTGTAAATGATGTGCTGCAAAACACAACATTGAACAGGATAGGGTTAGTTGCGTATAATGATGAAACCTCTCGAATATTTCCACTGAGCAATAATATTGCAGATCTTGAGTTTGAGATAGACCAGTATGGGGCAGGATCAGGAACCTGCATAGCCTGCGGTGTCGCCTCTGCCTATGAGATGTTGAGAAACCCTCCACCTGCACAGCTTCACAAGGATGATGACTGGAAGTTTACAATTGATTACCAGTTCACTGCGCCTCCTGCAAACTGGTACGAGCCATGGTTCAACGATGCATCCTGGGAGACAGGAGCAACACCCTTTGGCTACAATACCATGGCAAACACTATCATTGGAGACTTTTTCGATGCAAATCTCTGGGAAAATGATGGAGACGTTCCCGGAGCTCCTGCAGACTTTACTTCAGGAACCCTTAACTTTTCAGGCTCATTTACAGACAACTTTGGAAACAGAAACACACTGGATGGATGGGATGGCAACTATGGAACTTATGGGGGAGTTGGCAGTGGAGTTACTTTTACAACACCAGGCTACATAAGCAATGCCAATGGTGGAAACAATATGCTCAGGATGAGGATTGCAGGTCACAATGGAGCCCAGATTGCATCAGGAGCATATGGGATTGAGATAAATGTGACTCCTGAAATGTACAACATAATCTCTTCAGGAGGATATGCAGTATTTTCATTTTATTATTCTTGGATAGGCACAAGCGATGCATTCGAGCCTCAGGATGAGGTTTGGATAAAATCAAGAATAACAAACACAACAGGAGGAATCGCATATCTAGGATACAATGCAGATTTTGGCCACTTAGGACAACCACCTATTTCTGGAAGCGATCCAACAAATGATATTGCTGCAAGAGATAATCCTGATGATGACTTTGAAGGGTATTTCTCAACAATGATCACAAACTATTTAACCCAGCCTGGAATGTATTACATAGATTTTGGAGGGAAACTTTTGAGGTCTGGAAATGATGAAAATGGATACTTTTATTTTGATGACATAAGGTTTTCCGTTGCCAACAAAACAGGCAATACATATTACAGGAATGTGTTTAATCTGAACGGCCTTTCAAGATTTTCAAATGCCCGGCTATATGTTTCATCTGATGATGCAACAGAAGTATACCTCAACGGTAACCTCCTGGCGAATGACAGCTCCACACCACATGCTCACACAGAATGGAACATCAATCAAAGTGTTGGTATGGGAAATTTTACAGATGGTGCAAATGTTCTGGCAGTAAAGCTTTTCAACAATGACAATGTTACAGGATATTTTGACCTTGAGCTACGGGCAGATATGGCAGGAAGGCAGAAAGCAATAGTAATAATGAGCGATGGGGACGCCACAGCGTGCACAGCAGGATGGAATGGATTAGGAGCAGGATGCTGGCTCAGTTGCACTACTGGCCCTTGCTGCCCAAACTCTTCAGACAGCTTTACAGGAAACCTTTGCGGAGACCATCAGCCAATAGGGCTGTCTGCAGAGCAAGCATACAATATTAGCTGCCACCTTTTCGACCAGCACAACATTTCACTTTTCTCTGTTGTATTTGGCAATGTAAGCGCTGACGGGAGGCTTACCCTAAACCTTTCTGTAAGCTGCGATAATTCTAGCCACTTTTATGATTACAACAATGTTTCAGGCTTGGCAGAAATCTACCAGGACATTGCAGATTCGATTCTTACGGGATTTTCCTCAAGGCAGTCCCAGATAATTGTAACAACAGGAGACTATGAGAAATCAACGCTTTATCCAGATTCATACATAGAATTTGGATACAACCCAATTGTTGAGGAGCCCCATGCAAACGAGATATCCCTTACTTTTGAGAGCCCAAAATTCTCAAGCTGCAACCCCCAAATATTTATCCCTGAAGGGCTGAGAATCATTGATTCCAGAATAACTTCTTTTTCAGGGCACCACTGGACAGATTTCGTAGGCATAAACAGCCATGAAGTGTTTAACCTTTCGCACTACAATGCTGTAACATATATCTCTATAGGAGATCCTTTTGCTGTCCAGATCCCTTCAAACCTTTTGATTCCAGGACAGCTCAACAACATTTCATTAAAGACAGGTGATGAGCCGACAGTAAATACAAACTGCTCGTTTAACAACTCTTTGCAATACGTAGGCCTCATCAATGCCTCAACAGGAAGAACCCTGGTGCTTTCAGATACAGAGGGCTGCAACTGGACCATTGAGTCAGAGGATGGCTCTTTTGCAAACATTCTGGTTCCTGAGAACTACGAGGGAGCAAAACAGTGCAACTTTACAAATGCCTCAATAGGGGGCTTTGACCTGGACAGTACATATGACTTTGCAGTCATAGAGCTTTTGAGAAGCCTTGATTTTGATGAAGATGGAAGAACAATCATAAATATTGAGGCTGCAAACCTTGAAATAAATGTTATACTTGTTACAGGCCTTCCATACCAATGGGGCCCGTCAATTGTGCAGGCGAGGCTGTGGAGATGATGAAATCCAAAAAAGCGGTTGCGTTTACAATAATAGCAGTGGTCTTTGCAATGATCCTTTCAATTCTTTTCTTTTCCCAGACAAGGTATACTGAAAGGGATAAGCAGGAAGCAATAGAGACAAGAATTACTACTATGAATGACTTTCTTAACGATTTTTACAACGATGCAGACCGCGCATCATACATTTCAGGATATAGGGCGTTCATTGCAATGGAGGACTACCTTTCAGACCCTGAAAATGAGAATGTCTCAGGAGTTACAAGCAAGGGATTCTTCATTAATCCTTCAAAAACTTTTATAGAAGTATTTATGAATGGGACCATTGGCGGTGAATTTTCAGAGCTCATGGCAAACGCCACTTTCAACAGCTACAGGGAAAAGGTCAACAATATTTCAAAAAAGATAGATATAGTGTTTAATGCAACTGTGCTGAATGCATCTATGACGCAAAGTGACCCCTGGTCTGTTGATATGAAAATTGATTTTGAGATATTCTTAAATGATACCAAAGGCCTTGCAACATGGAGGCTCACAAAGAAAGTACTCACAAACATCCCAATAATAGACCTGAAAGATCCTCTTTACACAGTCAATATAGGCTTGCCAGTAACTGTAAAGAAATATCCCTACACAGAGTTTATAGGAAACTATCCAGGATTCAATGACACCACAAATTTTACGCAATTTTTGGACCAAACATACTTTATTGCATCCAACAGGTCTCCAAGCTTTGTGATGAGGTTTTCCAACGAACTTTCCCCGAGCCCCTATGGTATAGAGAGCATGGTAAACATTCCGGACATTATCAACAAAGAAAAAGATAAATATTTTGACAACAGGAGCATTGTTGACTTCATATACTTTGGCACCCAGGAAAACACTGCAGACAAGTGCAGCTTTGGCGGAACCCCAAAAATCTATGAATGGGTAAAACTGGACGATGCAAGCCTTGTATACCCATACAATGAGCTTACAGAAGTCAACTATACGACTTGCTGAGTACACAGCAAAAATTATAAACCAAAGCATTTTCTTTTTTTGAATGATTATTCCTGGCTTTGAAGATAAAGGGCTTGCAGAGGAAATAAAAAAGATTCTCTCCAAAGGATTTTTAAAGGAAAACGGCAGCTTTGCAAACATTGGATTTTCAGAAAAGCCCTCGCAGAACTTTGATGTTTTTCTTTCTGACTCCAAGGATTCAGTCAAGGCCAAAATTGGATTCGGCGAGGACCAGGGATTTTTTTCTGTATCATCAAGAATAAGCGCTTTTCTGGCTGAAAGCGTTGAAAAAAGCCAGCTGAATCCTCAAAACATTGTGCTGCTCGGGACTTCAATGTTTGGAAAACAGGAATATGGCTTTGCAAAGCAGCACAACATAAAGCTGTTTTCTGCAAGAGAAATTACTTTTGAAGGGCTGGCAGATGTTTGCGACGCTGCCATGAGCGCATTGAGGAGCATACAGAAAGGGTTTTTATTTTCCATAAGCCTCGATGCCCTTGACTGCTCTTTTTCAAAATCAGGGGTTCCTGGAGGGATTTCTCCAAGAGAGCTGGTGTACATAGTCCAAAGGATGAAGAACCTCAGGAATATGGCTTCTGCAGAAGTTATTGGCATAGGTTCTGAAACCGTAGACCTGGCTGCAAAGCTTGCTGTTGAGCTCGCCTGAATTGTTTTTAGGAGGGTGGTGAAGGGTTTTTGTCCATGAAAATCTTTATAAATAAGACCCTATTCCTTTGCGAAATGGGCAGAATAAAAACCAAGCTTATCAAAAACATCTCAAAATCTGTTTTCAGGGATAACTCTCAGGATTTTACCGCAGACTTTGACCAGAACAAGAAACTTGTAGAGAAATTTGCAGATTTGCCGTCAAAAAAGATGAGAAATGTTGTTGCGGGTGCAATAACACGCATGAAAAAGACTGAACAGTGAGAGAGGTGCAGAAAATGGTTGAGGACAACTCTATATTTATAGGCACAAAGCCTTTTATGAACTATGTTACAAGCGTTGTGATGCAGTTCACCACAAAAGGCGCCCAGGAAGTTCTTATAAAGGCCAGGGGAAAGTTCATTACCA